>NZ_JALEIL010000082.1 GCF_022770135.1 Anaerococcus sp. | reverse complement strand
AAAGTTATCATGGTAGGTGACGGTGTTAATGATGCCCCTTCTCTTGCCTTAGCAGACGTTGGTATAGCGATCGGTGCAGGAACTCAAGTGGCATTGGATTCAGCTGATGTCATCTTGACTCAATCCGATCCAGGAGATATTGAATCATTCATTGAATTAGCACACAAAACAACTCGTAAAATGAAACAAAATCTCTTTTGGGGAGCTGGTTATAACTTTATAGCTATTCCTCTAGCTGCAGGAATTTTGGCTCCTATTGGTATCACATTAAGCCCTGCATTAGGAGCAATCCTAATGTCTGTGTCAACAGTCATAGTCGCCATTAATGCTATTTTATTAAGATTAGATCCAAATTAAAATGATTGTTAGTATATAGAATGTTTAAAAACCCTTAAATTATAAATAATCGATAGTTTTACAAGAAAGGAAGAGATGTAAGTACCCTGGAAATCATCTCTTTCTTTTTATTGTTTCAATTGTCAAATTAACCTAGACAGAATACACTAAATTCATAAATTCTTCTAACGGTGTTTTGTAGTTCAAAGACTTTCTTGGGATATTGTTTCTGTAGCTAGCTATAGAAACAATATCCTCTTCTCTTTTTAGCATAAAGTCCGTTTGTTTTGTTAATCCATCTTTTCTTAATAACCCATTCGAATTTTCATTTAACCCCTTTGACTTGGGCAGTCTGAATTTGCGAAGAATATTGATATATCATGCTTATTACATATATTTTTCTAATTTGAGAAATCTTTACTAAAGTCAAATGTTATTGATTTTACCAATTTTATTGGCATTTGTTCTAACCATTTATATAATCTTTCTTCGATACTATTAGCTGTCCTATTTTTTGGCTTTAGGTTACTATTGCCTTGGATTCTTTCTCAACTAGGGTTATTAAACAACTTTTATGATCTTTCTCTACAATTGTATCTCCCTTAAAGTGAGCAAATTCAGTATTAAAGTTTGGATAGTATTTTTTCTATCATGGATGCTTCTTTTAAAGGCTTGCTTTCCTCTTTTTTCAACACTAACATTCTTTTTTCTTTTACCCTTCATTGGTAGAAGTTTTGCTTACAAAGTTCCATCTTTGAACCTTCTGTAGAGTGTTATTGAACTCATTGATAGCTTTATTTCACCTCTGCCTAATATTACATCAGGAGTCCATTCTTTACTTAATTTATCAAGAACATAATCATATTCTTTACCGCTTAATTGTTTGGTTTTGGCTTCATATTTAGACTTATTTTTATTGTAGTTTCCATGGTAGTCTTGTATACTTAAACCTTTTTTAGCCAATTTATTACATTATATATGGTTTGTCTTGCTCTTGATAAGTATTTTGCTATATTTATAACTTTTTCTCCAGATTTATAGTATTGCTCTATCCAAATTAACTTTTATATGATGAGATGATATCAAATATGTGCTCGATAGATGCATCGATACAAAATACACAAAAGATATAGTATCAACACAGATACCAGATCTATTTGATGTAACATTTGAGTAGAGAAAAGGGGATAGAAATATCCTCTTTTTTCTTGTTTCAAATCCTTGTTTGTGATATTATTTACTTAAGTAAAAAAATGAAAAGAGGATATATGAAAATTAATAAAAAACTTGTAGGATCTGCCTTACTCTTGGCCCTCCTGCTTCCAGATATAGCCTATGCGGCTGACCTTGTTATGTATGATGATTCTAATATAGATGAGATATTTGAAGAAGTGGAAGGACCTAAGGAAAATACAGAAAATGCAAATAGTGGAAATGCAAATTCCAATATAGAAAAGCCAAAAGCAGAAGACAATAAGGATGAAGAAATAGTAGTAAGCGAAGAGGAAGTGGATAAAATCGTGGAAGAATTAAATCCAGAAGCTCAAAATAGCTTAGATGAGTCTGACATCTATCCAAAAGTTGCCGTCTATGAGAAGGTAGTTGATATGAGCGAGTATCAAAATCCTAAAAATATTGACTACGATAAGCTTGCAAACTCTGTAGATGGGGCAATACTCAGGACATCTATTAGACAAAAGGATAAGAGCCTAAGTAAGGATAAAAAAATAGAAACTCATTATGCCGAGCTAAATAAAAGAGATATTCCTCTGGGCTTCTATCATTATTCAAGGGCGATAAATGAGAAAGAGGCTTTAGAAGAGGCAAATTACGTCCTAAATATAGTAAGAAACAAGAAAGTTTCTCTACCGATTTATATAGACATAGAAGATAACTACAGACAGACTAAGGCTAGTAAGAAAGAAATTACTGCCGTAGCAGACGCCTTTACCAAGGCTATTAGAAGAAATGGTTATGTGGCAGGGATTTATTCCTATCCATGGTTTGCCAACAAATACTTGACTAAGGAAGTAAGGGATGAGAATGAGTTTTGGATAGCAGAGTGGAAAAAAGATGCCCCTTATCCAAAATACAAGGATAGCCATTACGATTCTTGGCAATATTCATCCAAGGGAGGAGTCTACGGCTACAAGGGAGACTTGGACAAGAATGCTCTCTACAGAGACTACCCACTAATAATGACAGGAGTATCCTCCAAGGGCTTTGTCAAAGTAGCAGAAGAAGTAATAGCCGGCAAGTGGGGCAATGGTAATGTTAGAAAAAAAAGATTGGAATATGCGGGCTATGATTATGCTGTAATCCAAAAAGAGGTAAATAGATTATTAAAATCTAGGAGAATTTAAACTAAGTTATCATTTTAGATTAAAGCCAAGATCTCCAATAAGACTTGAATAAAAGGAAGAATACTATAAAATAATACAAGAGTATTAATTAGAAAATATTATAGATTGGAGATAAATATGGCGGGAATTAAATATGATATAGTTGAAAATCTTGGCGTTCTTTCAACCAATGCCAAGGGTTGGACCAAGGAGCTTAACCTTGTTTCTTGGAATGAAAGAGATCCAAAATACGACATTCGTGATTGGAATGAAGATCACACAAGAATGAGCAAGGGCATAACCCTTACAACAGAAGAGGCCGAAGTTCTTAAGAATATTTTGGCTGATGAATTTCATTAAAGAATTCCCTCAATTAATGAGGCAGACTGTAGACAAAATCAAAATAACCCTTATTTCGACCGAACGGAGTGAGCGGAGAAATCTAATGAGATCTCTCCATGCGTTCGTTTCA
>NZ_JALEIL010000078.1 GCF_022770135.1 Anaerococcus sp. | reverse complement strand
GGCTATGTCACCCACGTTCATTTTCCCAGCAAGTAACCTATACATTATCCTCATCCTAGTCGAGTCAGCGAAGACCTTAAATAGATCTGCCAAGTCGATTAGGGTTGTGTCATCAATATTTTTTAAAGAATCATTCATGTGTATCCTTTCATATGAGTATCTGTTCATATGAATATTATATCATATATGGTAGCGAAGTCAACAGGATTTTTAAAAAGTCCGACTCTTTCCATAGGGATTGAATTTTAGAAGAAATTTAGTATATTTATATAACGAGAATAGAGTTATTTTAAGATATTTAAGTAAGAATTAAATTAATATAAATGGGAGAGATTATTGTAGTAATCCTCTAGAGGAGCTTTATTGTTAGAGCAAATGTGAGATATAGGATTACCCTAATTTCTACTAAGGGTAAAGCCGAAACCACCACCCCTTGCTTTGACCGAAGTGGAGAAGCCCCACGAGATCCCTCGACTGCGCTCGACGGTTGGTAAATTTTATAGATCTCTCGGCAGGCTCGAGATGCCACCTTCGGTGTCAGTTTGCGGGTTCAGAACCGACTAATGTCGTCTCTTCACCTCGCAAAGCCTCGATTAAGGTCTGCCATCAATTCACTTCGTTCATTGTGGCCAGCACCATTAGGGATAAGGGTAAGCAGTACGGTCCAGATAAGAGCTGTGCGAATTAAAAAGTTTAGATATACCAATACCATGCTTAGACTTGTGATAAAGCCTATATCTACCATTCCCTTGCTTCGACCGAAGTGGAGAAGCCTCGGGATAAGGATTGTGATTAGATATACAATTACCCTTACTTCGACCTTGTGGAGAAGTCTCTTGAGATCTCTCGACTGCGCTACGCTCCGCTCGAGATAAGGGTAATAGGTAAGGTCGAGATAAGGGGGGGATGAAAGTGGAGAAGTCTCAAGGCTATTTACTAGCTCTCTTTTGAACTCTTCGAGTTCTTGGAACTTATTTTACAAATAAGTCCCACTTATTCGATTTTTTTCAAAAATCGAAGCCCGACTGTCCGGCACTCTGCCATTTTATTAATTTTTGTTATATATAAAGGAAGATTTATGAAGTTTAATTTAAAATCGGATTATAAACCTAGAGGCGATCAGCCTTATGCTATAGATAAATTATCAAAGGGAATCGAGGCGGGAGATCATCATCAGATTCTCCGTGGTGTGACTGGTTCTGGTAAGACCTTTACCATGGCCAACATTATCCAAAATGTCCAAAGGCCTACCCTAGTTCTTGCCCACAACAAGACCTTGGCCTATCAGCTTTTCACGGAGGTTAAGGAGTTTTTCCCGGACAATGCTGTCGAGTATTTCGTTTCCTACTATGATTATTATCAACCAGAAGCCTATGTGGCAGCTACGGATACATATATAGCCAAGGACTCATCTATCAATGACGAGATAGACAAGATGAGACATTCTGCGACCATGGCCCTTTTCGAGAGGCGTGATGTTATAATCGTTGCAAGTGTTTCTTGTATTTACGGCTTGGGAGATCCTATCGAGTATCAGAAGCTTGTAGTATCCCTCCGTCCAGGTCAGGAGATTAGCCCGGAAGATGTGATGAGAAAGCTAATCGATGTCCAATATGTGAGAAATGATGTGGAGTTTAGCCGAGGAACTTTCAGACGTAGGGGAGATATTTTGGATGTTTTCCCTGCAGGTTTTGACCAAAAGGCTATTAGATTTGAGTTCTTCGGAGATGAAATCGACGAGATTTCGGAGTTTGATTCCTTGACAGGCAAGGTTACTGCAAAGATTAGCCACGCCTATATTTATCCTGCCAGCCACTATGCGACATCAAGTGAGAAGACAGAAAAGGCTATTGTTACTATAGAAGAAGAGCTTGAGGAAAGATTGGCAGAGCTTAATTCGGAAAATAAGCTCCTCGAAGCCCAAAGACTCGAGCAAAGAACCAAGTATGATATAGAGATGTTAAGGGAGATAGGTTTTTGTTCTGGAATTGAGAACTACTCTAGACACTTAAGCCAAAGACCAGCAGGCTCTAGGCCTTATACCCTAATCGACTATTTCCCAGAAGATTTTGTCCTAATGGTGGACGAGTCCCACGTTTCTATTCCCCAGGTTGGAGGAATGTATGAGGGAGACAGGTCCCGTAAGCAAAACTTGGTTGACTACGGCTTTAGGCTACCTTCTGCCCTAGATAACAGACCGCTTAAGTTCGATGAGTTCGAGAAGTTAATCAATCAGGCAGTCTATGTTTCGGCAACTCCGGGTCCTTACGAGAAGGAGAAGACCCATGGCAAGATGGTTGATCAAATCATAAGACCAACTGGCCTTTTGGATCCATTAATAGAGGTAAGGCCAACAGCAAATCAGATAGACGACCTAATAGAAGAAGTTCATGCGACTATTGCCAAGAAGGAAAGGGTCCTCGTCACGACTCTTACCAAGAAGATGGCAGAAGACCTTACGACCTTCCTTACGGAAAATGGAATCAAGGTCAGATACCTTCATTCCGACATTAAGACAATCGAAAGAAGTGAGATTATTAGAGAGCTCCGCCTAGGAGAGTTTGACGTGCTTGTAGGAATCAACCTCCTCCGTGAGGGACTTGATATACCTGAAGTTTCTCTTATCACAATCCTCGATGCTGACAAG
>NZ_JALEIL010000037.1 GCF_022770135.1 Anaerococcus sp. | reverse complement strand
AACTAATCCATTCTTTTTTTATATTTTTATCTGTTACAACAATATCAACATCATCAATTTCACAAAAATGAACGGCCTATACTGCATCGAATTTGCTTGAATCTACGAGCAAAATCACCTCGAGAGAATTCTTGATAATCATCTTTTTAGTAGATAATTCGTAGGAATTAGCACAAGTTATACCTAGATTCTTGTGTACACCAGCAGCTGATAAGAAGACCTTGTTGGCCCTTGTATTTTCTATAACATTTAGGCTAGCTTGTGATTCGAACATTCCAGTATTTCGGTGAAAATATCCTCCAGCAAGGATTAGGTCGATATTATCCTTATACATCAAGTTCAGAAAGTTATTTGATGAAAAAACAAGACATGTTGAGGATATATCATTAGAAATATACTTGGATAGTTTATCGGTAGTAGTTCCATTATCGATTATTATAATATCTCCCTCATCGATAAGAGTAGCTGCTTTGATGCCGATTAAGTCTTTTTGCCTATTGTTTAATTTCAAATTTTGATCTAGATTATAGTCTGACTCGGTCTGTGATATGGTAGGGTTGTTTAAGGAAGGATTGTAAACAACCGCCCCATGATAGACCTCTATAATGTTATTATCTTCAAGAATCTTTATATCCCTTCTTATAGTCATCTCAGATACTGACAAGTCGTTTGCCAATTCCTTGATAGAAGAACCATTTTTGTTCTTGACTATGCTTATTATTTTATTTAATCTTTCGTCTTTTTTAGCCATATACTCCAACCACCTTTAGATTAATTGTACCATAAATATCAAATAAATTAAGAGGAAGAAGATATCTAAAGAAAATTATGGTAAAATTATAACATTTAATGTTGACAAAGTAACAAAAGTGTTGTAATATATAATTAACAAAAGGAAAAACAAGTCTAGACGAGAGGAAAACCTTTAACACATAAGGAGAAAGATAAGATGGAAAACAAAGAAATATACAGTCACATTGATCACACTTTATTGAAAGCCTTTGCTAAATGGGAAGATATAGAGAAGCTTTGTGATGAAGCAGTGAAATATCAAACAGCTTCAGTTTGTATCCCACAAACATATATAAAAAGAGTTAAGGAAAAATATGGTGAAAAACTCACAATATGTACAGTAATTGGCTTCCCTCTAGGATATAATCTAACAGAATCAAAAATAGTAGAAGCTGAACAAGCTCTTAACTATGGAGCAAGCGAGATAGATATGGTTGTAAATATCTCAGATGTTAAAAATGGAGATTATAAAAAAGTAGAAGATGAGATAAGAGCTATTAAAAAAGTTGTAGGAGATAAAATCCTTAAGGTAATTATCGAAACTTGCTATCTTACAGAAGAAGAAAAAATAGCTATGTGTGAAGCTGTTACCAAGGCAGGTGCTGATTACATCAAAACATCTACAGGTTTTGGAACAGATGGAGCTAGGATGGAAGATGTACTTCTATTTAAAGACCACATTGGAGAAAATGTTAAAATAAAAGCAGCTGGTGGAGTTAGAACAAAAGAAGACTTGATAGCCTTTATAGAAGCAGGTTGCGACAGGATAGGAACAAGTTCTGCTATAAAGATGCTCAAGGGTGAAGAGAATAAGTCAGATTATTAGGAAGCATTATGAAAAGCAAAAAGAGAGTATTTTTAATAGTTTTAGATTCTGTGGGCATTGGAGAAATGCCAGATGCTCACAAATATGGCGATGAGGGTAGTAATACCCTTGCTGCTATTGTTAAAAGTGATAAATTTAAGGCGGATAATTTAGAAAAACTTGGATTATTCAATATCGAAGGTGTTGATTGTAAGGAAGATGTAGAAAATCCTCTGGGATCTTTTGCAAGACTTGCCGAAGCATCAAATGGTAAGGACACAACTACAGGTCATTGGGAGATGGCAGGCATCATTTCAGAAAAACCTTTCCCAACCTTCCCAAATGGCTTTCCAGAAGATTTTTTAGAAGAGTACTCTAAAAGAGTTGGAAGGAAGGTTATTTGTAACAAGCCATATTCTGGAACAGAAGTTATCGAAGATTATGGTAAGGAACACTTGGAAACAGGAGCCCTTATAGTCTACAC
>NZ_JALEIL010000064.1 GCF_022770135.1 Anaerococcus sp. | reverse complement strand
ATAGATAATAGTTTTAGAGGGCGACTAAAAGTGATTAAAGATTTTTCTTATACTATTTCTACAAAACAGATGAGAGTACCTAATTCTGGAATAATAGATATTGGAAATGGTCAGTATAGGTATTTAACAGAAAGAGAATGTCTAAGACTCATGGGTTTTGATGATAGCGATATAGACAAATTAGAGAAAGTACATCCAAGAAGAAAAAATTGTATTTCAAGTAAACTTTATAAGCAGGCCGGTAATTCTATTGTGGTGGATGTTTTAATGGTTATTATAAAAGAAATCTATGAAAACGATTTGACAAAAAAATAATATCGTGGTACTATAAATGTAACAATGGTACTATAAATGTAACCATAAATAATTAAAGGGGGATAAGATTGTTATGACATACTTTAATTTTCAAAGGTATAAAAATGGAGATACCTTTATCCTATATTTAGAAGTTGAACTTTAGATTTTATAAATTTAATTGGGAGAAGAAATATGAATAAAATGGGTATTAGAAATCTAATTAGGAAAATTTTTTGTTTGAGTTTAGTTATAACAATGATTTTTTCCATGACATCGAATGCTTTTGCTAATGAGATAGACACTAAGGAATTTAATGTTTTTAGTAAAGATGAAGTTATGCAACTTAAACCTTATATAAAAGTTGAAAGTGGATTGTATAAAT
The DNA here is from genome assembly GCF_022770135.1 of Anaerococcus sp. Lineage (GTDB taxonomy): Bacteria > Bacillota > Clostridia > Tissierellales > Peptoniphilaceae > Anaerococcus. The sequence continues at coordinate 2,778 of NZ_JALEIL010000064.1, read as the reverse complement.
TCGATTCATATAAAGCAATTAAAGATGGATATAATTCTGATATGGTAGAAGGACAAAAATTATATCTTGAAAATTTAAATAATGAAGCAAAGTTAGGAAATATTTTTATAACTTCAGATTTAGAAATTATAACAAAGAATAATAGAAGTTTACAAAATATGTATAGAAGTTGCCCTGGAAAAAGTACGGGTATAAAGCAATACTGGTGGGGATATTCAAGGTATGCAAATGATTGTGAATCAAAACGTATTGTTAGTGACTTAAACACAGCAGCAGCTGCAGGAACAATGGCTGGAGGAGCTGCAGGAATGGCTTCATTGATATTTCCTGGTGCAGCAATAGTGGCTGGTGGAGCAGCATTTGATGCTGGATATTGGTGGCTAGTTGCTACAAGAATAGATGCAAATAATAAAGGGAAAGGGGTTTATATCGAGATGACATGGGCACTACTTTTTGATATAACACCACAGTAATAAGAATATGAATATAAAAATTTTGAAGTATATTTTGATAATTGCATCCATAATAACCATATTCGTAGGATATAGTGCCTTTAAAAAGCATATACCCATGTATGTAGCGATTATATGTGTGTTTGTTTGTGCAATATTATCGTTAGTTTATTTCCTAAATACTAAAAAAGGCATGTAAATATGAATATAAGAAGACTGTATCGTATATGTTAAAGTCATTGTTATGTTATTAATTTGCATTATAAGTATATATGGAAGTGATTACATGGAAGTAGTAATTGAAAATAGAATTGCAGAATTTCGTAAGGAGCTTGGACTATCCCAACATAAACTTGCTAAAGCTATTGGTATGAAAAGAAGGTCAATAATGGCATATGAAAACAATACAATAAGTCCAACTCTTGAAACTGCATATAAAATATGCAAGGTATTAAATAAAGATATTAAAGAAGTATTTATTTTTAAGTAAGGAGGTTATAATATGGGACTTTTATTTAATGATAATAATGAGATAAATGAAAAAATTAAAAATGAATTTGGAAATTTAGATAATCATTTGTTAGCAATTAAGCATAATGACATAAAAACAGGGCTTGCAAAATTGATAGCAAGTAATCTTTTTTATACATTGGATTCAAACAGGACATTTATTCTATATTTTTCAAATAAGGGAATCCACGAGGAGGAAATAAGCAATTCTTTAAAAAGAGATTTCTTATTTATGCCATGGAATGAAATTAGTTCTTTTGATGTAGAAGTTAAGAATAATAAAGCCATCATAGAATTAGTTCACATTGGAAAAAGGATAGGATATGAAATTCCTTTTAATGGGACAATTTTTGGAACTAATAAGGATAATTTGAAAAAATTAGAAGCGAAGGACTGGAATAAAATTTAATTGAATTTTAATTAAGGTTGCTTTATATAAAGTAAAAATATAAGGAGAAGGGAATGATATTAAAGGATATAAAGAAGAGGATAGTTGTATTATTTTTAACTATAATGATGACATTTATGTCTGTAGCTCCTGGCATACAAAGTGTATATGCAAGCTCAGATAATTATAGTTATGATAACTCTATTAGTTATAGAAACACAAAAGAATCTTTAGAACAAGAAGCGAAGTTCATATTTGAAGAAGCTAGTAGTTATAAAAATGGTAAGCTTTCAATAAATAGACAACTATTAGAAGATAAGTATGGAGAAGAATTATCTAATTATATAATTTTAGGATTAGAGAGAATATATTATGAAGATGATTTAGCAAAGAATTTAAGAAATGAAACTTTCAATCCATCTGACCATAATAATATTACTACATACGGATTTGTAGACTGTATGAAAGGTGAAATTATAGGGATGATTCCTGGAGTCGACTTATATCAGTTGTTTACTAGTGGTGATTTAGTTTCCTATATCAAGGGTAAAGCTTGGGGAAAGGTTGCAGAAATAATAGCAAAGCAACTTGTTAAATATGGACTTAAGAGCAATGTTGCTGGAATCGTAGCTCAACTTGGAATTTCATCTGGAAAGTGTGCTGTAGCAGGATAAAATAATGTAAAAATATAAAGCAATCTTAGTTATGATAAATAAAAACTACTAAGAATCTAGTGATAGATTTTTAGTAGTTTTTTAATTTTAGGAAAATATAAGAATGTAAAATGTAAAGGAGGTGGTAAATGCAAGTAAATGATTTTAAGAATATACAAGAAGCTATAAAGTATGAAGTTTTACAAGATGAAAAAGAATATTTAAAGCTCTTAAAAGTTATAGGCAATAATCAGAAATATGATTTTTCCAGCCAATTAAGCATATATAACAAAGAACCTGAAGCTAGAGCTTGTGCGACTTTTGATATGTGGAAAAAATATTTTGGCAGAGTTGTTATGAGGGGTCAAAAGGGTATTCCAATTTTAGTTGGAAGTGATATAAACAAAAAAGTTTCATATATTTTTGATGTTAGTCAGACCACATCAATGGATAGGAATATTAATGAGGTTAGCTTATGGCAGTTTGACCACGAAAATCATAACGAGGCTTTAAAAGAAATAATAAGAGATTTTTCATTTGAAGCTAGTGATTCACTTAATGAAAATATATTTTCTTTAAGTCGAATTTATGGAGATGAATATATTAATTTGGCTCTTGCTGATTTGAGGATAGATATAGAGGATAGACTTAGTTTTGAAAAGTTTATGAGAGACTCAATATCCTATGCGGTAGCTAATAGGTTTAATACAGTCTATCCTATGGATATGGAAAATTTAAAAAATAATTTTTCTAGGATTAATACAATTTCTTTAGA
>NZ_JALEIL010000035.1 GCF_022770135.1 Anaerococcus sp. | reverse complement strand
CTTAACTTAAAATGCAGAAAGCAAAATCTCCTTGCTTCCTGCATTATTTTTACTCTTATATTTTATTCTTCGATTTTTTCAAAAACAGAGTGAGCTGTTTCTTTTAGGACTTCATTTAGAGTTTGGATGTTTTCTTTTCCTGTTGTTTCTAGCCATTTCTTGGCTTCTTCTTTATCTTTTCCATATATTTCTACTGAGTCTTTCCAAGTTGCTCTACCGCAGAGAACTCCGTTAAATTGTGAGTCTGCTTCTTTGGCAAGTCTTAATGTTTCTTGGAATAGTTCTGCAGTAATTCCACCTGATAGGAAGATGAACGGTAGATTAGTTGAATCTGATTGATCTTTGAAGTGTTTGATTGCTTCTTCCCTTGTATAAACTGCTTCTTCCTTGCCGAGTCCTTCTACGAAGTTCATATTGGTTGGTGTTTCAACCTTAAGAACGTCTACCTTGTATTTTGGATCAGAGAATTCTTTCATCGCAGTATTTACCTTGTGTGGTCTTACCTTTGCGTATTCAGCATTTTTTTCAGATTCCATATTTCTATCATAAGTGATGATTTCTAGGAAGTGTGGAAGTCCTAGGCCTTCACATTCGTATCCTACTCTTTCTACCCAAGCTCTTTTGATGTCATTTGTTTCTTCTTCATCATCACAGTCGTAGTAGAGAAGGGTCTTTATAGCATTAGCTCCCATTTCTTTTGCTCTAAGTACGCTCATGAAGTTAATAAGTCTTGGAAGTCTTCCTTCATCGTATTCATCATAACCTGTTTGCTCGTAGCTTAGGATAAGGCCTGCATTATCTGCCCTAGCTGCAATTCCTTTTTCTCCATAGATTGGGTCAAGTAGGATTGATGAGGCAAATGGTGTTAGTTCTTTTGAAACTAATTCCTTGTAGGCTCCTATTCCTTCTACATTGTTAAGGTCAGGGTTAGCTTTACCCATCATTTTTTCCATTGATCCTCTTTGGTCAATGGCAAGGGCTGCTATGGCTCCGTCTTCATTTACTAATTGTTTAAGATTTTCTAGTTTTTCTTGTGAAATTTTCATTATACTTCCTCCACTTTTATTTCTTCGAAATATTTGTCAAACTTTTCTATTTCTATATGGGCAATTTCTTCTGTAAGAACGTTTAATAGACCGCAAGTCATTGAAGTCTTTATTATTTCTTCATCAGACTTTCCTTCATCTATTGCAAAAAGCGCCCCCGCAAGAGATGAATCACCGCTTCCTACTGGGTTTACGGCTTCTACTTTTGGAACTTTGGCATTATAGATTTTATCTTTAATCTTAACCATAGCCCCGTCTTTTCCCATAGATACTATTATATATGGGATGTCCTTGAAAGGCTCTTCCTGTAAGATTTCCTTCAAGTCCTTCTTTTCGATATTTCTGCCTAGTACGTCAGCTATTTCTGTTTCGTTAGGCTTTATAAGATCTGGTTTTTCTTCTGCGTTGATCATATCCTTAAGGGTCTTGCCAGAAGTATCTACTGAGACAAATTTATCATGCTTTTTTGCATACTTAATTATCTCTTTGTAGAAATCACTTGTAAGTCCCTTTGGAAGGGAGCCTGATATATTTATTATATGGCAGCCTTCGCTTATTTGATCAAGCTTATTTAAGAATTCTTCTTCCTCTTCTTTACTTATAGTTGGGCCTGCCTCGAGGATTTCGGTTTGTTTACCTTCGTGAAGGATGGCTATACAGTTTCTAGTATCTCCCTTAATCTTAACAAATCTTGCCTCTTGGCCTCTCTTTTCTAGGCCTTCTTCTATAAATTCTCCAAGTTTTCCCCCTGCAAATCCTGAATGTACAGGCTTAGTTCCCAATTCTTTTAGAACATATCCAACATGGATTCCCTTACCACCAGCGTGCTTTTCTATATCGTTAGTTCTTGTTACATCGTCGATATTGAACTTTTCTAGTTGGTAAGATATATCTACAGAAGGGTTCGCCGTTATCGTTAGTATCATCCAAATACCCTTTCTCCATTTAGGAAGGTTGCAGTAAGGTCTAGGTTCTCATCAAGGACTATAAAGTCTGCGTCATAGCCTTCGTGGATTTTCCCACATACATCATCGATTCCGACAGATTTGGCAGGAATAAGGCTTGCCATTTGTATGGCCTCAAAGACATCCGCAATCTCCCATTCTACAACATTTTTGACAGCTTCCTTAAGTCTTAGGATAGATCCTGCAAGAGATCCTCCATCCTTAAGTCTCGCTGTTCCATCTTTTACTATTACAGGAAAGTCTCCTAGCTTGTAGTCTCCTTCAGGCATACCACCTGCTGACATACAATCTGTAATAAGAGCTATCCTATCTCTTCCCTTTACGTCCATCAAGATCTCTGCTG
>NZ_JALEIL010000022.1 GCF_022770135.1 Anaerococcus sp. | reverse complement strand
CTTGATGTATTTTTAGAAAATATTCGGTAGAATATTAGAAGGAGGTCCTATGAAGAACTTAGAAGTATGCGGCGGTTGCAATGCCAAGATTGCCGCAGGTAATTTGGATAAATTATTAAAGGATATTACTCCCTACAGGAGGAGCGATGTCCTAGTTGGCTTCGACAAGAAGGATGATGCTGCCATTATCGACATCGATGGCGAAACTTGCGTGATCCAAACCCTGGATTTCTTCCCTACTATGGTGGAAGATCCTTATCTTTTCGGTCAAATCGCTGCCGCAAACGCCCTAAGCGATGTCTACGCCATGGGAGGTGAAGTCATCTCTGCCCTTAATATCGTGACATTTCCCCTAGAAGAGGACTTCGCTATCCTTAAGGAAATCCTCCGTGGAGGTAATGATAAGGTAAGTGAGGCCAAGGCGAGCCTTACCGGAGGTCATTCGATTCACGATAAGACCATCAAGTACGGCCTTTCTGTCACTGGCAAGGTCAAGAAGAAGGAAATTTGGGAAAATAATACGCCAAAAGATGGGGACGTGATCCTCCTTACGAAAAAAATAGGCACAGCCCTTGTTACAGCAAACTATGCCCAAGGCCTCGTGAGCGAAGATAATTTTGAAACTTGTGTAAAGCAGATGGCGACTCTTAACAAATACGCCAGGGATATTTTCGTAAAATACAATATCCACGCAGCGACTGATATCACAGGATTCGGCCTTTTGGGTCATCTTTCAGAAATGGCAGGAGATGACTTTACTATCATTCTTGAAAGCGACAAGGTACCAGTCCTATCTCCCACCAAGGACTTAGCAAGTGAGTTTCTCTATACATCTGGCGGACAAAATAACAGAAACTACCTCGAAGGCGACGTAGAATTTATGATAGATGATTTCGCCATGGAGGAAGTCCTCTTTGACCCTCAGACATCAGGTGGCTTGTGTGTGGCAGTAAGCGAAGAAGAAGCAGAAAAGATAATCGCTGACTTTAAGGAAAATAATCTGGAAATCTATCAAATAGGACAAGTAAAAAAGAAAAGATCTTACAAGATAATCGTAAAATAAAGGAGCTATTATGAAAAAAATTGATTGTTTAGGCAAAGTTTGCCCAATACCAGTAATTGAAACAAAGAAGTTAATCAAGGAAAATCCAGACGAAGTAGACTTCGAAATCCTAGTAGATAATGAAGTAGCAACCCAAAACCTCGCCAAGATGGCCAAGGAACTAAAAATCGAATCATCTACTGAAAAAATCGAAGACGGAGTCTACAAGGTAAGCCTTAAGAAAGGCGCCCAAAGCAAAGAAGAAGCGTCAGAAAATGAAAATAAAATCGACACATCTTCCTATGTTGTAGCAATCTCTGATGACAGGATGGGCAAGGGCGATGAGGATTTCTCAAGGAGCCTACTTGAAGGTTTCATCTATGCCCTTACAGAACAAGATAAGCTTCCAGAAAAAGTAATCTTCTACAACAGGGGAGTTTTCCTCACAGCAGAAAATGAAAAGACCATAGAAGACTTAAAGACTCTTGAAGCTAAGGGTGTAGAAATCTTATCTTGCGGCCTTTGTCTAGGAAATTACAAGCTTAAGGAAAAGCTTGCTGTAGGCGAGATTACAAATATGTATAAGATCGTCGAAATCCTACGAAGCTACCACACAGTTAGTCCATGCTAGGAGAAACTTTCGTCCTTTTCTCCTTTGAGAAATTCGAAGACCCGGCAGCGGCCCTCGATAAGGTAAAAGATTTGGCTAAGGCAAGGCTTATCCCCTTGCCTCCAGAAATCGACGCAGGTTGCGGCTATGCCTTAAGACTCCTCGAAAAAGATCTGGACAAGGCCCTTGATATTCTAGAAAAAGGGGACTATGATGGGATTTTCCTAATGAAAAGAGACGAAAATGGGAGGAGGGTGATTTCTAGCTATGTATTTTGATAATGCTGCTACGACTATCCACAAGCCCAAGGCTGTTACAGATAAGCTAGTTGAAGTAATCTCTTCTGGTAAATTTGGCAATCCCTCAAGGTCGGGCCACATGCTCGCCCAAAACTCCATGATGGCAATCTTTGATACGAAAAAGTCACTTGCAAGACTTTGCCATATAGAAAATCCCTCAGATATCCTCCTTACAGCAAACGCCACCTTCGCCCTAAACTTCGCCATCAAGTCTCTGGTAAATAGGAAAGATCACGTTATTACGTCGACTACAGAGCACAACTCTATCCTCCGCCCCCTCTATCAAACTGGGGCTGATATTTCCTTTGTGGACTTTGATGAGGATTACGAGCTTAGATACCAGAGCCTTCCCCAGCTTTTAAGAAAAAATACGAAATTTCTCGTAATAAATTCCGCCTCAAATATCCTAGGAGATAGCAAGGACTTGGATAGGCTTTATGACTTTGCCAGAGAAAACGAGCTAATAATGATAGTCGATACTGCCCAAAGTCTGGGCCTTATTGATATAAATATGGGAAAATATGAGAACTCCCTCTTTGTCTTTACAGGACATAAATCCCTTTACGGACCAAGTGGGACGGGTGGACTTATCAAAAACGGGGACTTTGCTTTTGATCAAGTCTTTGCCGGAGGTAGCGGTATAGATTCTTTCAGGAAGACCATGCCCCCTGCCTTTCCCCAAATATTTGAAGCAGGAACGGCCAACTTCCTAGGTCAAATCGCCCTAAAGGCAGGAGTCGACTTCATCCTAGATGAGGGCATTGGAAAGATAAATAAAAAGGTAAGAGAGCTTGCAAGTAGCTTCTACCGAGGGATCGAAGATATTCCATCACTTATCTTCTACTCCAAGGACCCATCCGAGCTTAAGACAGGCCTAGTTTCCTTTAATATTGGAAATATCCCCTCTGATGAAATCTCCCTCATCCTCGATGAGGACTACAATATCCAAACCAGACCCGGCGCCCACTGCGCACCCCTGATTCATAAACACTTGGGAACAGAAAAACAGGGCATAGTGAGATTTTCCTTTTCCTACTTCAATACGAGCGAGGAGGTCTATAAGGCAATCCACGCCTTAAGAGAAATCTCTCAAAGATACAAATAGGGCCAGCAGATTTAATCCGTCAGCCCTTTTTTTATTATTTTTTCTGTATAATTTCAATCTTGTATCCATCTGGATCTATTACAAAAAAGTACTTGTCTGAATTGTCACTTAGACCTCTAAGCTCTGTAACTTCATAGCCCTTATTGCTTAACTCTTCCCTAAAAGACTTGATATCTGGGTGTGAGATTGCTATGTGGCCGTAGCCATTTCCTAAGTCGTAGGCTTCTTCTTGGTCGTAATTGTAAGTTAATTCCAACTCGTAGTCAGGAGAAGCAGGAAGTTTTAGGTAGACAAGGTCAAACTCCTTGTCTGGAAATTCCTTTCTCCTACTTTCAGCAAAACCCAACTCTTCTGTATAAAACTTATAGGACTTATCAAGGTCCTTAACTCTAATCATCGTGTGTAAAAATTTCATATATCCTCCTAGTCTATTTATAACCAAAAGCGAAATTATTATTCACTTAGCTTTTTAGACTTACTTTTTCTGTAAGCCCGCAATAAATTCTTCAAGCTTTTTCATGTCTTTCTTCTTAAAATATTCGACAAAATAAGTTCCATGCGCCTTAATAGTAAGCTTAATTCCTGCCTTCTTTTCATCTAAGCTTATATCCTTGATATCGCTCATCTTTATAAGAAGCAGAAGGGGACTGGCTCCATTCATTACGACAAAGCCATCCTTTCTTACTCCTCGACTTAGGATATTACTTATAAGAAGTATGATTGTCGATAGAGCTAGGATGAATCCAAATAAACTTCCATCCTTTTTCCCAGCCATTATAAGGATCAAAATAGAATAGGCTCCTATAATAATTAGAAAAGTCGCCTTGATCTTAAT
>NZ_JALEIL010000141.1 GCF_022770135.1 Anaerococcus sp. | reverse complement strand
ATACCAAAAAATGGTAGACAAAAGATATGCCATAGATAAGGAGATAGAAAGGCTCAAAACTGTTATGCTAACTCCAAAAGAGGAAACTAACAAAAAGTTGGAAGAGTTAGGAACTACTCCTTTAAATAATGGAATGAGCCTCCACGACTTATTAAAAAGACCTGAGTTGGATTATGAAATGTTAGAGGTCTTCGATCCAGAAAGGCCAAAGCTACCAAAGTTTCAACAAATACAAGCTCAAACTGAAATAAAATACGAAGGCTATATCAAAAAACAGATGGCTGATATAGATAAGTTCAAGAAGCTAGAGGGTAAGAAGCTAAGTAAGAATATTGATTATTTCAAAATTCCTGGTCTAAAAAAAGAATCAGCTGAGAAACTAAATGATATTCAACCAGAATCTATTGGTCAAGCTTCTCGTATTTCTGGAGTATCTCCGGCAGATATCAATGTCCTATTAATTAGACTTAAGACAGGAGAGCTAGATGGATAAGGCTTATAAAATATATATGGATTATTTGCTAGAGGTAAACAGCCACACCAATCTTACGGCAATAACAGATCCTAGCGAAATTGAGACTAAACACTTTAAGGATTCATTAACAGTACTCAATTACATCAAAGAAGGAGATAAGGTACTTGATATAGGTGCAGGCGCTGGATTTCCTGGCATTCCTCTAAGGATTGAAAAAGATATCGACCTTACTCTAATTGATTCGGTAAATAAAAAAGTCAAGTTCATGAACGAAGTGATAGATAAATTAGGCCTTACAAATGCTAGGGCAATACACACTAGGGCAGAAGACTTCGCCAAAGGAGAGAGGGAAACATATGATGTTGTGGTATCAAGAGCTGTAGCAAATATGGCGACCCTTTCAGAATATTGTCTTCCTATGCTCAAAGTAGGAGGGATTTTCATAGCGCTTAAGGGACCTAAGGCGGATGAAGAGTTAGAAGATGCTCAAAATGCCTTAGATATCCTAGGTGGGAAAGTGAAAAAGCTTGATAGATTTGATTTAGATGGAAATGAAAGGGTAAATATAGTAGTAGAAAAGATAAGAAAAACAAAGAAGAAATATCCAAGAGGAAAAAATCTACCAAAGAAATCCCCTCTATGATGTTTCATGTAAAACAAGGAGATTTTATGATAGCAGTAATTTTTCTGATAGTAAATATTCTTTACGACTTGGCAGTTGGATTTATTTCAGGACTTGTCTTAGGAGAGGTCCAAGCTCTTTACTATCTAATTATAACGCAAGCTACTAAGTTGATTTTTGTGGCGATTTTTGTAAAAGCTAGGTCTAATAAATACCGAAATAAGTATAATGAAGATTATGTAAAAACTGCAAGCCTAAAGAAGGATTCTTATAAACTAGTAATAATAGGGATGGGTCTTGCTGGCTTTGGGAATATATTGATTTCAATGATAATGAAGCTTTTTGAGAACAATGCTTACATTAACAGTGTAATAGAGACCTTAAACCAGGCTTTATCTTTTTCGAATAATTACGAGTACGCCTTGATGATTTTAAGTGTTGTAATCCTAGCACCTATTCTAGAAGAGTATCTATTTAGGGGAATACTTTTTGCAGAAGTTAAAAAAAGTCCTAAAGCAAAGATAATAATTACGGCACTTAGTTTTGCTATATATCACCTAAATTTAATCCAAGGGATTAACACCTTATTCATCGGTTTGGTTCTAGGATATATCTATTATTATAGAAGGAATATAAAGGATGTTATCTTGGTTCATATGGTGAATAATCTGGTGGCTGTATTTCCTGTCTATAATGATATTTTGGGTGTAATTTGTATTGTAGCTATAGTATTTGCCATTAAGTTTATGATAGATATTAGAAAAGAAGGATTATCTATTGATTTACAAAAAAGATAAGTAAATTTCTTTTATATTGAGGGACTGTTGCAGAATGAATAAATCGTACCGTTATCGGTAGAAGAAGCTCCACGGAAAGTCTCACCGAGCCGACAGGCTATAAGCCTCCATCAGTCGGCAGGCGGCCTCCATGAGCCGGCGGGCTTTCTTGGCCTACCGGCCTGGAGAGGTAAAATTTCCTAAGAGAATCCTCTCAACGATGGTACGATGATTATTCATAGTTTTGTAACAGCCCCTTTTTTTGTGGTAAAATATAAGGTAGAAAAAGGAGTAAATATGCAAGCTTTAATTTGTTCAGTAGGAACTGAAATTTTATTGGGTAATATAGTAGATACAAATTCACAATACATAGCAAGTCATCTCAAGGAGATGGGAATCAATGTCTATAAGATGATTACAGTTGGTGATAACTTCAATAGACTTGAAGACGTCTTAAAAGTATCTGATGGTGCTTACGATTATGTTTTTATAACAGGAGGACTTGGTCCAACTGATGACGATATAACTAAAGAAGTCGTAATGAAGGTGGCAAAGAAAGCTAAGCTAGTAGTAGATATTAAGTCTCTAAGAGCTTTGGAAGAATATTTTTCAAAGGATGAAAAAGCTATAACTATTAATAAAAAGCAAGCAATATTTCCTGAAGATGCTATAATATTAAAAAATCCAAAGGGAACAGCACCTGGTTGTATAATAGAATCAGATAGGACTAAGTTTGTACTCTTACCAGGTCCACCTCATGAAATGACTTACATGTTTGATCAAGAAGTCGTCAAACACCTTATGAAAGATTCTTTCATAAAATCCGTCACAGCAAAGACTGCCTTTCTTGGTGAATGGGATATGGCAAGTAGAGTTGATCTTTCAGGAAAAAATCCAACGATTAGTCCCTATGCAACAGATAATGGATGTATATTAAGGATAACTGCAAGTGGAAGAAATGAAGAGGAAGTTGATCTTCTTTTAGAAGAGGGCATAGATAAGGTCAAAGAATCTCTAGGCGATTATGTAATAACTTTTGAAGATAAGAGAAAAGAAGAAGTTTTAATAGACATACTTAGAGAAAGAAAAGAGTTTGTTTCAACTGCAGAATCCTTTACCGGTGGTTTAATAGCGAGCTCTATTATAGATATAGATGGAGCTAGTGATGTTATAAAGGAGAGTTACGTTACCTATGCCAATTCTTCTAAGCACGATTTGCTAAGTGTTTCATATGAAACAATAGAAAAATATGATGTAGTGAGTAGAGAAGTTCTTAAGGAAATGCTTGATGGACTTTATAGAAGGACTAAGGCAGACCTAGTTATAGCTACAACTGGCTATGCCCATCTGGGAAAAGTTTTCGTTGGAGTCTTGTACAAGGGAGAATACATTCTAAAAGAATATAATTTCAAAGGCGATAGAAACAGAGTTAGGTTGAGAGCAAAAAATAGGGCTATTGATCTAGCTATAACATTAATGAGAGGTAAGTATGATAGTATCAATATTTAATCAAAAAGGCGGGGTAGGAAAAACTACTAGTGTAGTAAATCTTTCAGTGGCCTTGGTAAAAGAAGGAAAGAAGGTCCTTGTAATTGACATGGATCCTCAGGCCAATACGACCACAGGTCTGGGAATTGGTAAAGAAGCAGACTCAATTTACGACTTGTTTTACGAGATTTTAGAAGATAAAGAAGAAAATAAAGAAAACGAAGAAGATGAAAAAGACAAGGAAGAAAATGTAAAAGAAATAGAAAAGAAAATAGATTTTTCTAAGTATATAAAAGAGACTGAATCAGGAGTACTTCTTATCAACTCCGAACCTTCACTTTCAGGTCTTGAAGTCGAGCTTGTAAATCTAGATCCAGTTTCAAGGACAGAGGTACTAAAGGAAATAGTAGGAAAACTTGAAGATGAATATGACTTTGTTTTAATCGACTGTCCACCAAGCTTGGGACTTTTATCAATCAATGCTCTAGTAGCTAGTGATTCTATAATAATTCCGATTCAGACAGAATACTATGCCTTAGAAGGTGTAAGTGAGTTAATGAATACATATAAGCTCGTTAAAGACTCCTTAAATAAGGACCTTGAGATAGAAGGAGTGCTTTTAACTATGTTTGATAAGAGGACAAATTTATCCTATGAGGTTGTAGAGGAAGTAAAATCATATTTTAAAAATAAGGTATTTAAGACGATGATTCCAAGAAATGTAAGGCTAGCAGAAGCACCATCATATGGGAAGTCTGTCTTAGAATATGAGGAAAGGTCAAAGGGAGCGACAGCTTATAAGATGCTCGCCCAAGAATTGATAGGTGAATAAGATGACAGGAAGAAAAACCTTAGGCAGAGGCCTATCGGCTCTCATACCTGAAGTGGAAATAGCTAGTATAGAAAAAATTGATATAGATTTAATAGATGCAAGGAGTGACCAGCCTAGGAAGAATTTTGAAAATATAGATGAACTTGCTGAATCCATAAAAGAATATGGCCTATTAAATCCAATTGTAGTAAGCAAAAATAATGGAAAATACGAAATTATAGCAGGTGAGAGAAGGTATAGGGCAAGTATTCAAGCTGGTCTTAAGAAAATTGACGCTATAGTTAGAGATTTTGATCAAAAAGATATTGATATCCTTTCTTTAGTAGAAAATATCCAAAGAGAGGACTTAAGTGCTCTTGAAGAGGCCGAGGCTTATAAGAAACTTATGGATGATTTTTCTATGACTCAGGAAGAAATAGCAAAGTCTATGGGTAAGTCTAGGTCTTATATAGCTAATACTATAAGACTTTTGAAATTAAACCAAGAAGAAACTGATGCTTTAGCTGCTAGGAAAATTTCTGCCTCTCAAGCTAGGACCCTTCTATCTATAGAGGATGAGGATGAGAGAAAGAAAACTCTTGAAAACTTTATAAATAAAAAAATCAATGTTAGAGATGCAGAAAAAATCGGAAAGAAGAAAAAAACTAAGGAAAAGGCCAAGGGCTTAAGCGACATAGATAAGATCCTCTTAGAAGATTATGAGGAGAAATTTATGGAAAAAGTGGGTTCTAAGGTAAAAATAGATAAAACAGGAAAGACCTACAAATTGATCATAGATTGCTTTACAGTTGATGATATAGAAAACATCTATTGGAGACTTGGCGATGAAGATAATTGACATGAGTGTAGAAAAGCTCCTTTCAGAGATTAAAAATATGAGACCGAATCCAGGAGGAGGAGCAGTTGTTATACTTGTGGCTAATATGGCAGTCAATCTTATTAATATGATGGGCGATGTTTCATGTGAAACATCTATCAATGAAAGGCTTACAGAACTTATCCAAGAAGATGTTGACGCAACCAAGAAATTAATAGCCGAGATAAAGAAGAAAAACTTTGAAGAAAAATACTTTATAGCAGCAGCAAAGCCTCAGATAGAGATGGTAGATATTTCTCTAAAAGCTCTAGATCAATTTTCTGAGATCCTAAAAAGAGGTAAGAATTTATCTGATGGCATTATTGCTAATAATCTCTTAAAAGAAGCCATAAGATCTGCCATGCCAACTATAGAAGTGAATCTTAAATATACCAAAGAGACTTATGACTATGAGTCTGTTTTAGAAAAATGTGAAAATTTGTATCAAAAAAATGTTGAAATTATCGAAGGAAGGAAATAATGACAGGAATATTTATAGGGATATTATTCGTCTTAGTTGTGGTTGAATTTGCCTTTATCATGTCTATGAATAATAGGATAAGAAGGCAAAAGCAAAGATATGACCATCTGCTAAGAGGAAACAATACAGACGTTAACTTAGAGGAACTTTTAGTATCAATTAACGAGAGAATAGAAAATTCAAATAAGGAAATTAGGACGATCGACCAAAGAGCAATCGAAGCTAAAGATACTACTATGGGTGCCGTAAGTAATATGGCTGTGGTAAACTTCGATGCTTTCGATGGACAGACTGGAAGTTTATCTTTTAGCCTATGCTTGCTTGATAATTTTCATAATGGTATAGTTTTGACTAGTCTTTATTCAACAGAAGGCTCTACAGTTTACCTTAAGGAAATTGTTAATGGAGTTTGTGATAAGGACCTAGCTACAAATGAACTAGAAGCATTAAATAAAGCAAAAAGTTAATTAAATAACTAAGCTTACGTTTAAAATTTAATGGGTATAGTTATATCATAGAAATAAAAAATAGGAGGACTAAATGCCAGAAGGTATACTAGAAAACGCAAGAAAAACCATTGAAGGCAAGAATTTAAAAATCGTTTTACCAGAAGGTAGCGATCCAAGAGTTCTAGCTGCTGCTTTAAGACATAAAGAGGAAGGACTTCTTACACCAATAGTTTTGGGAGATCAAGGTGAAATCCAAAAAACTGCTGATAAGGAAGGACTAAAACTTGGGGATTTACAAATTATAAACCCACAATACTTCGAAGATTTCGATAAATTAGTTGATGTTTTCGTAGAAGTAAGAAGAGGAAAGACTTCAAAAGAAGAAGCTGAGTTTTTACTAAAAACAAACGTAAACTATTTCGGAGTTTTATTAGTTAAAGCAGGCTATGCCGACGGAATGGTATCTGGTGCGGTTGGTACTACAGGAGATACTATTAGACCAGCTCTTCAAATAATCAGAACAAAACCAGGTGTAAACAGAGCATCAGGTGTTATGGTAATGATAGGACCAGATGGAAACCAATTAGTATTTGCAGATACAGCTGTAAATATCACTCTAGAATCTGATGAGCTTGCAGAAGTAGCAGTAGAAACTGCAAAAAGTGCTGAATCTTTTGGTATGGACCCATATGTAGCATTATTATCATTCTCAACTCATGGTTCAGCTCACCACGATTTAGCTACAAAGGTAGCTAAGGCTAAACAAAGAGCCCTAGAGCTTAACCCAGACCTAAAAGTTGAAGGTGAAATCCAATTCGATGCAGCAATCGATCCAAATACAGCAGCCAAAAAGGCTCCAGGATCTGAAGTAGCTGGTAAGTGTAATGTATTTATCTTCCCTGATCTACAAGCAGGTAATATTGGATATAAGATAGCCCAAAGACTTGGTGGATACAAGGCATTAGGTCCAATACTACAAGGTCTTAACGCACCAGTAAATGACCTTTCAAGAGGTTGTTCTGAACAAGACGTGTACGAAATAGCAATTATCACAGCATCTCAAGCTGTAAATTAATTAGCTATTAGGAAGAAGAGACAGTCGTTTGATTGCCTCTTTTTCTATAAACAAAAATGAGGTGACAAATATTTTTTTCGAAGAAATAAAAAACAATGCAAAAGCAGTTATCCCTATAGCCCTTCTAGTATTAATCCTTAACTTCTTTGTTGGAGTAGAAAGTAAATTATTAGTTAATTTTCTTTTAGGATGCGTTGGGGTTATCTTAGGACTAGCTGTATTTTTGACAGGTGTAGAGATGTCTATATCAAAGATAGGAACAATGATGGGAGAGTTTCTCGCAAGATTTAACTCTATTGTTGCGGTAATTATTTTTGGTGTATTTATAGGATTTATAATATCTGTTGCAGAACCGGATCTTTTAATACTTGCCAACGAAATAACTAGTGCAGTTGGACTTGCTCCTCAAGTTATAGTTATGATAATATCACTCGGAGTTGGTATTATGATTTCTATTGGACTTTTCAGGATATTTAAGGAGATAAGACTTTCGGCTTTAATGATAGGGATATACGCTATTATCTTTGTCCTTATGATATTCGCAGATAATTTCGGTCATGCTATTGCCTTTGACGCATCAGGTGCAACTACTGGAGCAATGACGACACCTTTTATCATAGCCTTGGGCCTAGGAGTTGCTTCACTAAAGGGTGACTTGTCAGAAGATGACTCTTTTGGACTTGTAGGGATTGCTTCGTCTGGACCGATTATAGCTGGAATATTGATGAGTCTATCAATTAATCCAGCAAATGTAGAAATCGCAGAAGCAGCACATAAATCTGCTCTAATTAGTGGAATAACTAATGCTTCTTTTGCTATAGTTCCAATTACTCTTGTATTTTATCTAATGAACTACTTGTATTTTAAGATTGATAAAGAAGAGCTTAAAGATATATCCATAGGATTATTTTATACCTACATAGGCTTGGTAGCATTTTTAACTTCCGTAGAGGGAGGGTTTATGGAGCTTGCAAGAGTTATGGGAGAAGCCCTATCAGATTCTAAACTCCTTCCATTAATAGCCTTTGTATTAGGACTTTTGGTAGTCCTTGCAGAGCCTGCGGTAGCGGTCTTATCCGAACAGGTAGAAGATGTTACGGGAGGTTCTATCCCTAGAAAGCTTATCCTAAGGGCCCTGTCTATAGGAGTAGCCTTTGCAGTCATGCTTGCTATTTTTAGGATCAAAATCGAAGGATTCGCCCTTTGGATGGTCATAGTCCCGGGCTTTATGATATCTTTGATTCTTTCAAGAAAAGTTCCACAAATTTTTGTAGGAATAGCTTTTGACTCAGGAGGAGTTGCGTCAGGACCAATGACTGCAACCTTTATCCTAGCCTTCTGCCAGGGAGTTGCTGGAAATATAGCTGATGGTTTCGGAGTAATAGCCTTTGTAGCTATGATGCCTGTAATAACTATAATGATACTAGGAGCTTTGTTTAAGGGAGAAAGATAATGCAATATATAAGAATAATTTTACCGAGGGGTAAGGGAAGTCATTTCATGAAGGTCCTAAAAGATGAAGGGGCCTTTGGGATTTCCTGCTTTTATGGAGAAGGAGCTGCCCCAAATGAAATTTTGAGTAAACTTCACATAGATAAGACAAAAAAGGAAATAGTAACAGCCTTATTCGATGAGAATAAAACTAATATTTTGTTTGAGAAAATTAAGGATAAATTAAAGGATGTAAACACAGGTATAGCCTTTGGCACATCGCTTGACAGAAAGGATTATATGATGGATTACGTATGCCTATATGTAATAGTAGATAGACACGAGGGCCAAAGAGCAGTTCATATCGCCCAAGATAACGGAGCACGTGGAGCAACTCTTGTCCATGGAAGAGGATCTGCTGAAAATGTTAAAAGCCCTATATTTTTGAATATGAATATTGAACCTGAAAAAGATATAGTAATAATGCTAATAAAAAAAGAATTAGAAGATACTATTAGGGGTAAAATATATAAGGAGATGGAACTTGATAAGGAAGGCAAGGGAATTATATATTCTCTACCTGTTAGTGAAGTTTCAGGATTAGTAGAACAAAGGAGATAGTATGAAAAGATTAAACTCTAATGAATTTAGAACTGAAGTAGAAAACGGCAAGGGCCTTATTTTAGTGGACTTTTCGGCTACATGGTGTGGACCATGCAAGATGCAAGGACCAGTTCTCGAGGGACTTGAGGGTGATTATACAATATATAACGTAGACGTCGATGAGTCAGAGGATATAGCAGGCCAATACAACGTGAATGCAGTTCCTTCTCTTATGATTTTTAAGGATGGAGTCCTAAAGGATACCCTGGTAGGTTTTCAATCTAGAGAAGTTATAGTAGAAAAAATGGAACAATATAAGTAATGAGATATGATCTAGCAATAATCGGCGCAGGTCCAGCAGGGCTTAGCGCCGCTTTAAATGCAAAAATCAGAAACAAGTCTGTAATAATCTTCGGCAAGGATTCTCCTAAGCTTACCAAGAGTGAATCTATAAAAAACTACCTAGGCTTTAGGGATATAAGTGGAAGTGAGCTGAACCAAAGATTTAAAGACTCTCTTGAGGATTATGAAATAACTTTTAGCGACGAAAGAGTCCAAACCGTCTATGCCATGGGAGACTACCATGCTCTAATGCTTAAATCGGGAGAAATGATCGAAGCGGTAGCAGTAATAGTAGCAACAGGAATAGAGCTAAAAAAAGACCTAGTAGGCGAAGAGGAATTTTTTGCTAAGGGAGTAAGTTATTGTGCAACTTGCGACGCAGCCCTATATAAGGGAAAGGAAGTTGTCCTTATAGGCTACAATGAAGAAAGTGTCGAAGAAGCAAACTTTACGGCAGAAATTGTAGGTAAACTTAGCTTTGTCAATATGTACAAGAAGGATATAGACCTAGATCCTGCTATAAATCTAATAGAAGGAGAAATTCCCCTAGGCTTTACTGGAAGTGATAGGGCCAATGTTTTGGAGTTTAAGTCTGGCAAAAAAATTGAGGCTGATGGATTTTTCATAATTAAAGATTCATCCAAGGCCCAAAGACTAGTTCCATCAGTAAAGATGATAGATAATCACATAGAAGTAGACTCAAATATGGCGACAAATATTGCGGGTCTTTTTGCGGCAGGAGATGTCACAGGATCTCCCTATCAAATAATGAGGGCAGTAGGTCAGGGGCAAATTGCAAGCTTAGAAGCAGTAAGGTATATTACAAAAATAAAGTCCAAATAGAAAAATAAAAGAAAGGAAGCCTATGGTTGAAATAAAGAAATTCGAAGAACTAGAAAGAGATGAAATATACCAAATAGCCCAACTAAGAAACGACATCTTTATTCATGAACAAGCCATGGATATGAGAAATCTCGATGCAATGGATTATATAGCAGATCACGCCTTTATCAAAGAAGGATATTCGGTAGTTTGCTACATGAGAATACATAAGATCGATGA
>NZ_JALEIL010000129.1 GCF_022770135.1 Anaerococcus sp. | reverse complement strand
GAGCTGTTGGCTCGTGTCTTATATCAACTAGGAGGAAGACTTCTCTTAGGGTCTCTCTTTGGTGGAGATATTCGTTGATTAGCTTATCCCACTTGGCCTTCTCCTTCTTGCTTACTTTGGCATATCCGTAGCCTGGTAGGTCTACTAGCCTAAACTTGTCATTTATCCTATAGAAGTTGATCGTCCTGGTCTTACCTGGGACAGAGGAAGTCTTGGCAAGCTTCTTTCTGCCCAGGAAGGAATTGATAAAAGAGCTCTTGCCTACGTTACTTCTTCCGACAAAGGCAAGCTCAGGAAGGTCTTCACTTGGCCATTGCTCCCTAAATCCTGCAACTTGTTCTAGTTCAATGTTTTTTATCTTCATACTAGGGCCTTTTCTATGACTTCAGAAACCTTGGAGACTGTGATGAAGTTAATCTTATCTCTGATCTCTTTTGGTATATCTTCTGTATCTCTCTCATTTTCTTTTGGAATTATGACGTTTTTGATTCCGTAGGAGTAGGCTGCGAGGGCTTTTTCCTTAAGGCCTCCTATTGGTAGGACATTTCCACGGATGGTAACTTCTCCAGTCATGGCTATATCGCTTCTTACTTTCTTTCCTGTAAGGGCTGATACCATTGCGGTGGTCATAGTGATTCCTGCAGAAGGCCCATCTTTTGGAGTAGCTCCTTCTGGGAAGTGGACATGGATATCCTTATTTTCGTAGAACTTCCCACGGATTCCTAAGTCACTTTGGTTGGATCTAATATAGGCCATGGCTACTTGACCGGATTCTTTCATGACATCTCCCAAGGATCCTGTCATCTCGACATTTCCCTTACCTTCCATGACATTTGCCTCAACTGCTAGCATAGTTCCTCCGACAGAGGTCCAGGCGAGTCCATTTACAAGACCTACTTGGTCTTCTTTTTCGATTGCATCATCGAAGAATCTCTCCCTGCCTAAGTATTTCGTGTAATTTTGCATAGATACACGAACCTTATCCTTGCCAGCAAGGATTTCTTTGACTGCTCTTCTACAAATCTTGGCAATCAATCTTTCAAGTTCTCTTACACCCGCTTCTCTGGTGTAGTTTTTGATGATTTTTTCAATTACTGCATCTGATATAGTAATTTCATCTTCCTTAAGACCATTGTTTTCCATCTCTTTAGCTACTAGGTATTTCTTGGCGATGGATTCCTTCTCACTTATTGTATAACCTGATAACTCTATTACTTCTAGCCTGTCATAGAGGGCATCAGGGATTTCATTGGCGTCATTTGCTGTTGTGATAAAGAAGACATCTGATAGGTCGAAAGGAATATCTAGGTATCTATCGATGAACTTATCGTTTTGTTCTGGGTCTAGGACTTCTAGGAGGGCGCTTGATGGGTCTCCCCTAAAGTCTGAACCTAATTTATCGATCTCATCTAGGAGAAAGACTGGGTTTTTGACATTGATCCTGTCGATATTGGCAAGGACCCTACCTGCCATAGCTCCTACATAGGTCCTCCTGTGGCCTCTGATTTCAGATTCGTCGGTCACTCCACCGAGTCTCATAGAAACAAACTTCCTATCAAGGGCACGGGCTATGGATTTGGCTATAGAAGTCTTTCCGACACCAGGAGGTCCTACTAGGCAAATCACAGATCCCTTGGAGTTCTTGTTTTTTTGTCTAACTGCAATAGATTCTAGGATTCTTTCCTTTACATCTTCAAGGCCATAGTGGTCTTCGTCTAGAATCTTCTCTGCTCTCTTGATATCTATTACATCCTTGCTAAGCTTATTCCAAGGAAGAGATACTACAAAGTCAAGATAAGCAGACAAAACTCCATAGTCAGGACTCATCTCTGGTAGAGAATCGATTCTTTCTATATCCTTCTCTAGTGACTTCTTACTTTCCTTATCAAGCTTAATAGCCTTAATCTTTTTCCTATAATAATCAGCCTCGGACTTGGCCTCTCCATTATTTTCGTTGATTTCTTTCTTTAGGACTTCCATCTTCTCTCTTAGATAATAGTCCTTTTGGCTCTTGTTAATATTATCTTGGACCTGTTTTTCAATCTCTTTGGATAGCTTCTTAAGGCTTATTTCCTTAGTGATTATCTCATGGAGGGCAAGCATCCTCTTTTCTGTATCAATAGTTTCTAGGATTTGGTAATATTCCTTTGGAGCAAGCTCTAGGTGGAAGGTTATCACATCTACTAACCTGTGGAAGTTGTCAATCTCAATTAGACTGTAGGCTATTTCATCAAGAGCATTGTTATCAAGGCTGATATATTCCTTGAAGTCATCGATCAAGATTTTCTTTAGGGATAGGAGATTTTCCTTATCTTTCTCCTCTTCTTCCCTGTAGTGGTATTCGCTTACACTAGCTTTTAGAAAGCCCTCAGATACTTCTAAATCATCAAGTCTTGCCACTCCTATAGGATCTACAAAGACTCTAGTAACACCATTTGGAAGCTCGAAGGTATCTTTTATGCTCGCAACTATACCAAATTCATAGAGGCCTTCCTTTTTGGGATTGTCATCGAAGACATCCTTTTGGTTTACCAAAAACAGATTAGTATTTCTAAGCCTTGCATCTTCAACTGCATTTACTGAAATACTCCTTTTGGCATCAAAACTTAGGAAGGTACTTGGCATTGGCCAGTAGCCCCTTAGGGCTATAAGAGGATATTTATTATTAACTTTATCATAAACATCTGTCATCTTTTACCTCGCTATAAAATGGGGCTGTTGCAAATTTATGAATACTATCGTCATTCATTAAGCATAATCTTTAATAGAGATTTGTTAATGATATCTGGACGATTGTTCATTCGGCAACAACCCCATCTTTCTATCTTTTCTTATAAACTAATTTTTCCTTATCATCTATAGACTCTTTTGTGACAATCACTTCTTCTAGATCATCTATTGAAGGAATTTCAAACATGAGATCTAGGAGGAGATTTTCCATTATGGTCCTTAGTCCTCTAGCACCAGTCTTTTGATTGTAGGCCTTTTCAGCAATCTTTTCTAGGGCCTCATCCTCAAAGGTAAGCTTAACACCATCAAGCTCGAAGAGCTTTTGGTATTGTCTTACGAAGGAGTTTTTTGGCTCCTTTAAGATTTTGACTAGGGAGTCAACTTCTAGAGCATCAAGGCTTACGACTATAGGCACCCTTCCTATAAACTCTGGAATGAGTCCGTACTTAAGGAGGTCTTCTGTATTTACTTCCTTAAGGCTTGCGCTAGCATTTCTCGTAACACTTGCCCCGAAACCAATGGTCTTTTCAGAAAGTCTCCTATTTATTATATCTTCAATCCCATCAAAGGCTCCGCCTAGGATAAAAAGGATATTTGTCGTATCCACTTGGATATACTCCTGGCTAGGGTGCTTCCTTCCTCCTTGAGGAGGTACGTTGGCCTCAGTTCCCTCAATTAGTTTAAGGAGGGCTTGTTGGACGCCTTCCCCTGACACATCACGGGTTATAGAAGGATTTTCGCTTTTTCTAGTAATCTTATCTATCTCATCTACATAGATAATTCCACGTTCTGCTATGTCTATATCATAATCTGCGGCTTGGACAAGCTTTAGGATTATATTTTCCACATCCTCACCTACATAACCTGCCTCAGTAAGGCTTGTCGCATCTGCTATAGCAAAAGGTACATTTAGCTTGCGAGCAAGGGTTTGGGCAAGGAGGGTCTTTCCTGAACCAGTTGGACCTAGCATTAATATATTTGATTTTTGTAGCTCTATGTCGCTATCTTCTTCATTGCTATTAATTCTTTTGTAGTGGTTATATACTGCAACAGAAAGGGTCTTTTTGGCATCATCTTGGCCTATAACATAAGAGTCAAGGAAGTCCTTGATCTCTTTTGGTGTTGATAGGTCGATGTCAGCCGAAAACTCAGACGACGAATTAGTCTCTTGGGCTATAATCTCGTGACATAAGTCGACACATTCGTTGCAAATATAAGCATTAGGACCAGCTATAATTCTTTTAACTTGTGAGCTATCCTTGCCACAAAAAGAACATCTTATTTCTTTTTGTTCGTAATCAGACATTTATTCCTACTTACTTTCAATTACTTTATCGATAAGACCGTACTCTAACGCTTCAGCTGCTGTCATAGCAAAGTCCCTATCGGTATCTTTTTCTATCTTCTTTAGACTTTGTCCTGTATTATCAGAAAGGATTTTGTTTAGTCTTTCTTTAATCTTAATTATTTGTTCAGCTTGTATCACAATATCACTAGCTTGACCTTGGGCACCACCTGAAGGTTGGTGGATCATGATATTTGAGCTAGGTAGGGAGTATCTCTTTCCCTTAGCTCCTGATGATAAAAGGACTGCTGCCATTGATGCAGCTTGACCTATACAAATTGTGGATACATCTGGTTTGATGTAGTTCATTGTATCGTATATAGCAAGTCCACTTGTTACAACTCCACCAGGAGAGTTGATATAAAATTGGATGTCCTTGTCAGGGTCTTCGCTTTCTAAGAAGAGTAGTTGGGCTATGATAATATCTGAGATTTCATCACGAACTTCACCTGATAGGAAGATTATCCTGTCTTTTAGAAGTCTTGAATATATATCATAGGCTCTCTCGCCTCTATTTGTTTGTTCTACAACTGTTGGTACTAAATAATTTTTAGGAATCATTTTATCTCCTTATCTAAATGGAGCTTATTTATCTTCGCCTTCCTCGTGGTCGTGATCTTCTTCACCAACTGCCTTGTGGTATTCTTCGTGAGGAAGAGCTTTAGCATTTTCTGTTAGAAGTTCAACTGCTTTTCTTCTCATGATATTTTCTTCTAGAGTCTTATCAGAGATGTTTTTAGCGAAAAGCTCTTTGAATTTCTCAAGATCTTCTACTCCATAATTTTCTGCTGCTTCTTTGATTTCGTTTTCTTTTTCTTCTTCTGTAACTTCTATACCTTCTTTAAGAGCAACTTCATCTATAACGAGATTTGCCTTAACTCTAGCTTCTGCTTGAGCTCTGTATTGGTCACGGATTTGGTTGATATCCATCTTTGTCATCTCGATATATTGAGCTAGGGTAATACCCATTTGTTGAAGTCTTTGGTCTAGGTTTTGTAGTTCATAGTCGATTTCAGCATCAACCATTGGTCTTGGTGCGCTTACTTCAGATTTCTTAACTAAAGCTTCAATTGCTTGGTTTTGGATTAGGTTTTTAGCGTAATCTTTCTTATCTTCAGCAAGCTTTTCTCTTAGGTTGTTCTTTAATTCGTCAAGTGTATCAAATTCTGAGATGTCTTTCGCAAACTCGTCATCAAGTTCTGGAAGTTCTTTTCTTGTAATTGAGTTGATTTCAACTTCAAACTTAGCATCTTTTCCTTGGAATTCTTTAGCTTGGTAATCTTCTGGGAAGGTTACATTAACGTCAAACTTATCTCCAACCTTATGGCCTGCTACTTGTCCTTCAAAACCTTCGATAAAGGTATTTGATCCAAGAACTAGGTCGTAATTTTCTGCCTTACCGCCTTCAAATCTTTCTCCATCAAGGAAACCATCAAAGTCGATATTTACTGTATCGCCTTCTTTTGCTTCGCCATCTTCAACTGGAACAAGTCTTGCGTTTTCGTCTTGTTGTTTCTTAAGTTCTGCTTCAACATCTTCGTCTGTTACTTCGCTAGATACTTCTTCAACGATTAGTTCTGAATAATCCCCTAGTTCTGGGTGTGGTTTTGTTTCAACTTCAACCTTAAATGTGATGTCTTTTCCTTTTTCGATATCATCAAGGTCTACTGATGGTTGGTCGATTACTTCAAGGCCAAGTTCTTCTACAGCTTCTTCATATGGTTTAGGGAAAACTATTTGGATTGCTTCATCGTAGAAGATTTCTGGTCCGTACATTTTTTCAAGTACTTTTCTAGAAACGTGACCAGGTCTAAAGCCATCTACCCTATATCTAGATTTGTTTCTTTTATATACAGTGTCAGTTGCCTTTTTGAACTCATCATAAGGCACGTCGAATTCGAATTTTGCTATGTTATTTTCGTGTGATTTTAATTCTGTCATTTTTTCCTCCTGGTGTTCTTACTCATTGAAATAATATACTACTTCTTTGTCAAGCTATCAAGATTTTTACCCATTCTCGTCAAAAAGTCCTCGATTGCTTTTTTATTATTTTCTAAATTTTCTTCTAATATTTCTTCTTCGATTCTTCTTAGAAGATTTCCTATAATCTTTCCTTGGGGATAGCCCATCCTTATTAGGTCATTGCCATCAATGGCAAGGTCCGACCTTTTCTTCGGTATATCATCTACCAGGACCTCAACAAGAATTTCTTCTCCAAGGTCTATATTACTAGAATCAGGATGTTTGGTAGCAAGGATGTCAGCCCTTTGTAGGTCGAATAAACGTCTAAGATTCTCTTCGCCTATTCTTCTTAGAAGCTTTCTGATGGACTTTTTCGTGTAAATATTGGAACAGTCCATATGTCTTTTGACAAGGCTTGTCGCATCACTTATAAATTTATTGGAAAACTTTAGCTCCTTAAGCCTTTTTCTTAACATCTCTTCTGAAAGATTCTGGTGGCCGAAGAATCTCCCTTCTCCTCTTTCATCTAGGAAAAAGGTATCGACCTTGCCCACATCATGGTAGAGGGCAGCAAACCTTACGGTAAGATCTGCTGGGCTTTCGTCAAGGACCTTTAGGCTGTGCTCGTAGACATCATCTGCGTGATAACTTGAATGTTGGTCAAAGCCTATTGTTCTTTTTACTTCAGGGAAAATTTCAGCTAAGAGGCCTACTTCATCCATAAGCCTTATACCCCTGGAAGGAGTAGCTGAAGTTAGGATCTCACTTAATTCACTTGCTATCCTCTCCTTTGATATGGAATTAATCTTACCTGCATTGTCTCTAATAGCTTCCTTGAGGGATTCTTCTATAGTAAAGCCCAAGCGATTGGCAAAGCGCACCGCCCTAAGGCTTCTTAAGAGATCTTCGTCAATTCTTTCTCTAGA
Source organism: Anaerococcus sp. (assembly GCF_022770135.1). GTDB lineage: Bacteria > Bacillota > Clostridia > Tissierellales > Peptoniphilaceae > Anaerococcus. Next base: position 7,122 of record NZ_JALEIL010000129.1, on the reverse strand, counting down.
ATCTCCAACAGCCCTGATAACTTTTCTTGAAAGATCTGCTCGTCCCCCAAAGGGATCTATGATCTCCCCATGGTCAAAGGCCATAGCATTTATAGTAAAGTCTCTTCTTTCTAAATCATCAATCAGATTATCAGAAAAGCTAACTTCCGTGGGGTGTCTCCCGTCCCTGTAGGCACTTTCCTTTCTAAAAGTCGTAATCTCAAATGCATCTCCCTCTACTATAACCTTGATAGTTCCAAATCTCTTTCCAATATCGATAAGCTTAAAGTCCCTAAAGACTTCCTCGATCTCTTCTGGTCTTGCATCAGTTGTGATATCTATATCAGAAACTTCCCTAGAAAGAAGGCTGTCTCTAACAGCTCCTCCCACAGGAAAAGATTTAAAGCCAGCCTCTTCTAATCTATCTATTATATTTTCGTAATTAATCTTTGTCTTAAGTCTCATTACTTTTCTTTTCTTCCTACTTCTATCTTGTAGGATACTGGATTCTTCCCGTCGTAGAGACTTACCCCATCTGGAATATTAAGCTTGATTTCACCCTTTTTCTCAGACTTAAGTTCAGTTACATTTACAGGATAAGTTTCGATTTCATCTACTGACTTAAGAGACCCGCTATCTCCCTTTATGACACATTCTGTCTGAGAAAGACTTATATTTTTAATCTCGAAGCCCTCAGCTGGCTCACCATAATAACTCATTTTTATAGGAACTCTCTTAGTCTCCTCTGCCCTAAAGGAAATATTTATATCATCGTTAGACTTCTCGATACCAGTGACTTCCTTGCCATCCTTATCCAAAATATGAATATCGAGATTGTGGATTTTACCGTCTAGATAGCTTTCTTCGTCGATATTTACCTCAACCCTATCGATTTGATTGATTGCAGAGACAGGTCCTTTGACTGTGACTTCCTCGATTGACTGTTCGTTAATCTCTACAGACCTTCCGTCCTTGAGGCTATCCTTTATCACAATGTTGATAGGTAAGGACTTTTCTACCTTCTTTTGGACATTGATATTGATTGAAGGAGGATCTACCATGGAAATCCCAACCCCGCTTGGTGTATCTACCTTAACCCCAACGGATTGGATACCTTCCTTCACATCCTTAACATCTATACTTGCTTGAATGTCGTTTTGCTTGGTTCCAACAATCTTATCCCTAGTGCCCTCAACTCTGATATTGACATTACTTGTCTCATCGAGACCAATTATTGTATAGCCTCTAGCTTCTAGGGCGTCCTTATTTTGGACAAGGATTGGTACATTTCTAAAAGTCCTATTTACAGAAGGGTTAGTCGAAGTAACTACAAAAGCCCACATGACAATGGCAAGGATAACAGATAGGACTATCAATTGCACATCATTTTTCTTTTTCATTTACTTCTCCCTTCTTTTCTTTCTTCAATAGGTCGTCAGTATTTACAAGCTCATTTTTAAGTCTAATCCTTAGGCTTTCCTCATCAAAATATCTATTGATCTTACCATTTTCTGCAACAGAAATATTTCCTGTCTCCTCTGATACAATTACCACAAGACAATCGCTCTTTTCGGAAATCCCAATAGCTGCCCTATGCCTTGTCCCAAGCTCCTTGGCTATAGTATTTGAAGAAGACAAAGGCAAATAACAAGCTGCTGCAGCAATGGTATTTTTCCTGATAATTACAGCCCCATCATGAAGGGGAGTGTTAGGAATAAAGATATTGATAAGAAGCTCTGAAGAGATATCACTATCAAGCTTGGTCCCACTTTCTATAATATCAGACAGACCAACCTCCCTTTCCAAAACCACAAGGGCTCCGATCTTTTGCCTAGAAAGAGAACTCATAGCAGAAACTAGCTCATCTATACTTCTCTCATCCCTCTGGATCTTCTCACTAGAAAACAAACTCCTACCCCTACCAAGCCTTTCAAGAGCGCTCCTAAGCTCTGGCTGAAAGACAACTATGATAAAGACTAAAGCAACTGTCAAGAATTGATTCATCACCCAAGAGACTGTATTAAGATTTAAAATATCCGCAATAGATGCGAAAAACAAAACAAAAATTAGCCCCTTAAGCACCTGTTCGGCCCTGGTGTTTCTTAGAAGTGAGAAAAGTTTATAAATAACAAAGGCAACAATTGCAATATCAATAATATCCGTCACCCTAATCAACATCAAAGACGTAATAATATTTTCCAAAAAATTCATACTTCCTCCTTCTATTAATGTACTATTTAACAAGCTTATTGGTAGGAAGAAGATAGATTATTTTTTCTTTTTGCTACTAGATATTCCTAGCATCATACCAAACATAGCGCCAATACATATCCCTAAAGCTAGCATATAAAGAAGCCCTCCAAAAATTATACCAAACAAGACTCCCAAAGAAAGCCAGTAAGGAAGATTCTTAGTATCCTTATCCATATTTACCTCAATTTCTTTATATCCATTTTACGATAATAGTTTTAGTTAAATCAAGCTTTATCTTCTCATAAAACAAGCCCTCCTGAAGTTGCCCTCTCTTAAAAACCAAGATAGCCTTATCTTATTCTTCCTCCTCTTAGCGAGAGTAGGTACGTTCTTTATGGCCTTAATAGCCAAGTCTTTTCCATAGTCTTCCAACAACTTTGAAAGAGCTTCACAATAGCTCGGGTTAGATATTATATCCTCATCAGAAAAAATCCCTGGCTGAGATCTCCAAAGCCTATCTAACTTTGTAAGGAGGCTTTTGTCTACTAAGTCATTTGTATTATTAGTTATTAGTGTATTAGTATTTAGTAGCCTTGGATTTTCTACTTCTTGATTTTCTACAAGTGTATCTCCTAGACCTTGATTTTCTCCGAGTATTATTTCATCTTTCTTATCCGAATTAGCTATTTCCTCATCTTTTGGGGTAACATTCTTCTCATCGTCATTTTCATCTTCTTTTTCAAGATCTTGATCTTCTACTTCTAGATTTTCTCCGAGCGGATTATTTGAATTGATTTCAATGCTTTCATTAATCTCAGTCTCCCAGCGGATTATCACCCCGTCTTCCTTAACAGGATATCTTTTAAGATAGCCCTTATCTATCAGCTCAGCAAGGCCTGTCCTAAAAGAGGCTATCCCATCTTTTGACTTTGTAACAAGCTGCTCTATATGAACAACCCAATCATCAGGTAGACTCAAAAGATAAGTGAGAATCCCCTTAGCCTTAAAGGAAAGGTCTTCATCATTCAAGTAGCCATTATCTATTGTAGTAAAATTCCCAGTCTTCTTAACACGATTTACAATCATAATCTCTCCTTAGTATAAGTATTTCTACTTATATATAGAAAATATATGAAATTCTTCCCGAAAAAAGCTAGAAAAGAATTCTCTCTCCTAGCTTTGCTAAATTAATATATATTTAATTCTCATTTATATTTTTCTTTATAGAAGTTCAAGAAGAATAATATTTAAAAAACATCCCCCGTAAGTTTTTGTCTAAAGCCTCAGCAGTCTAACTCCTACAAGATAAGTAAGCAAATCCTAATCATAAGCCTAAAGCATCTCAATAAAGGCGGCCATTCTTGTGTTTAGTTGGCCTATGTCTGCTTGGCCGAAGTCGGTTTCTACGTAGGTGTATGGAATTTTTTTCTCTTCTTGGACGAATCTTTTGATTTTTTCCCTTTCTACATTGTAGGTGTGGCAGGCTACTAGGTCCATTTCTACTACTCCGTCTGCCTGGTATTCGTCTATTAGTCTTCCTAGAAGCTCGAATCTGTTGGTATCTGGGCTCATTACAGAACAACCTATGTCTATATATCTATTGGCTAGGGCTTTTATAATGTCTTCTTGGTCAAGGTCTACGTTTCTATCGAAGTTTTTCTCACCAGAGCAGTTTTCAAAGCTTACTATCACTCCACCGTTATCTTCTATGGCCTTGATCACCTTTTCAGTAGCTCCTCCCATTGGGCAACCTGTTACTACTATTCTTGGCTTTTTCTCTCTCGCCTTTGGATCGTATTCGACGATTATTCTTTTGGCTAGGGCGTTGATCTCTCCTGGGATTTTTTCCTTGTCCATATTAAATTGGCTACCATATGTAACATGAAAGAGGTCAAGGCCTGACATTGGAGTTGGATCAAGTTTCATAGTTTGGGCTATGTTTTTTTGGGCATCTCTTATGTCATTTCCTAATTTGACCGCTTTTCTTAGCTTCTCTTCTGTGATTTCTGTGGCAAATTTTTCTTCCATATATTCTTTGAATTCTTCTACTTCTTCCGCCCAGTATCTTTTGGCCTTTTCGTCTTGCTTGTTAGGTAGGTTCATCATATAGACTGGCTTTATTTCATCCATCAATTCGTACATTTTCTTCTTCCCATCGCAGGTTGTCTCTCCTACTATGACATCTGAGAAGTAGAAGAATGGGCATTTGTCTGTTTTGGCGAAGCCATAGGATGATTTGATAAGGGGACAGAGATTGGCTGGGAGGTCCTTTTCTGCTTCTGCCATGGTCTCATCGCTAGTCGAGCATAGGCCAACGGTGCTTGCTCCAGCCGCCCAAGCTACTTCTTCAGGAAAATATGTACAATAGGCTCCTACTAGGGGAATGTTCTTATCCTTTAATTCTTTTACGCTTAGAAAGGCGTTTTTTCTTGCGTCGGCAAATTCTTCAAATATTTCTGGTAAGTCTTTAATTAAATCTGTCATCTTTTTTTCTTCTCCTTCGATAGATAGGCTCCTCCAATCGAGCCTGCAAATTGTCCGTTCTTAACGTTTATTACTTCTTTTCCAATTGTTTGAGATAGGATTTCTGCAAAGTATGGGACTTGACTTAAGCCTCCAGTAAGGATTACTATCTCGCTATCTCCTATTTTGTTATACATCTGGCTTACTTTCTGGGCGACGGAATTTACTATTCCTGCTGCTATGTCTTCTTTCTTCCTTCCCTCTCCCACGTAGGAAGTGATTTCTGTTTCTGCAAATACCGTGCACATGGAAGAAATTGATATGGCCTCTCCTTTCTGGGCAAGGTCAAAGAGTTCGGCGATTGTGAGCCCAAGTTTGTTGGCCATTACTTCGATAAATTTGCCCGTACCTGCTGAGCACTTGTCATTCATTTGAAATTCAGATACCAATTTATCTTCAATAAGGATTGCCTTGGTGTCTTGGCCTCCTACATCTATTACAGCCAGATTATCAAGGCCAGATAGGGCCCTCGCTCCTCTTGCGTGGCAGGTGATTTCTGTTATGACAAAATCAGCGAAGTCGACACTTATCCTCCCATATCCTGTTGCTGTTACTCTGGTGTTTTCATTTTCGACGTCGACTCCTTCGTCAAGGAGCCTCTTTTTGATATCATTAGCTACTTCCTTAGATGACCAGCCAGTAGGAGTTACGAAATTAATTTCCTTATCTCCAATTACAGATACCTTGCTTGCAGTTGATCCTATATCGATTCCTACATAGTTCATTGATCTACTCCAAGCTTATGGATTTTCTCATAAGAAATTGAGTTTTCCTCTAATGTCTTTGTGACTTTCTCTAAATCTTCTGTCTCTATCTTAAAGGCTAGGCCACAGCCTGCGGATATTTCATTTGGTAGGGGGATAATCTTCCCAGCAAGCTTTTTTTCCTTAGCGAAAGCCTCCATCATCATGGCATCTGTAGTCGTATCAAATGTTATTACTATCATAATCATCTCCTAGAATTTCCTTTAGGGCCTTAATTGCTTCATCAATTTCTTCCTTGCTATTGAAATATGAAAGAGAGAAGCGTACGAGTCCTGCTTCTTCTGTCCCCAAAGCATTGTGGCAAAGAGGGGCGCAATGGGCTCCTGCCCTAGTAGCTATGTGGTATTTTTCGGCAAGGATTTGGGCAAGGTCATTAGCTGAGATCTTTGAGGGATTAATCGCAAGTATACCAACTCTCTTATCTAAATCTTTGTCTCCATAAATTGTAAGATTTGGTATTTCCCTTAAGCTTTTATCAAAATATGTAAGTAGGTCCTTTTCCTTTTTTCTAATATTAGATAGGCCAGTTTGATTTAGGAAATCAAGGCTAGCATTTAAAGAAAGTATACCATAAGCATTGATGGTCCCTGCCTCTAGGGCATCTGGCATAGCTTGAGGGTGATCTTTATCAAATGAATTGATCCCGCTTCCTCCGACCTTAATGGCTCTGGGATTAAGTCCTTCTTTTATGTAAATTCCACCAGTACCCGTTAGGCCGTATAGGGCCTTGTGGCCTGTAAAGCATAGGACGTCTATACCGTATTTTTCAACATCTATATCGATAAGACCTGCACTTTGGGCAGCATCTACTATAAGAAGAAGCCCATGCTTTTTACAAAAATCAGAAACTATCGAAAGATCTGTAATATTACCCGTAACATTTGAAGCATGGCTTATAACAAGGGCCTTGGTGTTTTTTCTCACAAGCTCTTCCATCATTTCGTAATCGAAGATCCCCTCTTTCCCCTCCTTAAGTCCTATAAAGGAAAGCTCAGCTCCTTCCTTTTCCTTAAGATAAAGAGGTCGGAGGACGGAATTGTGCTCGATAAGAGACGTTATTACATGATCATTCTTTCCTATAAATGAAGAAATAGCAATGTTTAGGGCCTCCGTGGCATTTGCGGTAAAAGCAAGTCTTCTTAGATCTTTGATATTAAAAAGCCTTGCAAGCTTAATTCTTGTATCAAGAACCATCCTTCCAGTATCTAAAGAAATTTTATTAAAGCCCCTCGAAGGATTTCCTATTTTATCAAAGTTTTCTATCAATCTTTCCTTGACCAGGTCTGGTTTGACCAAGGTAGTTGCGGCATTGTCTAAATAAATCATAGCGAACCTCTTTTAAAAATATATCGACCTCGCCCCTATTATCTAATATATTACTCCCCTTGTCAAAACTTTTTCATAATTTCTAGGCCCATTATTTATTTAGGAAGTGAGTTAATAATTAAGTCTCTTATCTTTTATTAATACTAAATCCAATAAAATAATCTAATAATAGAAACTAAAATTAATGAAAACCTTTCTTGATGTATTTTTAGAAAATATTCGGTAGAATATTAGAAGGAGGTCCTATGAAGAACTTAGAAGTATGCGGCGGTTGCAATGCCAAGATTGCCGCAGGTAATTTGGATAAATTATTAAAGGATATTACTCCCTACAGGAG
>NZ_JALEIL010000121.1 GCF_022770135.1 Anaerococcus sp. | reverse complement strand
TATTCCTCATATCTTCAAATGAATAGCAGCCTACACAATGTAAATTACATCTGTGAGTTACATGTAAATACGCTGATTCTATTCCATTTTCTAAATCACTAAAATATCCTCCTTCAATAAGTGCTGCCGTTAATTCTGGATATTCAGCTTTGATTTTTTCAATATCACAACCATTTTCTTCAATGCTTTTAATTAAATCATATCCATTTTTATTAAGACCAATTATTGAAGACGTAGATGTATTACCAATTATAGGTATACCATTTATTTTCATCCATCTAATGTTATTGTTAAGTTTTTCTTTTCTCATTTATCCTCCATCACAAATGGTATAATATGTATTTATTAGTATAATTAATATTTTCAACTTATAATTAACGATTACGTGCTTAAATTTTTCATATAATATTTTATACTATGTTAAGTTCAGATATCATAATTTATTGTATAATCTTTTTATTTATTTTTATAATATATCAAATTATAAAAAATTTCAAAGGCACATATGCCTTTGACAATCAAGATATTATTAACTAAGATTTATATAAGGAAAGACATTAAATATCAAGAAATATAATTAATCTTGTTATTTGTGACTTGTAAAGCAATACTAATCTTTATGGTTAAAATTAGTTACAATAAATATAATTTAGGAGGTGATTTTATGAAAAAGCTAAAGAGATTTTTATTCTTTGTTTCGTTATTTGCAATAACTTACATATGTTTTACTAATGTATCCTATGCTATTTATGGCAACGAGGATGATATCGATATAAAAAGCATTGAATGTTATTCACCGATTTGACAAATAAAAAAAGTAGCTAGTTTAAAAAATGTATTCTAGTTACTTTTTTTAAGGTTTGTAAATAATTTTGTTTATTTTCTCATTTATTGCCATACTAAGTTTTAAATTCTTGCTATATTTTGAAAAAATAATAGTTGAATGCAAACTTTTTTCATAATTTTCATTTGCTCTATAAAGAGTTATAAATTTTACAAATTTAAGATAAATTAGTCCGTCTATTGAAGATAACTCACTTGATAATTCCAATCCTTCATTTATTGTTTCTATTGTTTTATTAAAATTTCCATAATACTTATAAAAATTAGCAAGATTATTGCAAGATGCTATTTTTATCATAAAGTCCTTATTTTGATTTTTACACTTTTCAAGTATTTCTAAAGAATCAATGTTTTTAAAAGATTTTGAACTTGTAGCTATATTTAATAAAATGCGTAATTCTATAGGAGATAAGTCTATAGTATAAAAATTTTCCCTATTTATCTTTGACGAGCTTAGGTCTTCAAAATGATTTTTTAGATACTCATCGCTTACTTCAGCATTAAGATATCTAATAAAAAGTTCCAGTAAGTCTATCTCATATCTTTTTGCTTGGAGATCTCTACTATCTTTTATCAAGTTGATTTTATCTAATAAAGTAGTTCTTATTTCTTTGCTTAAAAATATGGCATTTATATCAAGTGATTTTTTTATATCTTCTAAAATACACAAATTTCCATAGATATATTTCTTATATAAACTTGGAACATCAATTCCATATGCTTTAGATAACTCTATTAAGCTATCTACAGATGCGGATTCAATCTCTCCTCTTTCAAGTCTTCCTATAGATCTTTGGCTCAAATTTGCTATTTCTGCTACATCAGCTTGCCTAAGACCTTTTCTTTCCCTTATTTCTATTAACTTTTTCCCAAATTCTTTTCTTTCATCTGTCATTTTAGCCTCTATTTATCTCTAATTTAATATAATAATACCATAAATCAGGCGGATAATAAATGAATAATCTCATTTTATCAGGATAATTGCTTGTATTTTGAAAAATCAGAAAAATTTAAAATTAAAAAGGACCATTGTTTATATAACAAAAGTCCAATGTTAAATTCAGAATCTTTTTCAAAGATTTTGTAAGGAAAGTAATCTTTTTAGAAGCAATGCTCGTTTTCCTCGCATCACTTCTAAAAAATTACATAAGGTTTCTCATCAGTTTTTACTTCGCAAGCTTTGCTTACTCGAAAAACTGTGAGAATCGAAAAAAACATCGCTTACGATGTTTTTTTCTACCATTAGTAATTTGTTTTTTCTTTAACTTTAGCTGCCTTACCTTGACGATCTCTAAGGTATTTAAGTTTAGCTCTTCTTACCTTACCACGTCTAACAACGTGTAGTTTTTCGATTCTTGGTGAGTGATATTGGAATGTTCTTTCTACTCCAACTCCGTAGCTGATTCTTCTAACTGTGAAAGATTTGTTGATTCCGCCTTCATTGATATAGATTACAGTTCCTTCGAAGTCTTGGAGTCTTTCCTTATCTCCCTCTTTGATTCTGTAGCTTAGTCTTACTGTATCTCCTACGTTGAAATCGAAGTTTTCTTTACGTAGGTTTTCTTGTTCAATTTTTTTGATTAATTCCATCTTTGCTCTCCTCTCGTAAGAATTTCTCGTATAAGTCTGGCCTAACTCTTTTTGTTTTCTCTATTGCACTTTTCCTGTTCCACTCGGCTATCTTCTTGTGATCTCCGCTTACAAGCTCGCTTGGAACGAAGTATCCGTTGAAGTTTCTTGGCTTTGTGTATTCGTCTTGTTGCAAAAGAGTGTTGTAGTGGGAGTCTGTGGTTAGAGATTCTTTCTTTCCTACAACTCCGTCTATAAATCTTGCCATTGAATCTATAAGGACCATGGCTGGGATTTCTCCGCCTGTTAGGACATAGTCACCTATAGATAATTCGTAGTCGACATAGTGGTTGGTAATTCTCGCATCAATTCCTTCGTAGTGGCCACATATTATTATTAGATCTTTGATTTCTGCAAAGTCGATTGCTAATTTCTGATTTAATTTCTTGCCTGCTGCTGACATGAAGCAGACTTTTGATTTTGGTTTCTTCACAGACATCAAACAATCATATAGAACTTGTGGTTTGATAAGCATACCGGCTGCCCCACCGTATACTGTATCATCTACGTGATTGTGCTTGTCATTACTGAAATCTCTTATGTCTACTATATTTATTTCTAGTTTATTGTTCTCGATTGCTTTTCCTATTACTCCATAAGTCTTGAGGAACTCGAAGCTTTCTGGAAATAGGGTAAGTATGGTAACTCTATTCATAATCTGCTAGGTTATCTACTTCTATTTTGTTGTTTGCTATATCAACATTTTTGATAACAGTCTTTAAGGCTGGTAATAATATTTCTTTATTGTCCTTAGTTTCTATGACATAAACATCGTTTGGATAGACTCCAGATATTACGTCCTTGACCTTTCCCACTTTTTGCCCATTGGAGTAAGTATCAAGTCCTATGAGCTTATAGATGTAGAATTCATCTTCTTTAAGCTCTCCTAAGTCTTCTTCTTCTATAGTTATGTCTTTGCCAACTAGTTTTAGGGAATCATTTATGTCGTTGTATTCGACAAATTTTATGACCTTTAGGCCCTTTTGGTCGAAGGAGTCTTCTATAGTGAGAAGCTCATCTCCAATGTAGACCTTACTTCCCTTATCGAATCTTTTCTCATAATCAGAAAATGATTTTACTTTTACATTTCCCTTGATTCCGTGTGTTGTTATTACCTCAGCTACTGTTATTCTCATATTCTTATGTTGACCTTAACATCTTCCTTGATTGCACAAGCACGGGCTATGGCTCTTATGGAATTGATGATGTTTCCATGAACTCCTATAACTCTGCCCTTGTCGGATTCTGCAACGTGGATTAGTATGTCTACTTCTCCACCATCTCTATTTTCTTCGATAGATACAGCTTCCTTATCTTCTACTAATTCTTTAACGATTAGTTCTACTAATTCTTTCATCTTATGCTAGTACGTCGTTGTCTTTGAATAGTTTTTCAACGATAGATGTTGGTTTTGCACCATTTTGAATCCATTGTTTAGCTTTTTCGTTGTCTACTCTAAACTCTTTTGGGTTTGAGATTGGGTTATATGTTCCAATTTCTTCGATGAATTTACCATCTCTTGGGCTTCTTGAATCTGCTACTACAACTCTGTAGAATGGTTTTTTCTTTTGTCCCATTCTCTTTAATCTAATTTTAACTGCCATTGTTTCCTCCTATTGATTTACTTAAAAGAAAGGCATTTTCGGTAGTTTTCTGCCTCTTTTGTTGGCTTTCATGCCTGTCATTTTCTTCATCATTTTCTTCAGTTCTTTGAACTGTTTGAGCAATTTGTTAAGTTCTTTGATGTCAACCCCTGAACCCTTGGCTATTCTTTCTTTTCTGCTCTTGCCAATGATTTCAGGTTTTTCTCTTTCTTCCTTGGTCATGGAACTTATGAGGGCTTCGATTCTAACAAATCCCCTATCGTCGATATCAACTCCCTTAAGCATCTTGGAGTTTACTCCTGGAATCATCGCAAGTAAGTCTTCCAATGGCCCCATGTTTCTTATCTGTTGAACTTGTTCCATAAAGTCATCCAAGGTGTAAGTTTGCTCACGCATCTTACGTTCTAGTTCCTTGGCGTTTTCGATAGACAGCTCTTTTTCTGCCTTTTCTATTAGAGATAAGACATCTCCCATGCCGAGGATCCTGTTTGCCATCCTATCTGGGTGGAATGGCTCAAGGTCTTCGAGCTTTTCCCCAACACCGATAAACTTGATTGGTTTTCCTACAACTTGTCTAATTGATAGGGCTGCACCACCTCTGGCATCACCGTCTAGCTTTGTGAGTACTACGCCTGTGATGTCTAGGTAATCGTCAAAGGTCTTTGCAACATTGACCGCTTCTTGTCCTGTCATTGCATCGACAACAAGAAGTATCTCGTCAGGATTTACAGCTTCCTTAATATTTTTAAGCTCATCCATTAGGTCCGTATCAATTTGTAAACGACCAGCCGTATCGAGGATTACCACATCGTGATTGTTAAGCCTTGCATAATCTTTTGCTTCTTTTGCAGTCTTAACTGGGTCTTGCTTATCCTTATCGAATACTTCCACACCAGCAGTTTTTCCCACAACCTTAAGTTGTTCGATTGCTGCAGGTCTGTAGATATCTAAGGCTGTAAGCATTGGGTTTCTGTTTTCCTTCTTTAGCTTAAGTGCAAGCTTACCCGAATGGGTTGTCTTACCAGAACCTTGTAGACCTACCATCATAACCATATGTGGGGTAGAGCCCTTAAGGTCAAGCTTAGAATTTTCCTTACCCATTAGAGCCGTTAGCTCTTCGTTTACGATCTTTACTACCATCTGTCCTGGTGATAGGGAAGTCATAACATCTTGCCCAAGTGATCTTTCCTTGATTGTCTTTACAAAGTCCTTAACGACCTTGTAGTTAACATCTGCTTCTAGTAAAGAGAGTCTTATCTCTCTCATAGCGGCATCTATATCTTTTTCACTTAATTTTCCTTTGCCTGTAAGCTTTCCAAGAGTCTCCTGGAGTCTTTCCGAAAGGCCTTCAAATACCATAGCATCCCTCTCTAAATCGTATCTATTACGTCTGTTATCTTACTAATTGCCAATTCATAATTTGAACTTTCCATCAGCTCTCTTATACTAATAAGAGCATCTTTCAGTTCCTCGCGGCTTTTCAGTAAAGAAAGCTCATCTTCAAACTCAAATAATTTATCGACAGATCTTGCCATCATATCCGAAATAGCTTGCTTGCTCCTATCGGTATTGTCAGCAATCTCCTGTAAGGATAAATCTTCGTTATAATAACAATTAATAACATCTCTTTGTTTTTCATTAAGAAGTGCGCCGTATATGTCAAATAATTGAGCCACTTTTACTATTTTTTCCATAAAATCACCTGTCAAGTCTTTTACTTGACTTGAATATTATACACCCTTTGTAAGGTTGAGTCAAGGAAAAATATTGACTAGAGAAATAGGAAATTTGAGATGTCTCGACTACGCTTCGCTTCGCTCGACATAAGGGAAGTGACGGCTATAAGTATGAATTATATAAACAGGAAAATCTCTTTCTTTTCCTAATGCCGACCTAAACTACTTTCCCTTATCCCTAATGGTTCTGGCCACAGCGAACATAGTGAGCTGATGGCAGACCTTAATCGAGGCTTGGCGAGGTGAAGGTCTTTGGACCTGAGCCCGCAAGCTACCGTCGAAAGCAAGCCCGTCCGGCTCTGGGAGGACAGTGGAGGGATCTCTTTTACTTTGAGATGTCTCGACTACGCTTCGCTCCGCTCGACATAAGGGAGGTGAACTAAGACACTAATGCAGAATGAAGATATAATAACAATACGTATATTACGATCGATATTTTATTAAACGCATTCCTTCTTTATATTAAATATTACTGATTAACGACAATTACACTATTTTATCCACTTCAATTGCTTTGTTGTGACAATTCGATTGGACAACTGGTTAATCACTAGTATGTAACAAGATTTGTTACTATAATTTACAATAAATTGAATCTTCAAATAATATTCAAGTTTTTATAATACAAAACCACTTGATCTGTACAATTTGTACAAATGAAGTAGTAAGGTATTATCATTTATAAGCCATAATAAAAATATATAAAGTTAGACAGGAGCATAAAATGATTGGAAAACAAATAAAATTATTGAGAAATATGAACAACTATACACAAGCTGACCTTGCAAAAAAATTAAATTTAACACCTAAAGCTATATCTTTTTACGAAAATAATCAGAGAATGCCTTCAACTGAAACTCTATATAAAATTTCTGAAATATTTAATGTAAGCTTTGATTTTTTATATGGTAACGATGAATATGAGTCACCCTATCAAAAAGACCATATGACAATTAAAATATATAATAAAATCCCAGAAGGAATACCTATAGAAGATATCAATGATGTGGGAGAAAAGCTAGATATTTCTTTAAGAAAATACGATAGTAATAAATATTATTT
>NZ_JALEIL010000108.1 GCF_022770135.1 Anaerococcus sp. | reverse complement strand
TGTTCAACATTTCCTGCCTCGCTTTCAACGCTTTTCCTATCAAAGTTGAAACCTAGTATAGGAGAAGGCTCTAAATTCTCTAAAAACTTATCTAGTTTTTTCTTAGCTTCTGGCGTGTCAGAATCTTCAGATGTAGTAAGTAGTATCAGATATATATTTAATCCTATGTTAGCTCCCTTACTTACTTCTAAGGGATCAAAATGCTTTTTCTTATTTACTTTTTGCATATATCCTCCTAGAAAAGTGATCTTTGTGGATCGTATTTTTTGACAATCTTATTGGCACCGATGATTAGGACTGCTCCAACCGCTGATTGGAGAAGGGATACGGCTGATGACAGGCCTATGTCTCCGTTTTTCATAAGAGCCCTAAATACATAAGTATCGATTACATTTGTCACTGAATACAAAGGTCCTGAATCTCTTGGTACTTGGTAGAACAAACCGAAATCTGCCCTAAATATATTAGCAAGACTCATTATAAATAAAACAGTTACAACAGGTTTTAGCATTGGTATGGTGATGTATTTTATCTGCTCCCACTTGCTTGCCCCATCCATTACAGCTGCCTCGTAATAGGTCTTATCTATTCCTGATAGGGCCGATAGATAAACTACAGTGTTATAACCTAGGCCCTTCCAAGCATTAATGATTACCAAAAATACAGGCCACCAAGTCTTGGTTGTGTACCAGTTCTTACTTCTTCCATCGAATTTCATAATAAGTGCATTTATCAAGCCCTTATCTGGTGATAGAAAGGCAAATACCGCATAAGAAATTACAACCCAAGACAAGAAATATGGCAGAAAGAGCGAGGTTTGATAGAACTTCGCAGCCTTCCTGTTTAAGAGTTCATGTAGGGCTATGGCGGTAAACATTGCAAGAACTATATTTACAACTATAAAGCAGGCATTGTACAAGATCGTATTTCTTATGATAGTCCAAGCGTCATTACTTTGAAAGAAGAATTTGAAGTTATCAAATCCAATCCATTCGCTATGAAAGAGATTATAGAAGAAATTCTTAGAAAATACCTTGTAGTCCTTAAAGGGAATGATCACCCCAAACATAGGCAAATAGCTCATTATAGCAAACCAGATAAAGCCTGGCAGGCAAAAGGCCATAAGAGGTAGATTCTTCTTAAATCTTTGGCTAAATGGTTTTTTGGCTTTTTTCTTTCTTCTTTTTAATTCCTTTTGGTCAATTACTTTTACTTGACCCTGATTTTTATTTTCCATTTTAACCTTCCTTATAAGTTCTTGACTTTAGTCTCATTTATGAAAGTTCCCAAAAACCCCATTATAATTACGAAGACATAAGTCCAAAGGATATTTGTAATAAATAAACTTTCAATAACTTCCCAGACAAAGCCGATAATAATTGCATATATTGGGAACCTAAATGTTAATAAGCTTGAATTCTTGATAGTCTTGATAAATCCGACATCTTCTCTAAAAGCCCTTTGTAATATTGTATAGAAAATTATATTTCTAAATATTAAGCTTAAAAATATCCTAAATACAAAGAGGATTAACGCATCACTTTCTAAAATTCTTAAGGCATCAGAGAAATAAAAGTAGAGACTAAATATCAATGAATAAGTCAAATACTTTTTGATGAAACTTTCTCCGAAAACATCTTTAAAATAAGGCCTATAATAGGACTTGTAATCAACAAAAACTGACTTTACTGCTACAAACTCCCTTTCCAAAGCAAGGGCCAAAAGACCAATTAAGGGAGTAAATATTAAAATATATCTTATAAGACTTCCCTCGATTAGGAGATTTACCAAAATTAAGGGTAAAATCATCAAGCTTGTATATACTATAGACAAAAGAACGAAGAGTATAAGCTCCCCGACCTTGCCCAAAGATTTTGATAGAGCTTGCATTATACAATTCTCATTGATGTATCTTTATCGAATAAATGGATTTCATCTAAGTTGATATCTAGATTTATATCGTCGTCTTTATCGATTCCTTTAAATTTACCTTGGACCTTTACTGCTATCTGACTTGCAGCTTCTTCCGCTCTAGCATAAAGAATCGATTCATCACCAAGCATTTCTATATTTTCTATCCTTGCCTTGATTGATCTTGCGCTTTCTCCTTCAGTATTCACAGAAAAAGACTCTGGTCTTATACCAACTATTATTTCTTTTCCTTCGTATGATTTTAAAGCTTCTTTTTGTTCATCAGTTACTGGAATATCGTCATTACCAACTTGAATCTTGGAATTTATTACCTTACCATTGAAAAAGTTCATTGGAGGAGATCCAATAAAGTTTGCTACGAAAATATTAGCTGGAGTATCGTAGATTTCTTCCGGAGTTCCAACTTGTTGCATGTAGCCATCTTTCATTACTACAATCCTTGAAGCCATTGACATAGCCTCAGTCTGATCATGGGTTACGTAGATAGTTGTAGTGTCAAGCTGGTCGTGGATTTTGGATATTTCTGTTCTCATCTGAACCCTAAGCTTAGCATCTAAGTTAGATAGAGGCTCATCCATAAGGAAGATATCAGCTTCTCTTACTATAGCACGTCCTAGGGCAACCCTTTGTCTTTGACCCCCGGATAAGGCTGCTGGTTTTCTATCCAAAAGATTAGTCAACTCGAGCATTTCTGCTGCTCTTTCTACTTTTTTCTTAATCTCATTCTTATCTACCTTTTGAAGCTTAAGACCAAAGGCCATGTTGTCAAACACTGTCATGTGTGGGTAGAGGGCATAGTTTTGAAATACCATGGCGATATTTCTATTCTTAGGGCTAACCTCATTCATAAGCTCGCCATCAATGTATAAATTCCCCTCAGAGATTTCCTCAAGACCTGCTATCATTCTAAGTGTCGTAGACTTTCCACAACCGGATGGTCCGACAAAAACAATAAATTCTTTATCTTCAATTTCTAAATTGAAATCAAACACTGCTTGAACTCCATTAGGATAAATTTTATCTATGTGCTCTAATTTTAAATTTGCCATTATTACTCCTTACATATGATTTATGAAAAGGATTTACTATTATGTAAATTCGCTTATCGCTAATATTATTTTATAATATTTGCATAAAAAAAGCAAGGAAATAGGGAAATAAACACATTTTCAGTATATTTATCCACTCCTTGCATCTTTTGAAAATATTTTCATTTTATGTCATGCAAATGTTTTATTTGCTTACTGTTGAGGCTTCTACAAGACTTAAATCTCCCTTAAAGTAAAATTTTTTCACATCATTTGTTAGGATAAAAAAGTCTCCCTTCTCGATCTCATAGGATTTATCACCTATAATAATCTCGCCACTTCCATCAACTACACTATAAAGAAGATAAGGTCTTTCTTTTTCAAATTCACTTCTTCCACTTATCTTATACTCATAAACTTCAAAGTATTTATTACGGGTCAGGATTCTCCCATTAAGGCCTTCTCTTTCAAATTCTTCAATTTCTTCTTTGTTTTCATTTATTTTAATCGCCTTCTTGGATTCTTCTAGGTGAAGGTCTCTGAGTTTTCCATTATCATCTTTTCTATCATAATCATAGAGCCTATAGGTTATATCACTTGCTTGTTGGATTTCTAGGATTAGTGAGCCCTTCTTTATGGCATGGACTGTGCCAGCTTCTACGAAAAAGAAATCTCCCTTCCTCGCTGGTACTTCCCTCAAAAGCTCATCCCACTTTCTCTCATCAATGAGTTTTATAGCCTCGTTTTTATCATCTACTTTAAGTCCATAGATAATTGAGGCAGGCTCTTCATTTAAAATGTACCAACATTCTGTCTTTCCTCTAGAATTTTCAAGCTCTTTTGCCATAACGTCGTCTGGGTGAACTTGGATTGATAGGTCAGTATTAGCATCTATAATCTTAACAAGAAGGGGAAAGGTCGCCTCTTTTGGATTTCCGAAAAGGTCTTTGTGCTTTTGGTAGACTTCTTCTAGGCTTTTTCTCTTAAACTCTCCATTAGTGATAACAGAGCTCATATCTCCCATATCAGAGATAGCCCAATATTCTCCTGTCTTATCTGATGGAATATCGTAAGAATAGATTTCTCTAAGTCTCTTTCCTCCCCAGATTTTCTCCCTGAATTTTCCTTCTAAAAATAAAATTTTCTCCATAAAATCTCCTCTATCTCTTTCTTACTCTTATCTTATAATAAATTTTAGGAAAAGTGAAATTTAAGCTCAAAAAAGGACCAAATGCCCTCTCAGACTGTTGACAAAATCAAAATAACCCTTATTTCGACCGAACGGAGTGAGCGGAGAAATCTAATGAGATCTCTCCATGCGTTCGTTTCACTCTCTTAGTCGAGATAAGGGTAACTTAACGATAAAATAAATTTCGAT
>NZ_JALEIL010000091.1 GCF_022770135.1 Anaerococcus sp. | reverse complement strand
ATAGGGCTGTCTTATCCTTAAGCAAATACGATAAGATTGGCTTTGTCTCAGGAGTTAACTTCGAAATGCTCTACTACGCCCTAACAAGCGAGATAGCTGATTTAGACCTTTATATAAAAGATATAATGGACCATGCCAAGGACTCTGTCTTTAGATTTGAATGATTAAGTGGTAGTATCCACATGTAAATTAAAGACCTTGCAAATGTTTTATTATTATTTTATATTTTAAATATTTAATTGTATAAAAATATTAAATATTTTTCATGTAACTTAATACAGCTTGATTATAACTCGTTTTAATCTGAAAGGAAAAAAGCTCTTGACAAATTGCAAACCTTTGCTTATAATTTAGATAAAGGTAACTACCATATTTAAGGAGGAAAATATGAAGAAGTTAAAAACAACTTTATTAGCAGCACTCGCAATTTTTGCATTTACAGCTTGTGGCGCTAATGAAAACGACGGAGCAAACAAGGACGAAGCTGCTCCAAGTAGTGAACAGACAGAACAAAAAGACGACAACAAAGAAGAAAAAGATTCTTCTGAGGATAGTTCTGACAAGAAGTTTGCTGGAAAAACTCTAACACTCGCAGGACTTGACGGTGGTTATGGAACTGAAGGTTGGAATAAGGTAATTGCAAACTTTGAAGAAATGACAGGAGCTAAAGTAGAAGCTAAATTCGAAAAGAATATCCATGAAGTTATAAGACCAGAGATCCAAGCAGGAAATGCTCCTGATGTAATCTACAACAATATCGGACAAGAATCAGGTCTTACTGAAACAATGATTAAGGAAAATATGTTGATGGATATCACAGATGTCCTAGACATGACAGTTCCTGGCGAAGATAAGAAAGTTTCTGAAAAGATTCTACCTGGCTTTACAGACACAGCAGTAACAAATCCTTATGGAGACGGCAAAACTTATCTTGCTCCACTCTTCTATTCACCAACAGGTCTTTGGTACAACAAGGCCATGTTCAAAGAAGGTGGCGGAAAATACGAACTTCCTAAGACAATGGATGAGTTTATAGCTCTTGGTGAAGAAGCTAAGAAAGACGGTATTTCCCTATTTACTTATCCAACAACAGGATATTTCGATACATTCTCATTTGCAATGTTCTATAGCATCGGCGGATCTGAATTATTCGACAAACTAGTAAACTATGACCCAGAAGCTTGGAAGAATGAAGCAACTCCATACTTTGAAACTGTAGGAGAAATCCTAAAATATCTAAATCCAAACACAGTTGCTCAAGCAAACAACGAATCATTCACACAAAACCAACTTCAAGTAATGAAAAACGAAAGCTTATTCATGCCTAACGGTACATGGATTGTCGAAGAAATGAAAGATGCTCAAGGTGTAGCTGATAATTTCGAATGGGGTCTAATGGCTTTACCTTCAATGAATGAAGGCAAAAGATATGCTTACTCTTGGTTTGAACAAATCTTTATTACAGAATCTACTAAAGAAGCTGACCTTGCCAAAGAATTTATAGCTTACCTATATTCTGATGAAGCAAGCAAACTCTTCCTAGAAAATGGTGGAGCAGTTCAACCAATCAATGGTATCGAAGATATGATTACTGATGAAAATCAAAAACTATTCTACTCAATCTATGAAGATGATGTAACTGCAGCCCTAGGTGGTTGGGGACAAGCTCCAGCAGTTGAGGGTGTAGATATGACAAAAGAGTTATTCGATGCAGTAAACTCAGTTGCAAATGGCGATAAATCTGTAGAAGACTGGCAAAAAGACGTTGTCTCTGCAGCAGAAAAAATATCAGAAGCTGTAAAAGCTCAAAAATAGTTAGAAATCAAGGGCGGGCTTTCCCGCCTTTCTATTTATAAGGAGTCAATATGAAAAATAGTAAAGAGAAGAAAAGATTTATTATAACAGGACTTTTGCCATCCTTGATTCTTTACACAATCTTTATGGTATATCCTGCGATAAGCGTCTTCTACGAGTCTCTCTTTAAGACCGGGGGCTTATCTGGCAAGAAAACTTTCGTAGGCTTAAATAACTTTAAGTTACTCTTAAAGGATAATAATTTTATTAGATCTTTTCAAAACACAATCTTTTTAATAGTTATAGTTACAATTGTTACTATGTTTCTTGCAATTATATTCGCCTCTGTCTTATCTAGAGAAAAGCTTAAGGGCAGGAATTTCTTTAGGATTATTTTCTACATTCCAAATATCTTATCAATAGCCGTTATTGCTTCTATCTTTGCAGCAATCTACGGAATGGATCAAGGACTTATCAATGGATTTTTGAGATTGTTTAATGAAAATCACACCAACATCCCCCTCCTTGGAGATAGGATGTATGTTGTTTATTCGATTGCCTTTGCAATGATTTGGCAAGCGATAGGTTATTATATGGTTATGTATATGTCAACTATGAGTCAGATTCCTGAGCATCTTTACGAAGCAGCGAATCTTGACGGAGCCGGAAGAGTGAGACAATTTTTTGATATCACCCTCCCACTCACATGGGAAACTATAAGGACAACCCTAACCTTTTATGTAATTTCTAATATAAACATAGCCTTTCAGATTATAAAGGCCCTAACTGGTGGAGGTCCTGACGGAGCAAGTCTAACCCTTCTCAACTACCAATACGAACAAGCTTACACCAATTCATCATTTGGATATGGTCTTGCTATAGGTGTTGTAGTTTTCCTTTTCTCTTTTATCCTATCAGCTATTATCCATAAGATTAGCAAAAGAGATATTTTACAATACTAGGAGAATATTATGAAGAAAAAAGTAAATATTTTTAATATTTTTATATACCTATGTCTTGCCATATTCGCCCTATCTATAATTATCCCAGTAGCTTGGGTCTTTATGGCATCTATTAAGACTAATCCAGAGTTTTATGGCAATCCTTGGGCTCTCCCTCTAGGATTCTATCTTGATAACTTCAAGGATGCTTGGTCTGCTGCTAACATGGGAGATTATTTTATAAATTCCCTAGTAGTTACAGCGACAGCCCTAGCTATACTTTTAATAATCTCTCTTCCATTTTCCTATATTCTAGCTAGGATGAACTTCAAGGGAAGAAAGTTTGTAAATTCTTACGTAAAAGCAGGGCTTTTCATAAACTTATCTTATATAGTTATCCCTATATTCTTGATGGTAAGAAATGTTTCAAAATTCCTACCAACAAGCTTATTAAACAATAGATTCGTCCTAGCCTTAATCTATGCTTCGACTGCTGTTCCTTTTACAGTTTACTTGTTGACAAATTTCTTTTCTGCAATCAGCAAATCCTATGAGGAAGCAGCCTACATCGATGGAGCAGGATACTTTAGAACAATGATTGATATAATGATTCCTATGGCCAAACCTGCTGTTATTACAGTTATCTTGTTCAACTTCCTAAGTTTCTGGAATGAATATATCTTGGCTTTAACCCTAATGACAGACCCAGAAAAAAGAACCCTTCCGGTAGGTCTTATCAACCTACAACAGGCAGCAAGAGGAGCTGCAAATTATGGAAGATTGTACGCAGGTCTTGTAATCGTTATGATACCAACACTTATTATTTATATACTAGTACAAAAACAACTCACCGAAGGAATGATGGTAGGAGGAGATAAAGGATGATTGATAAAAAAAGAGGAAGATTGACTCTTCCAAGCGAAGCTAACTTTTATGATGAAACGATTGAAATGCTAGAAAAATTAGGAGCAGATGCCATAAGAGACTCTGATGGAACCTATCTTCCAGAAGATATCAAAGACATAGAAGGAGTTGATATATACACAAACTTCTTCCCAAGCAGGGGCCACAATGACTTTGCAGAGACTGTTCCTTTCGAAAGATCAAGATATTTCTTGATTAGTGATTTTATAACAGCTACTAAAGATACAACTGAAATTTCTTTCCTAAAAGGCTACTATCCAGAACAAATCATAGCAGACTATGATTACGAGCCTAAGGACTGGTGGGAAGTATACGACAGAACTCTAGGCGAAGTCGTAAGTAGCGATGATTGGGAAGTAGATAAGGAGAAAAATATAGTAACTGTAAAGACTAGACCTTACCATGTCTATACGGTAAACTTCCTAGCCTATGGTATTTGGGATCCAGTGCAGATGTATAACCACATCACCAATGATTGGGGCGATGAGGTAGCCCACCATATTCCTTTCGATGTAAGATATGAGAAATCGAGCAAGTTTGTTGAAGAAAATCTAGAAAATTGGCTAAAGGAAAATCCTAAGACAGATGTAGTAAGATTTACGACCTTCTTCTATCAATTCTCTCTGATATTCAATGAAGATGCCAAGGAAAAATATGTAGACTGGTTTGGCTACTCAAACAGTGTTTCTCCAGAAGCTATACTAGAGTTTGAGAAGGAATACGGCTATAGGCTCACTAGCGAAGACTTTATAGACCAAGGTTTCTACAACAGCAATTACAGAATCCCAAGAAAAAAATACTTAGACTACATCGACTTCCAACAAAAATACGTATCTAACAAAGCCAAAAGACTAGTCGATTTAGTTCACAAATACAACAAAAAAGCGATTATGTTTTTGGGTGACCACTGGATTGGAACTGAACCTTACGGCAAATACTTCAAAAACATAGGCCTTGACGGAGTAGTAGGATCTGTTGGTGATGGAGCAACTCTTAGAATAATTTCTGATATAGATGTCCCAATGACAGAAGGAAGATTCCTCCCTTATTTCTTCCCTGATGAATTCTACGAAGGAAATGATCCATCAATCGAGGCTAAGGACAACTGGGTTAAGGCTAGAAGAGCCTTACTAAGATCTCCTCTAGATAGGATTGGCTATGGTGGCTACCTATCCCTCGCCTACAAGTTCCCAAAATTTATCGACTATATAGCAAAGGTAGCTGATGAATTTAGAGAAATCCACGACATTTCTTCCAAGTATGTTGCATACAAATCATGTAAGGTCGCAATCCTTAACTCTTGGGGAAAGATTAGAACCTGGGGAGCCTATGTCGTAGCCCACGGCAAATGGTTCAAACTAGCCTACTCCTACAATGGAATGATGGAAGCCTTATCCGGAATGGATATGGAAGTAACTTTCATAAACTTCGATGATGTTAGGGCTGGAATTGATGAAGATATAGATGTAATTATCAATGCTGGCGATGCCTACACAGCATTTTCTGGTGGAGATAGTTTCTTAGATCCTGAAGTTCTTACAAATCTTAGAAAATTCGTATACGAAGGCGGAGGCTTTATAGGAATAGGAGATCCAACAGCTTACCAACATCAGGGAAGATTCTTCCAACTCGCAGATGTTATGGGAGTTGATGTAGAAAAAGGATTTTCTCAAGGATATGATAGATACTTCACAAAAGAAGTCGAAAATCACTTCATTACCAAGGACCTAAAAGAGTATGTATATGGTGAAGAAAGACCTAATGTCTACGCCATATCTGACAAAACTCAAATCCTAAAATACGCTAACAACGAAGTTCAAATGGCAGCAAATGATTACGGAAAAGGCAGGAGTTTCTACGCTATGGGACTTGCCTATAGCCTAGAAAATACCAGACTTCTAAAAAGAGCCATCCACTATGTAGCCCACAAGGAAGATGACTTAGAGAAGTATTTCGCCAAAGACTTAAGACTAGAAGTAGCGGCTTATCCTGAGCTTAACAAATATTGCGTCATAAATAATTCAACCGATAATGTTAAATCTTTAGTTTATGACGGCAAAGGAAATAGCCATGAAGTAGAAATCGAAGCAGGCGACTTGATTTGGTTTGAGGAATAGTTATGGATTATTATAAAAAGAGAAAAATAGACAATCTAATACTTTTAATATTGTTTGTAGTAGGTGTTGTTTTACAATTTCTAGGACATAGGAAAGCAGGATATGGACCACTTCTTATTCAATTCCTATCCCTTGCCATTTTGCTTTTAGTTTTATACCTATACAACAGAAGACATGCTTAGGAGGCTTGTATGGCAGGATTAAAATTCGACCATATTTATAAAATATATGATAACAAATTTACAGCAGTAAAAGATTTTAACTTAGAGATAAAAGATGAAGAATTCGTAGTATTCGTTGGACCATCCGGTTGTGGTAAGTCAACAACTCTAAGAATGGTGGCAGGACTTGAAGAAATATCCAAAGGCGAGCTCTACATCGGAGATAAACTCGTAAACAATGTAGAGCCAAAGGATAGAGACATAGCCATGGTATTTCAAAACTATGCACTCTACCCTCAGATGACTGTCAAGGAAAATATGAGCTATGCCCTAAGGATTGCAAAAGTTCCAAAAGATGCAATAGACAAGAAAGTAAAGGCAGCCGCAGAAGTACTAGGTCTTGAAAACTACCTAGATAGAAAGCCTCAGGCCCTATCTGGTGGTCAAAGACAAAGAGTTGCCCTAGGCCGTGCCATAGTAAGAGACCCACAAGTTTTCCTAATGGATGAGCCCTTAAGTAACTTGGATGCCAAATTGAGGGTTCAAACAAGAGCAGAAATAACAAAACTTCACGAACAACTAGATACGACCTTTATCTACGTAACCCACGATCAGACAGAGGCTATGACTATGGCAGATAGGATTGTAATCATGGAAGATGGAATAATAAAACAAGTTGACAGTCCAGTCAATGTTTACTCCAAACCTGAAAACTTGTTTGTGGCAACTTTCATAGGATCTCCACAAATGAATCTAATTAATGGTAAAGTAATAGTAGAAGAAGATAATTACTATATGGTAAATGATAAAATCAAATTCCATATATCAAAGAATAAGGGAGATCAAATAAAATCCAAGGGATATCTAAACAAAGAGTTAGTTTTAGGTATCAGACCTGAGCATATCTACGGCGATTTTAGAAAGACAGAATCTTCTATAGTTGGCCTAGTTACATTTATCGAGCTACTCGGTGCCCAACAATACGCCTATCTAGACGTAGCTGGCGAGAAGATTAACGCTGTTTTGAGCATGGATGAGAATTTGAGCAAAGGCCAAGAAGTTAAACTATACCTAGATGAGGAAAAAATGCACTTTTTCGATAAGGACTCCCAAGAAAACATTCTTCTATGAGAGGAGATTTTATGAAAAACGTACTAATAACTGGAGGGGCTGGATATATTGGCTCTCACATTGCTGTAGAGCTTTTAGATAAGGGCTACAAGGTAAGCCTATACGATAACTTATCCAACTCTTCCAAGCTTGCTGTCAAGAGAGTAGCAGAAATCACAGGCAAAAGCCCTAATTTCTACGAAGCAGATATTCTAGATAAAAAAAGCCTAAAGGAAGTTTTTATAAAAGATAAAATAGACGTAGTAATCCACTGTGCAGCCCTCAAGGCTGTGGGAGAATCAGTAAAAAAACCCCTAGAATACTATCACAATAATATCACAGGAACCCTAACACTGCTTGAAGTTATGAGAGAAGTAAGCTGCAAAAACATAATATTTTCTTCATCAGCAACAGTCTACGGAGATCCCGAAACTGTGCCTATCACAGAAGACTTCCCAAAAGGCGAATGTACCAACCCTTACGGCTGGTCTAAGTCTATGATG
>NZ_JALEIL010000088.1 GCF_022770135.1 Anaerococcus sp. | reverse complement strand
CTTACAAAATATTTTATCGAAAAAGGTGTTAAGGGAGTTTATGTCAATGGTTCTTCTGGTGAATGCATCTACCAAAGCGTTGAAGATAAGAAAATCGTTTTAGAAAATGTTATGGAAATAGCTAAGGGCAAATTAACTGTTATTGCTCACGTTGCTTGCAACAACACAAAAGATTCTATGGAACTTGCAGCTCATGCAGAAAGCCTCGGAGTAGATGCTATAGCAGCTATACCTCCTATATATTTTAGACTTCCAGAATATGCTATAGCAGAATATTGGAATGACATATCATCTGCTGCTCCAAATACAGACTTTGTAATTTACAACATCCCACAACTAGCAGGTGTTGCACTTACACCAAGCCTATTTGCAGAAATGAGAAAGAATCCTAGAGTAATCGGCGTGAAAAACTCATCTATGCCAGTTCAAGATATACAAATGTTCAAACAAGATGCTGGTGAAGACTACATCATATTCAACGGTCCAGATGAACAATTTATCTCAGGCCGTCTAATCGGCGCAGAAGGTGCGATTGGTGGAACATATGGTGCTATGCCAGAGCTATTTTTAAAGATGAACGAACACTTAGTAAATGGAAACTTAGAAGAAGCACGCAATATGCAATATGACATCAATGCCATAATCTACAAGATGGTATCAGGCCATGGAAATATGTATGCTGTTATAAAAGCTATCTTAAAAGAAAATGAAGGCTTAGAACTAGGAAGTGTTAGAAAACCTTTAGCTGCATTAAGTGATAATGACGAAAAAATTGTTAAAGAAGCAGCTTCAATGATTAACAAGGCTCGCGAAAAATACATTACAAATTAAAATAGGAGAAATTTATGCAAGGATTTACAAACATTGATTTAGCAATACTAATAGTCTATCTAGCGGCTGTATTATTTGCTGGCCTTCACTTTTCAAAAAAAGAAATGAAAGGCAAGGAATATTTTAAGGGAGATGGATCCATACCTTGGTGGGTAACATCAGTATCTATTTTTGCAACCTTACTTAGCCCGATATCTTTCTTATCCCTTGCTGGAAATTCATATGCCGGTACTTGGCTTATGTGGTTTGCTCAATTGGGTATGATAATAGCTATCCCATTTACAATCAAGTTCTTTTTGCCTATCTATAGCAGACTTGATATTGATACAGCTTACCACTACCTTGAACTAAGATTTAAGAGCAAGGGTCTAAGAGTTCTTGGAGCTGTAATGTTTATCATATACCAAGTAGGACGTATGTCAATCATAATGTATCTACCATGTATGGTACTTTCTAAACTTATGGGTATTAGCGTTGATTTATTGATAATAATAATGGGAGTTATTGCTATCATTTATTCCTATACAGGTGGACTAAAATCAGTCCTATGGACTGACTTTATTCAAGGTTCTGTCCTTCTAATAGGTGTAACATTTGGATTAATCTACCTAATAGCTCACATTGATGGAGGGCTAGGTGCAATTAACTTAGAACTATTTAATAATCACAAATTCTTAGCTCAAGACCAACCAATGTTCGACCCAAATATATTGAAAGATAGCGTGTTTTTACTAATAGTAGGAGCGGGACTAAATACAATTGGCTCATATGTATCAAGCCAAGATATAGTACAAAGATTTACAACAACAACTGACACTAAGAAACTTAACAATATGATGAAAACCAATGGACTCCTTTCAATATTTATTTCAACAGTTTTCTACCTAATAGGTACTGGACTATATGTTTTCTATAATGTGCAAGGAAATCCCCTACCTCCAGCAGCTCAACAAGACCAAATATTTGCATCTTGGATAGCTTTTGAACTACCTGTAGGTGTTACTGGCTTATTACTTGCAGCTATATATGCAGCTAGCCAATCTACCCTATCAACCGGACTAAACTCAGTAGCATCAAGCTGGACCCTAGATATCCAATCTAGACTTAACAAAAAAGAACTATCATTTGAACAACAAACCAAAATTGGTCAAAGAGTATCATTAATCGTTGGTATATTTGCTATAATCGTATCAATCATACTAGCACATGGCTCTATCAAGTCAGCCTATGAATGGTTTAACGGTTTCATGGGTCTAGTATTAGGTATACTAGTGGGTATATTTATACTAGGAGCTTTCACAAAAGTTGCAAATAAATTCGGTGCAAGCTTAGCGTTTATAGTATCATCTTTAGTAATGGTATACATCAAATACTTTGTAGATCCAGCTAAAGTATCATTTTGGTCATACTCTATAATTTCAATAGTAGTTTCACTTGTAGTTGGTGTTATAGGCTCTATTGTCTACAACAAAGTTAAGGGAGTAGAAGACCTAGCTCCAGATGGAATGACAATTTTTAAGGCAAAATAGGAGAATAAAATGATATTTGGAAACATTAAAAATCTAGAAGAATATTCTTTTTTGGAAGATAAAATCAAAGAATGTTTCACTTATGCTAAAGAAAATGATTTAATGTCATTCGATACTGGTAGACATGATATAAAAGGCGACGAATTATTTGTAAATATTGTAGAATATGAGACAACAAAGCCAGAAAATAGGTTTTGGGAAGCTCACAAAGATTATCTAGACCTTCACCTTCTCTTAGA
The DNA here is from genome assembly GCF_022770135.1 of Anaerococcus sp. Taxonomy (GTDB): domain Bacteria; phylum Bacillota; class Clostridia; order Tissierellales; family Peptoniphilaceae; genus Anaerococcus. The sequence continues at coordinate 1,387 of NZ_JALEIL010000088.1, read as the reverse complement.
TGGGAAAGAACAAATAGACCTTAATTTCTTAAAAAATATGACATTAGGTGAATACATCAAAGAAGAAGACTACCAAAAGATCGAAGGCTATAAAAATTCATCAGTGACTTTAAGTCAAGGAGACTTTCTAATCTGCTATCCTAACGATGGTCATATGACTGCTATAGCAGTAGATAAACCTCAAAAAATCAAAAAAGCAATATTTAAAATAAAGATCTAAATTATGAAAAGGCATGTGCTCTGCATGATGCCTTTTTATGAACTTAAGAATTTCAAGGAGACAATTGTGAAATATTACATAAGTATAGACATAGGTGGAACATTTATAAAATATGGTCTAATAGATGAAAACGCTATTATAAAAGAGAAAAATGAATTAGAAACCGAAGCTTACAAAGGCGGAGAACAAATCTTAGAAAAGGTCCTAAAAATAATAGAAAACTACACGAAAAGTCAGCAAGTAGAAGGAGTAGCCATATCCACAGCTGGCATGGTCGACAGAAAAAATGGATCCATTCGCTATGCTTCAAATCTCATACCAAACTACACCGGTATCAACTTCAAAAAACCAATAAAGGAACAATTTGGTCTAGACTGTGCAGTAGAAAACGACGTTAACTGTGCAGGACTAGGAGAATATATATCAGGAGCAGGCAAGGATAGCAAGATTGCCCTAATACTCACCATAGGAACTGGCATAGGTGGTTGTGCCGTAATCAATGGAGAAGTCTACCAAGGCGTATCAGGCTCTGCCTTAGAAGTAGGCTATATGAAAATAGGAAATGAGGATCTCCAAGACCTTGGATCAGCAAAAACTCTAGTTGAAAAGGTAGCAAAAGAAAAAAACGAAAGCGTGGATGATTGGAATGGCAAAAAAATCTTTTACCTAGCTAAAAAATCAGATCCTATTTGTACCAAGGCTATTGATGAAATGTGCGAAGCTATAGCCATAGGTATAGCTAACATCTCCTATGTTCTAAACCCAGATACAGTAATCTTAGGCGGAGGAATCATGTCCCAGGAAGACTACCTATATGGTATAATAGATACTAAGTTAAGAGAATATCTAAAAGAGCCAATTTATGAACAAATTAGTCTCAAATTTGCCAAAAATCAAAATTCAGCAGGCATGATAGGTGCCTTTTATAACTACAAACAAGAATACAATTAAGGAGGATGCCATAGATTACCTAACAAAATCAGTTATTGAAAATATAGAATCAAATTACGAAAACTTCACACCAGTAGAAAAAAATATAGCTGATTTTTTTATCCATAACAACAAGAAAGGGGATTTTGCCGCTAAAAAATTAGCAGAAAAACTCTTTGTATCCGAGTCCTCCCTATCGAGATTTGCACAAAAATGTGGATTTAGAGGTTATAGAGA
>NZ_JALEIL010000030.1 GCF_022770135.1 Anaerococcus sp. | reverse complement strand
TTCAATATAATATCTGTCCTTATGCTTGTAGTATTTACAATCTTAGGATATTTGGGCTATAGGGCAGGACTATTTAATTCTCTAGATAGCTTTAGGGCTTATATCCTATCTAAGGGAAAGCTCGCCCCTCTTTTCTTTATGATTATCCAGGTGGTTCAGGTTGTCCTTCCAGTAATTCCAGGCGGACTAACTTTGGCGTTTGGAGTTATAATATTTGGAGCCTTTTGGGGCTTTATATATAACTACATTTCTATCTGTATTGGATCAATACTAGTGTTTTTTATATCTAGAAACTTCGGTAAGTCCATTGTGATTTGGATTTTCGGAAAGGATACTTTTGAGAAATATCATCACAAGATTAATGATAAGTCCTATGAAAAGTTCTTCGCTCTTGCGATTTTATTTCCTGTAGCTCCTGACGATTTCCTTTGTTATCTTTCAGGACTTACAGATATGAGTTTTAAGAAGTTTGCAAGTATAATATTTCTCTTCAAGGGCCCATCCATATTTCTTTATTCCATGGCTTGGGTGATGGGACTTGACTTTATATTTGAAAGATACTTATAGGAGGTATTATGTTTTACAAAAATTTATTACTTTACTTTGCGCCAGCTTTTTTGATAATTACAGGCTTTGTCTGTGAGAGGGTAAAGGATAAGAAGATTAATGACAAATACGGCTATAGGTCAGCTATTTCGATGAAAAATAAGGCAAATTGGTACTATGCCAATGATAGGATGAGTAAGATTTGCTTTATCCTTGGAGCAATCTTTCTTCTAATAGGAATTCTTGTCCAAAGATTTCTTGAAGTAACTACTCTTAGAATAATAATAATTCTAATTATTGAAGTCTTAGCCTATATAACTTGTGGGATAAGCTTAGAAAATAGATTAAAAGAAGCCCACAAAAAATGACCTGAACCCCAAAATCCGGAATACGGATGGAGGGGTTTTTGTATGCTAAAATACACAAAAGAATTTAAAATTAAACTAGTAAGGGAACACTTATCAGGTGAATCTGATAGTCGAGAAATGCTAGCTAAAAAATATGAGATTACAGATTGAACTTTGAGAAACTAGATAAATAGATTAGAAAATCTTTGGACTTATTATTTAATTATCTATGCGGAAGATATCTACCCAGACCCTTTCTAAAGAGAGGTCATCTTTTGCTGAAAAGTACTTGTAGATTGTCTCTATTTCCATCCCAAAGTTTTTAGCAAGCTTCCTAATATTCAGAATCTTAAGTCCTTCCTCTAAATACTAAATATTTTTACTCTTTAGTATTGATTTTCGTGAAATATCCATGAATGAATCCTTAATGAACATTGTTAAATATTTTTATAAAGTTTATTTTTATTTGTCACAATTTTTATTTTTTCTTAAATTATCGTAGTATTCTTTTCTCTTGGGATTTTCCTTAAACCAACCTTTTAAAACTCTTTTTTCTTGTTCATTGACTTCACCTATAGACCAAAAACAACAGCAAGCAATTACACCTGCAAAAATGCTAGGTATAAGTGAATTAACATATATAGAAATTCCTACAAAAATAAGGCCGAAAAGTGCAAAATATTTATTAATCTTTTTGCCAAAATAATATTCGCCCTTAATCACAAGCGGATGAAAAATTCCTATAAGAAAAAATGTTACTACACCAATTATTATTCCTTCCATAAACCCTCCTTATTTAATTATCATATATTTGGTAAATTTGGTCAAATTTTTGAGAAATTCATTAAAATCAAAGGATGTAAAAGCCTTTTTACATGAAATATCTTGGGTGTAAAGTGATATAGATAGACTAAATAAAATATTTTTTTTAATATAGACTTAGGAGGTGGAAATGTTGATAGGAGATAAGTTAAAGGAAGCAAGACTTAAGAAAAATATGACCCAAGAAGAAGTCGCCGAGAAGATTTTCGTATCTAGGCAATCAATTTCCAACTGGGAAAACAACAAGACCTATCCTGATATAGGAAATGTAATTGCCTTATCTGATTTATACGATGTTTCCTTAGACGAACTTTTGAAAGGAAGTGATAATTTTATGAAGCATTTGGAAGAGTCAACCGACTTAGTAAAATCAAACAAGAAACTAATTGGCCTAATAATACTCGCCTTGATTATTGTCGTTGCAATTGCCCTATTTACAGAATTTATGCCAGAAAGATTAAATATGGTAGCTATATTCACCCTTTCTATAATTCTAACAGGGCTAATCTATTCAGAGATAATAAAGAGATTCTAGGAGGATTTTATGGATCTACAATTAATAACTATAATTATAAGTGGGGTTGTGACAGTACTTGGTGGAATTATCCTACAATATAATATCTATCAAATGACGAAAATCGACGCAAGGGCAAGAGGACTCAAGCATCCTAAGCTACTTGGATTCTTAAACATTTCAGGTAACAATGGAAATGCCTTTCTCCTAGCCTATCTTATAGGAAGGAAAAAATATCCTATCCAAAATTTAGGGAAGAGAGATAAGGAAAATCTTGAATCTTTCAAGAAAAAATCCCGCCTAGCTCTAGCAATCCACCTTATCGGAGGTGTTGTATTTATAATATTGTTAATATATTATAAGAATATGTCATTTTAATTAAAGAAAAGCTTATGCAAGTTATAAACCATCTTCTAGTTAGATTTAGGACTAACTTTAGATAAGTTTATTGATTTGCATAAGCTTTTTCTATAGATATAAATCTGCTTGGCTGGTAAACATTTCCTTGTACAAGCCGTTCTTTTTCATTAGTTCTTCATGACTTCCTTCTTCGCTAATGCGTCCCTTATCGCAGACTATAATCTTATCTGCATATTTGGTTGATGAAAGCCTGTGGGAGATGAAAAGAGAAGTCTGTCCCTTTGAGATTTTTAGCATATTTTCAAAGATTTCCTCTTCACTTCTTGGATCTAGGGCACTTGTAGGCTCATCCATGATGAAAAACTTACCCTCATGATACATGGAGCGGGCAAGGGCAATCTTTTGGCCGATTCCTCCCGAAGGCTCAACCGACTCGTCAGAGAATAGGTAGGTTAGGAAGGTGTCTTCTTTGTCTACTAATTTATCAATCCAACTCGTTAGCTTAAGTAGGTCAAAAGACTTACTCATCTTATCATAATCCTTATCATCTATCTCATCTTTTAACTTTCCTGTAATATTTTCGCTTATCCTAAAAGGAAAAAGCCTAAAGTCCTGGAAGGTAGGGGATAGGATCTTGTAGTATTCTTTTGTATTAATGTCCTTGATATTTATATCGTTTAAGTAAATATTTCCCTCAGTAGGCTCGTAGAACTTACATAGGAGTTTGACTATAGTCGACTTACCAGCACCGTTTCTTCCAACGAGAGCTACGGTTTCTCCATTATTTATTTCAAAGGAAGCATCTTTTAGGACATAGTTTTCTGACTTTGGATATTTGAAAGATACCTTGTCAAATCTAATCCTAACTTCACTTGTATCGATATGATCGATATGGCCCTTATCGAGGAGACCTTCTTCCATTTCCATTAGGTCGAAGAAGACCTTAAGCTCTGCGTCAACTGATATGACTTTGGCGTAGTTTTGCTGGATGAGATTGGTTGCATTTATTACTTGAATTAGGGCGTTAAAATACATGGTAAAGTTGGCCAGGCTGATTGTCCTAGTAATTAGCTTATAGCTTAGGTAGATTAGGGTAAGGATAATCGAGCCATTGGCACTTACATTCATAAGACCATTGTAGATGCCGTTTTTGTTGAAATAATCAGTGGACGACTCCACCATTTTTTGCTGATACTTATCAGCCTTTTCTAATACAAGCTTTTGACCTTCATATATTTCTATATCCTTAAAATATCTTAAGTCAGAAGCAAAATCGGCAAAGAACCTGTAACTTCTCATATCGGTCACATTTGTCTCTTGATATTTTAATTCATTCTCCCTAATCAAATTTACGATTTTCCTGTTAATCAAGACTAGGATTATGAGGAGGATAATTATATAGAAGTTTAGGCTTAGGAGAATCCCTAAAGACATGATTCCACTTATTACAGCAGATATAACGAGAACTATTACTTCATAAAGATTGTACATTTCCCAAACTGCGTAGTGGGCCTTTTCCATCATATCTTGAATTTCTTTGCTGTCAGTTTTTTCTATAGGAAGTCTTAAGGATTTCTCAGCAATAGAAAATGTTAGAATATCAGACATCGATTCGAAGACCAGGGTTAGGTAGTTATTAAGGGCCCTAGAAGAGATTTCTCTTATGAATCCTAAAACAAGGACACCTCCTCCTACCATAAGCAAATATGATAATCTAGCATCTCCCATTAGCTCATCTATAATTAGCTTTGGAGCAAAGATATTTATCAAAGGGATAAGGCCCATGATTATATTTAGACCCATAATCTTTACTGTAAAGCCCTTATAGTATTTTTCGATAAGATTAAGAAGTTTTATGATATTTTTCATAGGGCCTCCTTGTAGTTTTTGGCTTGAAGCTCATATAGGTCCCTGTAGTCAGGACATGTTTTAATCAGCTCATCGTGGCTACCCTCGGCGAGTATTTTTCCGTCTCTTAGATAGATTATTCTATCGCAGAACTTGGTTGAGGCAAGCCTGTGGGAGATAAATATAGAAGACTTGTTTTCTATTAATTCATCATAAAGCATGTAGAGTTCTCTCTCATTTAGGGCATCGAGCTGGGCTGTAGGCTCATCAAGGATTAGGATTTTGGACTTTTCCTTAGCTATAGCTCTTGATAAGAAGAGTCTTTGTTTTTGGCCACCAGAAAGATCTACACCTTCACTATCTAGGATTCTAAGGAGACTTTGCCTATCCTTTTTCTCATATTTTTCTATTATCTCGTCAAGATGGGTCAAGCTATAAATATGATTAATATCCCTATCTTCGCTAGAAAGCAAGACATTTTCCTTAAAGCTAAAAGGTAGGAGTGATGAGTCCTGAAAGACTGCTGATACTAGCTTTTTGTAGTCGATCTTTGAATCTTCAAGGTCTTTGTCATTAATCAAAATCCTTCCTTCTGTAGGCTTATAAAATCCAGCTAGTATTAGGGCAAGGGTTGACTTACCTGCTCCATTTTCTCCAACTAGGGCAATGGACTCGCCATTTCTTATGGTAAAAGATATATTTTTTAGGACATAGTCCTTGGACTTTGGATACTTGAAAGAAACATCATCGAAGGTGATTTCTAGCTTGTCTGGATAAATTTCTTCCCTATCGTCTTTAAATACTTCTATTATCCTAAAGAATGGCTTAAACATAGTGTAATTTCTTCTAATATCGCTATAGACCCACATGCTTTGGCGGTTAAATTCTATAAAAGCGAAGATCGCTGTAAAGTAGACATAGAAATCTCCTATATCAATCCTTCCAGAGATTAAGCTAGTAAGAAGCCAGTACATGATAAGGCCATCCCTTAGGAGGTTGATTACATTAGCCAGGCTAAAAAAGCCTAGTGTCTTTGAATTTACTCTTGAAAGTTCTCCAATCCTGTCCCTATTTGTCTTGCCGTAGTAAGATTTGAAAAGGTCCACGCTATTATAAATTAGGATATCCTGTTTGGATAGGGGAGATTTCATCTCGTTATTAAGCTTGGCAAACTTATTCCAATTAGGACTCATGCTAGCCCAATACTTATCATAGGTCTTTGGGATTTTGTTTAAGATAAGTGATGAGATCACAGTGATTGTAAGAGTTGTAAGAAGAAGCCAGCTGTCCATCCTTAGAAAGATCCACAAAAATCCCGCGATAGAAGTAAGCATAGCAAAAACATTTGGAAGATCCATCATAATTCCTCCGGCACCCTCCCAAGGGCTTCTTACTGCCATCATGGCGTTATTTATCTTTTCACTTTCAGATTTTTCTTTCTTTTGTGCATAGGGTAGGTAGAGTGAATACTCTGTGACCATATTCATCATTTTGTAGCGAATATGATTCATCCTCATGCGGTAGTTGCCCATGATAAAGGAATCGAAGAAGCTAATCAAAGATGATATAAAAAATAAGCCTATAAAGAAAATTGGGAAAATCTCTGGATTAGTAGAGTGATTTTTCAATATAAAGGCAGGTGAAATAATCCATAAGAAGGGCTTAATCCCTACAAATAGACCGTAAAGTGCGATTAGTAAAAACATAAGTGGCTCGAGTTTGGCCATCTTTCTCATTAAAAATTTAAATTCTGTCATATTTCTCCTTGTTGTTAATCGTAAGGATCAAGGAGTATCCTGATACTTACTATAGTTAGTTAATTTTGAAATCCATTCTTGCTTTTTTGTTCATTTTTCCATCTCCTTTCTTAATGATAATTTTATTCTAGCACAGAAAATCTATTTGCGCAATAGTACTTTAATAGAAAAAACCGCATTGCTGCGGCTAAACTTTTATTTTTCGGGGAAGTAAACTATTTTCCAGCTTTAAAACTTATGACAGTCTTATTTTCCTCGACTAAGGATTCTTCAATTTCAAAAGATTTGATCTTGTAGGTATTATCAAAAGAGATTAAATTATTAATAGTCTTTCCTATAGATTTAAGCTCAACAATTCCCTTATCAAGAGTTAGATTAAGGCCTTTGTCTATGGCATAATTTATGAGCTCTTCAATAAGATTTGGATCGAAATCACGTGAGGGCTTGATGATTGAAATCTCACCGTAATCTTCGTAAAGCTTGAAGCTTATCCTATCAGCCTTGTAATAGGAAGAAAAAAATATTTTAAATAGGGAAAAGCTAGTCGCATAGTAGAGATTGTGAAAGCGGGCCTCCTTATCTAATGATAGGAGGAGGTTAGTCCTATTTTCCCTTCCTTCGACTAGGTGGACTATATTATCCTTCTTTTTTTCTACAGAAAGTACCTTACTTCCCCCGATATGGCCTGGCTCGTCCAAGAGGGTATCGTTTTGGGGCATAAATATAGTCTTGTCCAAGATAAGATAGGTGTTGTTGTTTACAAATTTCTTGGATAGGACTTTTGCTTTAACATCTGTTATTTCTGGAAATTTTTCGTAAATCTTAGTCATAATATACCTCTCTAATATTATATCATATGATATAATAAAAAAGAGGCAATTATGCGAAAAAAGATACTTTTATTTATCCTAGGCCTCCTTTTGGGCCTTTTGATATTTATTAATTATGAAAATTTGAATATTTTATATATACTTACTGGATGTATTCTGATAAGCCTTCTATCAATTTATAGGAAAAATTCTTTAATCTATATGGCTCTTGGAATTTTTATGATATTTTCTCTTTCATCTCTAAAACTTAATAGCGAGATGAAAAACATAGGAGATAATGGAAAGTTTAATTTTACAGTCCTTGAAAAAAGAAGGAAAGACCAAGGCTTTAGGTACTTTTTGAGAGCTGAAGATGGGAAAGAGCAAGCCAAAGTTCTCGCCTTTATGGACGAAGATTTAGCAATTGGCGAAAGCTTTGAAGGATATGGCAAAGTTAACTTAGCTCCTACAAATACCAACCCCAATCTCTTTTCCTACAGGAAGTACCTGGCTAGCAAGGGGATATTCAAAGAAATCAATATAGAAAAGATTGAGAAAAGAAGGATGGCCCCAAATCTTTTTCTAAAAATGAGAAATTCTTTCTATAATTATATCCACAGGATCTTCGATAATAATCTAAGTAAAAGATCAGCTGACTTTGTCGTTTCTGTAATCTTAGGGGAAAATCTTATAGAAAATGATTCGATAAGGGACCTAGGCCTAAGCCACATCCTTGCTGTTAGTGGGCTTCACATGGATATGTTGTTTTTCTTTATCCTATTTCTCTTAGGAAGATTTAACTATAGGTATGCCTATGGGCTTGGACTTTTTCTTGCAACAATCTACGGATATCTAATAGGCTTTCCCTTTTCAGTAATTAGGGTGATTGGCCTAAATGTGATTTCTTTTCTAGCATTTTTGTATAATAAGCCAATGGATAAAATAAAAGCTTTATTAATAATAGGATCTGGAATATTACTTATAAATCCCTTTGCAGGTCTAAATACTGGTTTTATCTTGACCTTTGCGTCAAGCCTTGCAGTCTATTTGGTTTATCCAAAGATTAAAAATCACTTTAGCAAATCCTATATAGGAGAAAGCCTCGCCTTTACTAGCTCCATTCAGCTTGCTCTTTTGCCCTTTATGATTTATTATTATGGAAGATTTAACCTCGTAAGCATACTGGCAAACTTTCTAATACTTCCTGTATTTAGCCTTTCTATGTATATAATTTTTATAATAATATTTGCCTATCCGCTATTAGGGAGATTCATCAAGCTATTATTTATTGGACTTAACCTACTTGTAGAGAGCATCCTAAATATGACAGAACTTTTAAATAAAATCAAATTCCTTGCCCTAGATTTTAGAAAGCCCCATATCCTACTTGCATTTTATGGTTTTATCCTTATCATAATTATATTAAATTTAGGAAGAAATAGGGTCAAGGCTCATGCTAATATAATTCTACTTTCTATTATGGTCTTGATATTTTCTCTAGGAAAAGATAGGGGAGAGATTAGCTATCAGATGATAGATATTGGCCAAGGAGACGCCTTTTTACTCAATGATAAGGGAGCTTATTATATGGTTGATGTGGGAGGACCTAAATACAAAACTTACGCTTCAGGAGAGAAAATCCTCCTTCCTTATC
>NZ_JALEIL010000020.1 GCF_022770135.1 Anaerococcus sp. | reverse complement strand
GCTCTCTTTTCTGCTAGAGTGCTATTGTTTTTCTCTACAGTTTTTCTATCAAGTGGATAGATTAGAAGCACTACCAATCCACCAAGTCCAAGAGCTATGGCTGGAATTAGTGTCGCTACATTATATATTCCTTGAGCAACTTCTGCTGTTTGTGTCGCAGCTCCTGCAACGTATCCTACTGAAGCTACTGCAAATCCACCTAGTCCACCAGCAAAGGCTTGACCTAGTTTTCTTGCAAATGAGTAAATAGCGTAAACTTTTCCGTCATCTCTTACTCCATTTTTGATTTCCAAGTCATCGATTACGTCTGTAATCATAGCCCAGGTTAGGGTATTGAATATTCCTAGGAAGATATAAGCTATCACAGTTCCTGCTAGGAATAGGTACATATTTTCAAGCTTTAAGATGAAAAGTATGAAATAAGTTACACCTGCACCTATAAGACCAATAGATGATGCTTCTTTCTTACCGATTTTTTGTCCAAGCTTCATAGCCATTGGAGCTGTAAAAAGCATTGGAACAGTACCACAAAGACCAGCAAGTGCCATTCCTGTTGTATCTTGGAAATAGGTAGAGTATACATAGATATTCATTGAACCAACTAAAAGCATTCCAAGAAGTAAGCAAATAGATACTACTATGATTGATAGAAGAGATCTTTTGCTGATTACATTTCCGATTCCCTTAAGGGCGTTTTCCTTTGGACCAGCTGATTCTCTTTCTATATCAACTCTTTCAGTACAGAAGGAGTAACAAATAAAGTAAGAAATAATAGCTAGTATTCCATAGATTCCAGCTACAAGAGGGAATCTATTTTCTAATAAAATATCGGCTTGACCAGGAACTTTCTGATAGATTAAATATGGAGTAACAAATCCAATTACAAGACCTGCTACAGTAGCTCCGAGTGTTCTAAATGTTGAAAGTTCAGTTCTTTGGTCAGCATCAGCTGTTATTGCTGAAGCCATTGATCCATATGGGATGTTAATAAAGGTATAGCAAAGTGATCCCCAAAGGATATAAGTCGCATACATTATAACGATTTTTGTTCCCATTGGTAGATCCTTAAGTCCTGATTGGAAGAGCAAGAATCCTGCTATTGCTACTGGTATTGCTCCCCATTTTATAAATGGTCTAAACTTTCCGTCTTTATTTCCTGGAAACTTATCTACAATAGTTCCCATGCCAACATCTGTGAAGGCATCAATTATTCTCGAAATAAAGAATAATCCTCCAACAAGCTTTGGATCTATGCCCCATACGTTAGTATAAAATATCATCAGAAAACTACTAACGAGGTTGAAGGTGAAGTTATTTGCAACATCTCCTGCTGCATAGCCTATCTTATCTCTCATGCCAAAAGGCTTTACATTTTTCTGCATATTATTCTCCTGATTTTAATCTATTACTATTGCTTCTTCTTGGCATTTTAAGCATAGCTCTTGTGCCTTGAAGATATGTTCTTGGGTCATGGCGTTTTCTGTGCCATTGATACAATCGAGTATCATCTCTCCAAAAAATGGGAATCCTACTTTGCCGTTTACTTCAAAATGTTCTTCTCCATTTTCATCTACTAAAAATACATGGTCGCCTGTAGCATCTGTTGCAACATTGGTGTATTTTCTTACTTCGATTGAACCCTTTGTTCCTGTTATAAATGTTCTCCCATCGCCCCAGGTTGAAAGGCCTTTTGGTGAGAACCAGTGTACCTTGTAGAAGAAGGTCGCTCCATTTTCTCCAACGAGAGTGGCATCACCATAATCTTCTAACTCTGGAGTATCAGGGTTGTTGTAGTTTGCGACCTTGCTGTGAAGGACTTTAGCGTCTTTGTTTCCTGTGTAGTATAGGAATTGTTCTATTTGATGGCTTCCTATATCTGCTAGGATTCCCCCATATTGTTCTTTCTTGAAGAACCAATCTGGTCTACTTTCCTTATTTAAGCTATGAGGTCCAAAGCCAGTTATTTGGATAACTTCTCCGATTCTTCCTTCTTCGATAAGCTTTCCTGCAAATATTGCTCCCTCAACATGAAGTCTTTCTGAAAAGTATACGAAATATCTTCTTCCAGTTTCTTCTACAACTTTTTTCGTCTCTTCTAGCTGATCTAGGCTAGTAAAGCCAGTCTTATCTGTGAAATAGTCTTTTCCCGCCTTCATAGCCTTGTTACCTAAGGCTGATCTTAGATTTGGAATTGCTGCTGCAGCAAGCATTTTTATCTCAGGATCATTTAAAATTTCATCTACCGAATTTACAGCCTTAGCTTCTGGAAACTTTTCTTGAAATTCTTCTATTTTTTTAGGATCTTTGTCATAGACATAGACTATCTCTGCACCAGCTTCTTTGAGTCCATTGCACATGCCATAGATATGACCGTGGTCTAAAGCTCCTACACCAACCTTAAATTCTCCAGGACCAACGACTTTGTTGCTAGAACCTTTAGGTGCATAATTCATTCCATCTTTTTTGTTAATAGCCATTAGAATAAATCTCCATATCCATTATCTATAAGCCAATTGTAAGAGATTTTTAGCTCTTCGAAAGGATCTCTACCGTAGGAAAAGTCTTGTTCTACCAGTAAGTATCTACAACCAGACTCTATAGCTTGATCTGCACATTCCTTAAGTGGAAGTGAACCTTGGCCTAATGGAGCAAATCTTGCCCTGTTGTCGAAGGCGTTTCTAAAGGCAGCTTGGTCTTCTTGCATAAGTTTTAGATCATCCATTGTTAAAGGCATAACTTCGTAATCTTTTAAGTGAACAAGCTCTACTTTTCCTGAGTATTTTTTGAGGATATTTACTGGGTTTTCTCCACCCTTTTGTACCCAGTGAACATCTAGTTCAAATCCAAGCTCTGGAGCATTTTCACTTATTATGTCAAGAAGGTATTTTCCATCGTATTTCACAAATTCAATATGGTGATTATGATAGTAGAGTTTGATTCCATCTTCCTTAAGCTTAAGCGCATATTCATTGGCTTTTTTAGCAAATTCAATGGCCTTATCTAGATTTGCCATCTTGTCAAATGGGAGCATACCGATTCTAAGTAGGTCTGTATCTACTGCCTTACAGTCTGCTACTATCTTTTCATAATCTGTTTCAAGGCTTTCTTGACCAGGAAACATTGGCTCGAGAGCTGCTGACATTGCTGCAACTTCCATGTCGAAATCTTTGCAAGCTCTTATAATCTGATCGATGTTTTCCTTACTAGTTTCTACTTGAGATACTTCTACAGATTTATATCCTATTTCTGAAAGTTTCTTGAAGGTTTCGTAAGGTCCTAATTCCTTGAATGCATCTACTACTGTTGAAGCTTGTACTCCTATTTTAGTCATTGATAATCTCCTCTTTTTTAACTTCTTTGTTCTCATTAGACGAATCGATTATGGCTTGAATAATCTCCATTGTCTCCATAGCATCTGCTAGGTCACAATAGTCATCTGTATCGTCTATTATAGCCTTGTAGAATTTATTGATTAGGGTTTCATGTCCTGCCCCGTAGTAATCCTTGGTGGCATCACTTTTCTCATCTTCTGCCAAACATTCTAAGCTCCTATTAAAGAGTCTATTTTCCTTAATAGTGTATTTTTCATTTTTACTTATTACTTGTAACTCAATTGAATCTGTAATCGAATAGGCATTAGTCGCTATGAAAAGTCCATTTACTCCATCTTCGTATTTGATAAAGGCGTTGGCTGTATCTTCTACTTCGACTTCCTTATTCATTAGCTTAGTCATTGTCGCTGTAAGGCTCTTCCAATCTTTTCCTGTAACATAGGCCATTAGGTCTAGGGTGTGGATAGCTTGATTGATAATCACTCCAGCTCCAGCTTCCTTGAGACTTCCTCTCCATGGAGCTTGTTTGTAATAGTCCATGTTTCTATACCAGGTCACAAGTCCCTTTACAGCAAAGACCTCTTCCTTGTTTTCTTCTAGGATTTCCTTAAGTTTTACTACTGACTTGTTGTATCTATTTTGAAAACAAATTCCGAGTTTCTGTTTTCCCTTATAGGCTTGGTAGAAATCGTATAGGTCTTTGGTTTTTTCGTAACTAATATCTACAGGTTTTTCACAAAATACATTGAGTCCCTTGGATAAGGCATATTTTGAAACTTCTGCGTGAAGATAGTGGGGAAGAGTGATATGAACTACATCCAAGTCTTCCTTTTCTATCATTTCCTTATAATCCGTATAGGAAGGAATTATTTCACAATGAGTTTGTTCGCATTTCTCCTTAGCTCTGTTACTGTTAATATCACATACTGCGACAAGCTCTGCATAGGGAGAATTATTAATTGAAAGCAAGTGGATAGGTGAAACTGTTCCGAGTCCTATTACTCCAACTTTTAACATAAAGTCCTACTTTCTTTCTTCGAATTTTCCTTCTTCTTTGATTTTTTCGTTAAGAAGTTCTAGATAAAGGTCGTCGTCAAAGTCCTTAACTGATACTGGTTTACCTAACCAGCTTGAAAGATGAACTGCGTTGGCAAGTCTTACACCATTGATTCCTTCTGCACCGTTTGCAAGGAGCTCTTCTCCATCAAGAACGTGAGCAGCAAAGTTTCTTAAAACTTCACAGTGTTGGCCGCCCCAAACAGAATTTTCTTCAATAACTTCTGTTTCAAATAAGTCATCCATCTTCATTTGACCTGCAAAGAGCATCTTCACATCATCTATTGTCATTCTAGCGTTTAGGTCGTTTTCTGTTTCTTTTAGTCTATAGATTGTTGCCTTCTTAGAATCATCTACAACGATTTTTCCACCATCGCATACAATTTCTAGTCTGTCTGTTCCAATGATTTCATTGGTGCCGGTTACAAAAACTCCAGTTCTACCATCGTCATATTCCATTACAAAGTGTACTTGGTCATCTACAACGATATCTCTTTGGTAACCATATTGAACGCTTGAGTATACCCTATCTGGTGCTCCAGTCATCCATTGGATAAGGTCTAATTGGTGTGGTGCTTGATTTACAAGGACTCCTCCACCTTCGCCACCCCAGGTAGCTCTCCAGTCAGATTGCTTGTAGTATGCATCTGGTCTCCACCATGTTGTGATGATCCAGTTTGTTCTTCTTATTGGTCCAAGTTCTCCTGAATCGAGGATTTCCTTTAGCTTTCTATATAGTGGGTTTGTTCTTTGGTTAAAGAATAGGGCATAAGCCTTGTCAGATTTTTCTGCGACTTCGTTAAGTTCTTTTACTTGCTTTGTATAAACACCAGCTGGTTTTTCGTTGAGTACATTTACCCCATGGGTTAGGCCATAAATTGCCATTTCTGGGTGAAGATAGTGAGGTACGCATGTTACAATTCCTTCTACCTTGCCACTATCAATCATCTCCTTGTAGTCTTCATAAAGTTTTGCTTCTGGGAAAACTTCTTTTGCTTTTTCAAGCTTTTCCTTATCAATATCACAAACTGCAACTACTTCTACATTCTCTACCATTCCTTCAGATATGAATTTTCCATACATTGATCCTTCTGTTCCGTATCCGATGATTCCAAATTTTAATTTTCTATCAGCCACTTTATCCTCCTAAATTTATTAATCCTTTATTGATAATCGTTTTCCATTTTGTTAAAAAATAATCTTTAGGAAGGGAGCATCCTCCCTAAAGACATTTTCTTTATCCTATCTTTGAACCCTACCAGATGCGTCTCCGCCTACTAGGTTTTCTACTTCTTCTCTTGACATATGGTTGAAGTCTCCCTTGATTGTGTGTTTTAGGGCGCTTGCTGCAACTCCAAAGTCTAGGGCGTCTGCAGGGCTTTTTCCATCTAGGAGTCCTGTGATTAGGCCTGCTGCGAAGCTGTCTCCACCTCCTACTCTGTCTACGATTCTTACGTCGTATTGTGGAGCTTGGTGGAAGTCTTTGCCGTCATAGATTAGGGCTGACCAGCCGTTGTCAGATGCTGAGTATGATTCTCTTAAGGAAGATGCGATCATTTCAAAGCCGAATTCTTCTTTCATTTGTTTGAAGATTTCGTGGTAGCCTTCTACGTCTAGTTTGCCGCTTGTTACGTCGAGTCCTTTTGGGGTAAAGCCTAGGCATAGGGATGCGTCTTCTTCGTTTCCTATGCATACGTCTACGTATTGCATTAGATCTTTCATTACTTTTTGGGCTTCTTCTGGGCTCCAGAGTTTTGCTCTGTAGTTTAGGTCGATTGATATTTTTGCTCCTGCTTTTTTGGCTGCTTGCATGGCTTTTTTGGTGATTTCTGCACCTTCTTTTGAGATGGCTGGGGTTATGCCTGATGTGTGGAACCATGCTGCGTCTTTGAAGATTTCGTCGAAGTCGAATTCGTCTGCTTTTGCTTCTGCTATTGAGGAGTTACTTCTGTCGTAGATTACTTTGGATGGTCTGGCTGATGCGCCTGTTTCTGAGTAGTAGATTCCTACTCTGTCTCCGCCTCTTACGATGTAGTCTGTGTTTACTCCGTATCTTCTTAGGGCGTTTACTGCTGCTTGACCTATTTCGTGTTTTGGAAGTTTGGTTACGTAGTGGGCATCGAAGCCGTAGTTGGCTAGGGATACTGCTACGTTTGCTTCTCCTCCTCCGTAGATTGCATCAAAGCTTTCAGCTTGGACGAATCTTTCGTATCCTGGTGTGGATAGTCTTAGCATTATTTCGCCTAGGGTTACTACTTTTTTTGTCATTATTTTCTTACCTCCGCTATTTTTTCTAGGTATTCTTTTGCTTTTTGGGTTATTTCTTCTTTGCTGCCTTTTACTAGGTTTGAGCCTGCTCCTACTGCTACTACGCCTGCTTTAAACCAGTCTTCTAGGTTGTCTAGGCTTACGCCACCTGTTGGCATGATTTGGAAGTGTGGGTATGGGCCGTGGATTGCTTTTACGTAGGATGGGCCTGTTAGGGAGCCTGGGAAGAGTTTTATGATGTCTACTCCGTATTTGTAGGCTTCTAGCATTTCGGCTGGTGTTACGCAGCCTGGCATGTATGGGATGTTGTAGATGTTACACATTTTGGCTACTTCTTTGTCAAATGATGGGCTTACTATAAATTTGGCTCCATTCATTATGGCAAGTCTTGCTGTTGTTGGGTCTAGTACTGTTCCTGCTCCAAGTAAGGTGTCAGCTGGGAGTTCTTTTTGGATTCTTTGGAAGACTTCGATTGCGTTTGGGATTGTGAAGGTTACTTCTAGGGTGTTGATTCCTCCATCGATTAGCCCTTTACAGTATTCGATTGCTTCGTCTGCTGAGTTTGCTCTTACTACTGGTACGATTCCTAGCTCTAGGACTTTGCTGATTGTTTCTACTTTGCTCATTTTTCCTTCTTTCTTTATAAATCTATTTTAATGTATTTTCTTGCGTTGTTGTAGCAAATATCTTCTACAACTTTTCCTAAGAATTCTTCGTCAGCTGGATATTCGCCGTTTTCTACTAATTCTCCTATGAAGTTACAGAGGATTCTTCTGAAGTATTCGTGCCTTGGGTAGGACAAGAAGCTTCTTGAATCTGTTAGCATTCCTATAAATTTGGAAAGGACTCCAACACTTGAGAAGACTTTCATTTGCTCAATCATTCCATCCTTGTGATCAAGATGCCACCAAGCTGTTCCAAGTTGGATGTTTTGCATTCCATCAGGATTTGCCCTGTTAAAAGATCCTCCAACTGTGGCAATTGGGAATTGGTCTTTTGGATTTAGTGGGAAGATTACAGTTCTTGGAAGGCCTTCATTTTCTTCAAAATCAGAAAGTAGGTCTGCAAGATTTTCTGCGAAGTTTAGGTCGTTTTGGCTATCTCCTCCAACGTCAGCTCCGAGTTTTTCAAACATTAGCTTGGAGTTATTTCTGATTACTCCAACGTGGATTTCCATAGCCCAATCAAGCTTCTTGTATTCTTTGGCAAGGAATATTACAAGTTCTGTCTTGTAGGATTCTTCCTCTTCTAGGCTAATGTCTTCTCCATTTAGTTTCTTTTGAACTACTTTATTAAGAGTTTCTTCATCACATCTTCTGTGTGGGATGTATTTGAAAGCTTGATCGCTGGCCTTAGCTCCATGGTCGTTGAAGAAGTCCATTCTTGCCTTTAAGGCTTTTTTGATATCTGTAAAGTTTGTAATCTCTACTCCACTTGCCTTAGAAAGATCTCCTATATAGCTCTTGAAGCTGTCCTTTTCAATGTAGAGGGCATTATCTGGTCTGAAGGCTGGAAGAACTTTGACTTTGAAGTTATCTTTAGCCAAAAGCTCGTGATATTTAAGATCATCTATAGGATCATTTGTGGTACAAACTGCAGCCACATTACTCATCTCGATTAGGCCTCTTGGTCTAAATTCATCTTTCGCTAGAAGCTCGTTACACTTATCATAAATTTCTCTGGCATTTTCCTTGTTTAGACATTCATCTATTCCAAAGAAGTTCTTAAGTTCTAGGTGGGTCCAGTGATATATTGGATTTCCTATAAGATTTGGCATGATTTCAGCATACTTTTCAAACTTTTCGAAATCCTCTCCATCACCTGTGATGTATTTTTCCTCAACACCACAAGCTCTCATAACTCTCCACTTGTAGTGGTCTCCACCAAGCCAAGCTTCAGTTATTGAAGGAATGTTTTTGTTTTCATAAATTTCCTTAGCTTCAAGGTGACAGTGGAAGTCAAATATCGGCATCTTGGCCGCATAATTGTGGTAGAGCTTTTTTCCGAAGTCATTATGAAGCATAAAGTCTTCTGTCATGAATTTCATTAGTTTTCCTTTCTTTCTTGTATTAGTTACTTATATTAGTTAATTTTTTGTCTATTATGGTCAAAAGAATTTCCTCGGATTAAGTGAGGACTTCTCCTAAGAGAGGCCTCACCTATCAAAGGTTTATGTTCGTAGTTGTCTAAAAACTTGATTATCTATTTATTATTTTTATCTATAGCTTCCCAAAGACCGTTTAGGTAAGCAACTCCTAGGGCTCTGTCGTAGAGTCCGTAGCCTGCTCTTCCTTCTTCGCCCCAGATCATTCTTCCGTGATCTGGTCTAAGGTAGCCGTCAAATCCTGCATCGTAGAGGGCTTTCATTATAGCGTACATATCTAATGAACCGCACTTAGAAAGGTGTGCTGATTCGTAGAATTGTTTCTCTCCAGTAAACTTGATGTTTCTAGCGTGGATGGCTCCGATTTTGCCTCTTTTAGCGAAGTCTGCGATTATGGCAGGAACGTCATTTTCAACTCTAGATCCCAATGATCCTGTACAAATACATAGGGTATTTGATGGGGAATCTACTAGATTTACGATTTTTTCTAAATCTTCTGGAGTTGATGTGATTCTTGGTATATCGAAGATTGGCCAAGCTGGATCGTCTGGGTGAACTGCCATTTTGATTCCTACTTCTTCACATGTTGGTATTATTGCCTCAAGGAAGTATTTGTAGTTTTCTCTTAATTTATCTTCGTCGATATCCTTGTATTTTTCGAGAACATCTTCTAGTTGTGATAGTCTTTCTGGCTCCCAGCCTGGTAGTTCGAAGTTACCTGCTCCGTCGAGGATTTCATTTACCATATCTCTTGGGGAAAGGCCTTCTACCTTGGCTTGGTCAAAGGCAAGGGTGTTGGATCCGTCAGGAAGCTCTTTATATAATTCTGTCTTAACCCAGTCGAATACTGGCATGAAATTGTAGATTACTGTCTTTACACCGCAAGCCGCAACGTTTCTAAGCGACTCCTTGTAGTTTTCGATGTATTTATCTCTTGTTGGAAGACCCATCTTGATATCTTCGTGAACGTTGATTGATTCGATAATTTCACAATCAAGGCCTACTGCGTGGCACTTATCAACGTATTCTTGGAAAACATCCTTCTCCCAAACTTCTCCTGCTTCCCATTCGTTCATCATTACCATAACTCCTGTAACTCCAGGAATTTGTGCAATGTATTCTAGAGAAATTGGATCGTCGTTACCATAGTGTCTAAATGTCATTTTCATAAGCGTATCTCCTTAATTATGCTAGGTATTTCTTAAGTGTAGCTCTTACACTACCAGGGCCAGCTGACAATTCTTCAAAATATTTCGTAACTATTTCTGAAAGTCCAACTTCTTCGAGATTTACTCCGAAGATTTTTTCGTTTCTTAGTAAATCTTTTAATCCTTCAGTTTCCTTGAATTCTCCGACTTTGATTCCTTCTAGGCTATCTTTTAGATAATCCATCATAGGATCGTTTGAAAGCTCGAAAACTTCTCCCTCATCATTTACTCCTAGAAGATATCTCAACCAACCAGCTAGGGCAAGTGGAATGAACTTAAGGTCAGCTACATCGAGATTCTCATCATTCACATAACCTTTTATAGTCTGTCCAAATCTTACAGGAATCTTTTGTGATGTATCTGTCGCGATTCTTTGTGGTGTATCTGGCATGAACTTGTTTGGGAATCTTACATTGATTACTTCGTCGATGAAGTCTTTTGGATC
>NZ_JALEIL010000157.1 GCF_022770135.1 Anaerococcus sp. | reverse complement strand
AAGGAATCTTTGAGGACAGGAGTTTCTGTAAGGGAGATTTTAATTCGCGATAAGATTATGACAAGTGATGAGATAGATAAGATATTGGATTATGAGAACATGACCAAGCCAGGAATCTTGGACGAAGATCATATAAGTAGGGATTAGATATGGACAAGAGAATTGAAAGAGACAGCCTAGGTGAGATAGAAGTTGATAATGATAAGTATTGGGGTGCCCAAACCCAAAGATCTTTTATGAATTTCCCAAAGGGCTTAGATCTTATGCCTAAAGAAGTGATAAGGGCCCTAAGCCTGATAAAGAAGGCTGCAGCTATTGTGAATTTAGAGCTAGGAAAAATTGATGAAGAAAGAAAAAATCTCATTGTCTACGCAGCAGATAGAATTCTTAAAGGAGACTTTGACGACCAATTCCCACTTACAGTTTGGCAAACGGGATCTGGAACCCAAAGCAATATGAATGTAAATGAAGTCATAGCCCATATTGCCAATGAAAAGTGCGGGGAAAACTTGATCCACCCTAATGATCATGTCAATAAGTCCCAAAGCTCAAATGACACCTTTCCTACAGCCATGCATATGGCAAGCCTTAATCTTTTGGATAATGAACTTTTGCCAGAAATAGATGAATTCATAGATGCGATTGAGAGTAAGGCTAGGGAATTTGAGGGGATAATAAAAACTGGAAGGACCCACCTCCAAGATGCAACTCCTATATCCCTATCGAGCGAAATTCGTGCCTATAGCGAGATTGTTAGAAGAGATAAGGAAGCCTTAATAGATCTAATGGAAGATCTTCGTAGACTGCCAATCGGAGGAACAGCTGTGGGAACTGGTCTTAATGCGCCAGAATCTTATAGCAGGAAGATGATTATTACTCTTGAAAGGCTCAGTGGCCTAAGGATAATCGAGGATTCCAACAAATTCGTAGGCATTTCCTCCAAACAAGCTATGGCGAGAGTCCACTCTGGTCTTAAGGTCCTTGCTGAAGACCTTAATAAAATAGCTAATGACTTAAGATTCTTATCCTGCGGACCAAGAACTGGCATAGGAGAGTTAATCCTTCCGACAAATGAGCCGGGATCATCAATTATGCCAGGAAAGGTTAATCCTACCCAAGTTGAGATGATGACTATGGCAGCGATCCAAGTTATGGCCAACGATACAGCTATATCTATAGCCAATGCGAGTGGCCAACTGGAGCTTAATACCTACATGCCTTTGATAATTTATAATATGGTTAAGTCAATTAAGCTTCTAACTAAGGCTATGACTTCCTTCAGAATTCACCTAATCGAAGGACTTATAGCAAATAAAGAAAAAATCGAAGAAAATCTCGATAAGTCTCTTAT
Source organism: Anaerococcus sp. (assembly GCF_022770135.1). Taxonomy (GTDB): domain Bacteria; phylum Bacillota; class Clostridia; order Tissierellales; family Peptoniphilaceae; genus Anaerococcus. The sequence continues at coordinate 1,531 of NZ_JALEIL010000157.1, read as the reverse complement.
GCTCGTAACTTCCCTAAGCCCTCTTATAGGCTATGATAAGGCAGCAGAGCTAGCGAAGTTTGCCCACAAGAATAACTTGAGCCTAAGAGAGGCTAATAAAAAGTTAGGATTTGTGTCGGATACCGATTTTGTAAAAACAGTAGATCCAAGAGAGATGATATGAAAACATATATAAAAAGGTTAAATTGGGAAGAGAGCCTTTATCTAGCCATAAACAAGCTCATAGGAAAGCATGGTAAGGACAATGAGGCTTATAATCCAGATAATAAACCCTTCGCAGTCTTTGATTGGGACAACACTTCAATTATAGGAGATGTGGAGGAAGCCCTTCTTTACTACATGGTTAGGAATTTAAGTTTCAAGATGGAAGCAGAAGAGTTCTATGAATTGATCAGAAAAAATGTAGATAAGAAAGACTATCCTAAGGAATTTAATAATCTAGATAATCAAAGGGTAAACATCGACCTAATCTCCCAAGATATAAAAAGAGCTTATGAGAAAATTTACGAAAATCTCGATATATTTGAAGGAGAAAAGAGTCTTGAAGAAGTCCAAGAGACTAATTATTACCAGGAATTTGTAAGCAAGATGCTCTACAGATATAGGGCGAGCTCTTTTGATAAAGAAGCAGAGGACCCTTATTGCTGGATGAGCTTTCTTCTGAAAAATTATAAAACAAAGGAAGTTTACGATCTTTGTGAGAAGGCTTACGCTTCAATGATAAAAGAAAAGATTAGACTAGAAGAATTCGTATCTCCAGATATTAAATCAGCGGCAGGAAGGGTTTCTATAAAATATTTTGTAGGTATTAGGCCCTTGGAAGAAATGATAGATTTATACCAAAGCTTAGAAGAAAATGGAATAGATTGCTATATAGTTTCCGCCTCCTTCATAGATATAGTGAGGGCCTTTGCGACAGACCTGAATAATAATTATAAGATGAAGGAGGAGAAGGTCTTAGGCCTAAGACTTATGAAAGACGATGAGGGGAAAATTCTTCCAAAGTTCGATAAAAACTATCCTATAAGCATCAGAGAAGGCAAGGTTCAAACTATTAAGAAACTCATCAAAAACGAGAGAAATTATGGGCCTATAATGGTTGGAGGAGATAGTGACGGAGACTTCGCTATGCTTAAAGAATTTGATCAGACGGATGTTTCCTTGATAATTCACAGGATAAATTCTGGCTTTATAGATGAATTAAGACAAAAGGCTCGGAAGGGCTCTACTAGGTATTACTCTCAAGGAAGAAATCTACTAGAAGCTTCCTTCATAGGAAGCAAGAAATCAGAAGGCTATAATGAATAATATTTTATCTCGTAAGTGTATCTTGCGAGATTTTTCTTATTTCGGGTATTAAATTACTAGGAGGGTATATGTTTTTTGAAGATTATGAAATTGGACAAGTTTTTGATGAGGAAATAGAAGATGTTGTCTTTAGCGAGGAAGAAATCATAGAAGCATCCGAGAAATATGACCCTAGAGATATCCATGTCGATAAGGAGGCAGCCAAGGAAAGTAGATTTGGCGA
>NZ_JALEIL010000152.1 GCF_022770135.1 Anaerococcus sp. | reverse complement strand
TTCCATTATACCATAAATTACTTTTAGGCAAGGCTAAAAGCTATGACTTGACAAGATTTCTAGTTCTAAGAGGTCAGTTTTGTTAACGATATTATCAATTATAGGTCCATAGTCCTTCTCGTATTCTATATTTTCATTTCCTTTATCTAAGATGACTAGACCCTTAACCCTTATACTTTTTCCTTTAGTATCAAGTTTGGCCTTGGATATTAGGATGCCTTCAACATATAAGTCCTTATCGATTGTCATGTCTTCATCCAATATTATTACTCCCTTGTAAGGATTTTCTTTGCTTGTAGCTGGTATTTCATTATGGATTATTTTGTCTTTCTTAAATTCGAATTTATTAAGCTCATCTTTTATATCTTCATATCTTAATATTTCTTCGCTAGATAAAAGTATATTCTCACGGGCTCTTAAATATATATTAGCCTCTGCTGTTACATTTTTATAATAGATATGTTCAAAGACCCTATAGACCTTATCTTTCCTAGGAGCAATATTAGAATCTATCACTCTCATAAGCATTATCTTTTTATTGGAATTATTATAATCTATGTAGAACTCCTTGGCATTTGCGTGGTCTACATCACTTAAACTTTGATCAATTAGCCTCTTGTAATCTTCTAAGATATATTCTTTTATTTCATTTTCGTAATCATTGATAAAGATATTAACTCTGCTTTCTGCCTCATAGACGGCCTGTTTTTTAGTTAAAAGATCTTTGGATAAGTCGTTCTTGCTTTGGACTTGTCTGCTTACGAAAGCAAGGCTTATAGAAAGGAATAGCAAGATTAGGAGTACATATATTGTTACAAAACCCTTTTTCATAAGCGTCTCCCTAAGTTTATAAACGTTTCAATAGAAGTAGTCGAAGAATCCATCTTCATTTCTATATATTTGTTATCCTCATCTTCGTCATTATAATACAGATAAAGGTCCTCTATCTCACAAATCCTAACCTTACCCTCTCTTTCCGAGAATTCTTCTGTGTTGTAAATGTAAGCGTATAGGACATTTCCCTTCTCTAAACTAAATCTATAAGCAGATTCTACAAATTTATTCCTGTTTTGTTCATAAGCACTGATATAAAGGATAAAATTGCAATTGTCTCCATCAATTTTTTTGATTTTTTGCGCTCTTCTAATCTTATCTTCGATATATAAGGCAGCATGGCTTGCGTTCTTATATTCCTTCTCGTCAATATATTCTTTGTTTAGAAATCCCACATTTAAAGAAAAAACCATAGATAAGGCCCCTATAAGAAGGCTCGCTATGGCAATACTTACTAGAAGTTCTATTAGGGTAAATCCTTTTTTCATCTTATCTTACCAAATCTAAGCTATAACCATCACAGCTTGCAGAAATTTTCTTAAGTCCTGGGGAGTATGCTTCTATACTTACGTCAATCTGAAAGCCATTTATATCATAAGAATATTCGCCTTTTGTTTGATTCTTATTTTTCTCAATGGCTTCTTCAAGGGCATAAATCATCTTTATTTTATCCTCTGATTCCTGATTAATCCTACTTATATTATTAAGGCTTGGAAGAAGGATGATTGTAAGAATTGCCACAAAGCCCAAGGCGATTATACATTCTATTAGGGTAAAGCCCTTAGTTTTTATTTTCTTCAATTCTAATTGACCCTCCCACAGCTCCAATAACTAGCTTAATACTTCCTTCCTCTCCCACTAGTTGGGGACAGGAAAAAACCACAGTTTTTGCACCAGATAAAGACCCAGTTCCATTAAAAACAATAGGTTCTACATTCTTTGACAAACTTAGATAATCTAAATCCCTATCAATATCTTCCATATCATCCATCATAGAAACTTTGGAAAATCTCAACATATATTGATCTTCGCGGAAATAAACTGTACATTTTCTCCCACTAATTAGGGCCTTCTCCTTGGCATAATACATATCATTGATTAGAATATTTAATTCGTTTTTTGCCCTAATCTTGCCTAAAAAATCAAATTTTACCATACCTACTGAAGAAATAAGAGAGACAAGGCCTATGACAACTATAAGTTCAATTAAAGTAAAGCCCTTCTTTCTCATAGGACTGCTCCCTTATATACTGTCAATACTATTATATATGAAAGATATATAAATATTGCAAAAGGCATTCGCTTGCCTTTTTTCCTTTCCTTAAGAAGAATTAAAAGTCCCACAAATCCTCCAAGCCAAACGGAAAATAAGACAAAAACAATAAATAAACTATCCTCTAGGAAAAGTCCTAGTCCTAAATAGAAATAATAATCTCCATCTCCAATATTTCTCCCAGAAATTCTATATATTAAGTAATATATTAAGGAAAATATTAATATATTTATAAAGAAGTCTCTAGTAAAGAAATTAAGCCTATAAATTAGTCCAAGGACGATAAGCATTATTAAATCTTTCCTATAGATTTCCATAGTCTTAAGATCAATAAGAGAGATTATAAGTCCTAGAATTAAGGAAGCGAAAATCATAGCAGTCTTAAGATTAAGGCCATAAGATGAGCTTATGATTAGTAAAATCCCTCCTATAATCTCCATAAAGATATTATCAGGAGAAATCTTAGACCCGCATGACCTGCATCTTCCCTTCTGAATCAGAAAAGAAATCATTGGAATTAGCTCAAAAGGACTAAGAGATTTCCCACAAGACTCGCAGTGACTTCTAGGAAAAACTATACTTTCTCCTCTTAATCTTCTGTGGACTATAAGATTTGCAAATGATCCAAATATTGAGCCTATTATAAATAGAAATACATAAATCATTTTACTTACTTCTTATCAGCTGGATTTTCCTTTATTTGTCCCGGACTTACACTTACATGGCCATTCGCATCAATTGTAACTTCATAGCTTTTGTCATCAAGATTAATTCCCTTTGGTACTTCCGGCCATTTTTGTATATATTTGTTCGCTTCACTTTCGCTCGCTTCACTTTGACTCTTCCAAGTCTTATCTTTAACTCCATCAGAGCTTGCCATGGTGCCTGCTGTTGTAAGCATCTCTACATTGGCGTTGTGGGCTGCTATGGCGGCTTTTTTCTTGGAGTTCTCGTATTTAGGAATGGCTATAGCTGCTAGTATTGTAATTATTGCTACGACTATGACGAGCTCAATTAAAGTAAAACCTTTTTTCTTTTTCATAATATCTCCTTAGTATAAGTAATTAACCGAATCAAACATCGGTATAGTAACAGAAAATACAACGAAGCCCACGATAAGAGCCATAATCAAGATCAAAACAGGTTCTGCCATGGTAGATATTTTCTTTAGCCTATATATGTATTCATTGGCAAAGTAATCCGATGTTTTCTTTAATGCTTCAACTAAATATCCACTATCTTCTCCCACTTCTATCATAGAAACTAGAAGATTTGAAAAAATCCCAGCCCTCTTAAAGGCATAGGATAAGCTTAAACCATCTAGGAGGTCTTTTTGTATTAGGATAAATTTCTTTTTGATGTAAGTATTGGTAAAAGATTCTCTAATTATTCCAATCGAGCTAATGATATCAATATCCCCACTGCGTAAAATATACAAGAGAGAGCTTATCTGATAATCCATATTAAGCTTCCTGAATCTTTTAAATGGGAGTAATTTGAAACTATATGTATCGACCTTAAGCCTATATGCTTTACTATTGTATAAATAGATATAAACAAGGACCAATGCGAAGATAATTAAGAAAACTACAAAACCATACTCAGAAAAGAAAGCACTTATAGCCAAAAGCATTCTTGTCGATAAGGGTAGTTCCATGCCATAAGAAGCAAAGCTTTCTGTAAAAGTCGGCATGACTAATGTAACAATAAGAGCCACCACTGTGATTGTCACTATCAAAAGAATTATTGGATAGATAAAGGCTTGTCTAATCTGAGATTTGTTCTTGCTATCATTTGATAAATAATCAGAGAATTCTCCAAGAATCTCCGCCATATTTCCACCCTCATCTCCCGACTTTATAAAGGCTATTAGCATAGGATTAAAGTATCTACTTTCGCTCTTGAAGGAATCATAGGCACTAAGGCCTGAATTTAAATTTACAAGTATATTTGAAAGAGCCTTGGTGAGTCTTTTGTCCATGTTTTGATCTTTGATAATAGAAAGACTCTCATCAAGACTTATTCCAGAGCTTAAAAGCAGTGAAAGTTGTTTAAGAAATAATGATACTGTCCTAGCAGGTATCCTACCAGGTCCAATATCCTTATTCAAAATTTCGCCTAAACTTTTTAAATTAATCTTATTCAATTTATTATACTGACATCAACTCTTTGTTCTTCTTAGCAGCTAGAGCTTCAACGTCCTCAATCATCTTGTCAGTAATCTTTTGGATTTCATCTTCAAGAGTGTATCTATCATCTTCTGTGATGTCTCCTGATTTCTCACTCTTTTTAACTTCATCCATGGCTTCTCTTCTCTTATTTCTTATGACAATCTTGGCATCTTCTGCATAGGTATCTACTTCTTTAGTATATTCCTTTCTTCTTTCCTCTGTTAATTGTGGGAAAGGAAGTCTAATAACTTCACCGTCGTTTTGAGGAGTTATACCAATATTAGATTTAAGAATAGCCTTCTCAATTGGTCCAATATTTGTCTTATCCCAAGGCTTGATTACAAGAAGTCTTGCTTCTGGAATTGAAACTGTTGCAGCTTGGTTGATTGGTGTTTCTGTTCCGTAGTATGAGAAAGTTATACCATCTAAGATTGCTTCAGTCGCTCTACCTGCCTTAATGTTTGCAATTCTCTTATCGAAAGAATCTAGTGCCTTAGTCATCTCATCTTTTGCTTGTTTTTTTATTTGTTCATAAATCATTAAAAACTCTCCTTTACTATAGTCCCTATTGGACTTTCTTCTTCAAATATTCTTACTAAATTGCTTGGATCATCTATGCCAAAGACAAATAAAGGCATATCATTATCCATACACAATGATGTAGCAGTTGTATCCATTATCTTTAATTCTTTATGAAGAATTTCCTTATAAGTTAGCTTATCAAACCTTACTGCATCGTGGTAGACATTAGGATCTTTGTCATAGATTCCATCAGTACCAGTCTTACCAAGAAGAATCACATCTGCATTTATCTCTAAAGCTCTAAGGCTTGCTGTAGTATCTGTTGAGAAATATGGAAGACCAGTTCCTGCAGAAAAGATTACAATCCTTCCCTTCTCAAGATGCCTTACCGCTCTTCTTCTAATATAAGGCTCTGCAACTTCCTTCATGTCTATTGCAGTCATAAGTCTAGTTTCAAGACCCATCTCTTCTAAAGTTCCTTGAACCCTCAAACCATTCATCACAGTTCCAAGCATACCGATTGTATCAGAGCTTGCCCTGTCGATTTCCTTACCTGACCTTCCTCTCCAGAAGTTGCCACCGCCTACAACAATAGCTATTTGAACTCCTAGCTTTGAAACAGCCTTAATATTTTCACATATGTTTATAATAATATCATCGTCGAAGCCAAAACCCTTATCACCAGCCAAAGCTTCACCACTTAACTTAAGAATAACTCTTTTATAATCTTGCAAAATTTTCCTCCTACTCATATTAATTATAACCTATTGATGTTAACATTTGCAAGAGCAATTTTTTTCTTTCATAAAGCTAGAAAGAACCGCCCTTCCAATCACCCTTAGCGTAGATGAAGTGGGCGATAAAAGTAACTAAAACATTTGAAATAGCCATAGCAAGCCAAATTCCTGTAGCCTTGTAGTCTGTAAAGTACTTAAAGAAAAATAGTAAGGGAATTCTTATTCCCCAAAGTCTTAATAAGTCAACAAACATAGAATACTTGCTGTTTCCTGATCCCTGGAAGAGACCTTGATAGATAAAGAACATATTAAGCATAACAAGGGTAAGCAAGGTATAAAACATATAGGAATTGGCCTGAACCATAAGCTCTGAATCCTTAGGTGCATCTATAAAAAACGTAAGAATTTCATATCTATAAATGAAACTTAGGATAGCTATTATTATAGACATGACAATTACTATAAAAGAAGCCTTCCTAAAAGTTTCCTTGACCCTATCTATATTCCTACTTCCAATATTTTGTCCAATAATGCCAGTGATAGCTGAGCCAATCCCGCTTGGTGGAATATTTAAAAGTCCAGTAATCCTGTTTACCATTCCGTAAGCTGCTACAGTTTCAGTGCCGTAGGACTGGATAAAGACATTTAATATTATAAAACCAATCGCTGTTCCCATTTGACCGACTACAGAAGGCGTTGCTATTCTAAAAATCCTCCTTAGAATATCCTTCTCCCATTTGATAAAAAATAAAGACTTGTAATTTAGTTTTATAAAATCCTTATTAATCCTTAAATGAATAAAGCCAAAAAATAGCATTAGGGCTTGGGTTAGAACAGTCGCCACAGCAGCACCCTTTACTCCCATACCAAGACCCCTAAGTCCTATAAGAGGAATCTCATCAAAGATAAAAAAAGGATTTAGAATCATATTTAATATTACACAAGTTGTACTAATCACAGTAGGTACAGTATTTTTCCCTTGGGCAGAAAAGACCGCCGAATAGATAAAATACAAGAATATAAAGGGAATTCCAAAATAGGAATACTTAAGATAAATCACAGAAAAATCGTGAAGTTCTCCATTAGCTCCCATAAGATTTACAATCCCTTCAGCCGTAAAATAACCTAAAATCATAAATACTATAGAAAAGATTAAGGAAATATTAATAAGAGTATCAGTATACTTCTGTGCATTTTTCACATCATCTCTTCCCAAAAGCTGGGAAACTAGGGAAGTCGCAGCAATGGAAAGCCCCATTCCTATCGAGTTAAATAAAAAAATAACTGGCCAAGTGAAGGAAGTAGATGCAAACTCCGCCGTCCCAAGCTTACCAAGCCAAAAAGCATCCGCCAAGGAATAAAGTTGCTGGATGAAAAAGTTTAAAATTATAGGTATAGAAATCACAAAGATAGCCTTGTAAATACTACCATGTAAAATCAATTCCCTTCGATCATTTCTCATATAAACTCCTAAATAAGTATTACTACAATTTTATCATAATTTGCCTAATATAGGAATTATTTCAATGTATTTATTAAAATCATGCTACTACAAAAGTCTATAAATTCTATAATCATTCCTTTATATTATCGAAGGTAAAAGTTACTCTAAGACCGGAATCTTCATTTTTTATATCAAAATTTCCTCCATGTAGCTCAGCTATTTGTTTGGATATAAGAATCCCTAGACCATGTTTAGTAACATTCGTCAAATCTTCCTTATTTATTTTTTCTATGATTTCACCAGATATACCATCACCCTCATCTATAATTTCAATATTTAAGTTGTTTACTGAATTTGAAATTGTAAGAAGAATTTTGCCTTTTGTATATTGGAGGGAGTTTTTTATAATATTTTCTAACATCCTATAAAATAAATTCGGATCCATTTTGATTTTTAAATCTCTATTTACTAGTTTGTTTTCAAAAATAATCTCTCTATCTGGATTATCATTTAATTTATCTACTATGACTTTACGAATCTCTTTTAGGGGGCTTTGTTCACTAAAACTCTCCTTGTCCATATTAGTTAGGGACATGGTAAGATTTAATCCTTCAAGTATATTTGAAATTTTAACTACTTGGTCTTGGATATTTTCAATATCTATATCAGCCTTGTTTTCCTTACTTATTTCCCATGAAATTTTAGCAAGCGGAGTCCTAACATCATGGCTTAGACCTCGTATCCACTTAGTTTGGGATTTCTTTAGATTAATGAATTTCTCATTTGCTTGATTTATTGAAATCGCCAAATCTTTGAGTTCTCCACCCTCATCCAGCTTTTCGTAGTCCTCTTCATATATATCATCCATTGCTTGCTGGAGAGGAAAGATATTTTGTAAGATGTTTTTAATATCTATCCTATAAAATATATATACAAACAGCAGGAATAGGATTACAAATACCAAAAACATTTCAACATTAAAAATCAAATTCTTATAATTATAATAATTAGCAGGGAGTTTATCCAAAGAATTTTTGGGATAGGCGAAAAGAATTAAGCCATCTCCTGTAATATAGGTAAAAACAGGATAATCTGCTAAGTAGTATCTGGTAAATCTTGCAACATCAGTAAGCTCAAACTTATCCTTGACCTCTCTCGGTTTATCGAAACTTTCTATGACATGTCCATTTTTATCAAGCCTTATTGACCAAATATTATTTTCTTTCAAAAATTCTTTATTTTTTCTATTCAAGTAAGTATCAGTTTTATTTTCTTCCACAAAGGCATAAACATCATTTGGATTAGAATATTCATCTCTTAATTTGTAATTAAAATAGAGAAATGTCATAAATATAAATACCAGAAAGAACATCAAAGATATTATCCTAATGACAATTTTTTTAAATCTTTTTAATATATAGTTAAACATCTCTACTTCTCTTTTACAAGCTTATAACCAAGTCCCTTTATAGTTATAAGAATCTTTGGCTCTCTTGGATTTTCCTCTAACTTCTCTCGCAACCTGTAGATATGAGTTATCAAGGTATTTTCATAACCGTAAGAGTCCTCCCAAATAGTATCTAGGATACGATCAATTGAAACTATCATATTAATATTCTCGGATAGATAAGCTAAAATTTTAAATTGGGTAGCAGTTAAGGCTATCTCTTCGCCACTTTTATTAAGTACTCCCTTAGCTTTATCAAAAATCACAGTCCCTAAATCTATTTTATCTTCACTTTTAGCTTTTTTGCTCCTCCTTAATACCGCATCAATCCTCCAGAGAAGTTCATCTGGAAAGAAAGGCTTAACTAAGTAATCATCCGCCTTGTTTGCAAAGCCTTCCCTCCTATCGTCTATCCCATCAAGGGCAGATAGGATAATAACCGCCATATCAGAAGTCTGTCGAATTTCCCTTAGTAAATCAAAACCACTCCCATCTTCTAGCATTAAATCTAAGACGATTAGATCAATATCATAAGTTTTTAATTTAAATCTTGACTCCTTCAGATTTTTGGCTGTATAGATACTTTTAAAACCCTTATCTTGTAAAAAATTATATAAATTATCTAATAAACTTTGTTCATCATCAACTAGCAAGATAGAAAAATCGCTTCTAAAATCCATATCATTCCCCCTCATTAGCCTCATTATACATCTGTATTTTAATTTATTCGTGTTTGTGATGTAAAAGTGATATTACTTGAATATTATTTTAATCTAAATTTGCTATTCTATTTTTAGGAGGAATCATTATGAACAAAATACTTGAAGTAAATAACTTAAAAAAATCATACAACAACAAGACCGTATTAGATATTAAGTCTTTAGATATTGAAGAGAAAACTATATATGGTCTAATAGGAAAAAATGGAGCTGGTAAATCAACCCTGATGAAACTTATCCTAGGTCTAGTTAAAAAAGACGAAGGAAGAATCAAAGTCTTTGGCAAGGAAATAAACTCAAAAAATCAAAAGACTTTTAACAAAAATTTTGGTGCCCTAATCGAAAGTCCTTCCTTTTATGACCACCTATCGGGCTACGAAAATCTAGAAATAGTATGTCAACTAAAGGGTGTGAATAAGGAAGAGATTAGAAAAACTCTGGAGATGGTCGGTCTTAATAATGTTGGTAATAAAAAAGCTAGAGAATATTCCTTGGGCATGAAGCAAAGACTTGGTATAGCCATGGCTCTTATTGGAAGTCCCAAGCTTTTAATATTAGATGAACCAATAAATGGCTTAGATCCACAAGGAATTGAGGAGATGAGAAATCTATTTAAAAATATAGTAAAAAATACTACTACGAGCATTTTAATATCTTCCCATATCCTAGATGAAATAGAAAAAATCTCTACCCACATAGGAATACTTAGAGAAGGAAACTTAGTCTACAATGGAAGCTTGGAAGAATACAGGAGACTTCATCCACCCTTTATATCCCTACGTACATCCGACAACAATAAGGCCCTAAAACTTTTAAATCTTGACCAATCAAACATTCAGGAAAAGAAGATAATTCTTGGTAAAAAATCAAATCCTGAGATTGCAAATATTGTAAACTTCCTTCATGGTAAGGTCGATATATACAGGATAGAGGAAGAAAGAGAAAGTCTCGAAAAACTATTTATCGAAGAAAGCAGGTCCTAGTATGAAAAACTTAGAAAGAAAAAAATACAAGAGACTTAAAATAAACTTGCTAATATTAATAGTTTTTTTAATCCAAACGCTAATGGTAGTAGGCTTTAGTAATACCAAGTCCTTTGCCGCAAGTAAGTATCCACTTTCCTATATCCTGGATACCTATCTATTTATATCACTGCTGATGAACCCTATACTAGTATCATCTCTTGTGAAAAAAGTAATTGAAATTGAAGAGAAAAACAAAATGTGGCAGATGCAAATCATGCTTGGAGGAAAGGTAAATACAATCCTTATCAATAAGTTTAAAAATTTATCTATAAAACTAGTCTTCCTACAGCTAATAGAAGCTTGTGTTTTTATCTTAGCTGCAAAAAAGGGCGTTAACTTCAGTCTTAGTAAGGAAGTTTTGATAAGATTTTTAGTATTTAACCTATCAGTTATAGTAATCAACTTATTTTTTCTTGCAATCTTTATGATAGTAGAAATGAAGGTGAAAAAAGTTTACGCCCTATCCTTTATTGCTATAGTAGGAGGACTTACTGGCGTAATAACCATGCTTACATCACAAGTTTTGGCTTATATCAATCCCTTCGCTTGGATGGCAAGTCTATTGAATATTTCTTATGTAAATGAGGGAGGAAGGTTTATTCAAATATTAAATCCTATCAACCCATATACCTTGATTATTGCCTTTACCTTACTGATTCTAAGCCTTGTTTATTTAAAATCAATGAAAACTTACAACTTATACAAAGATTAGGAGGAAAAATGTTAAAATTAGAATTGAAGAAAATAAAGTTTATCAATATTTTACTAGTAAGCTTAATAATCCCCTTACTGGCAAATGCATTTGGTCTAATAAACTATATGGGAAACAGAATGACCTTGACAAATGAATGGCAAAGTTTGCGGACTCAAGTTAGTCTTTTTTACTTTACTTTTTTCTATATGCCGTTAATTGCAATTATAATAGCAAGTTTGTGGTCAGTAGAGCATAAGGCTGGCCTTAAGTTTATAAGACTAAGTCCAAAGAAAAATATATCCTTTATAATAAGCAAAATAATCCTAGCTTTTATTATAATTAGCCTGTGTCAAATATATTTCCTAGTTCTTTTCTATCTATCTGGGAAATTTATAGGAGGATTTGCCACAATTAATTTTTCTATATATTTTTATTATATATCTATGAGTATACTATTAGCCCTCCCCATTATTGTCATATTTGGAGCCTTAGCTATAAGGATAAAATCTTTTGGAATAATAGTCTTCTTATCTAGTATCTTTACTATGATAGCTTTTGGAACAGCTTATAAGTCACTTAAAATAATAGGATTAAGCTTTTTAGCAATTGAATCTAATAACTTTAGATTTATAAATCCACACGATCTTCTAACAATGCTTATATTTGCTATGATAGAAATAGGATTATTTTTATATCTTTCAAATAGATTTTTAAAATTTGAATACAAATAAGTAAAAGGGGCTTGCGAATAGTTAATATTATCTGCAAGAGCCCCTTTTTAGGAATCTAGATCCCTAATTCTATTTCAAATACATATTATTAATCTCAACTAGTAAAATCATTATAATTTTCTACTTCTTGATCTCTTAGCTTGAAAACTTTAGCTCTCTGATAGTCGTTTAAAGCTATTTCTTTTATTCCTTCTATCTTCGTAATCTTTCCTATAATTAAAAAGCACATCTATAAATTTCTAGTGTGCTTAATCTAATATTTCTATTTTTTTGATTTCACTTTCATTTATTCCATTAACAGTAGCTTTTTCTCTATAGTCAATATCGAAATTTCTTCTTCATTATCATAAGAATCATGACTAGGAGTATAGGTTTCTACATAGCCTTTTAAAACCTAATTGTCATAAAATGTAATTTTAACATTTTTATTAAAGTAAGGGACTCGATGAATTTATCTAGAAAGAACTTAAAAAATTCCAATAAAAAAAGATATTGCTAACTCCTAGGTGAAATTTAATAATCAATTACCAAGAGTTCCAATATCATAATTTAAAAAAAGTAATGGTGCCGGTGGTGGGACTCGAACCCACACGCCCTGGTGGACAACAGAGTTTGAGTCTGTCTCGTCTGCCAATTCCAACACACCGGCTTAAGTACCTATACATTATACCATCCATTACTGTCTTTGTAAATTAATTTTTGCCTTAAGTTCCCTATACTTTGGACTTTGATATATCTTGATTGACCATAGTCCTAAAAGTATACCTATTATCGCTCCTGCTAGGACATCTGTTGGATAGTGGACGTAGAGATAGAGCCTTGAGAAGGCTATTAGGATAGCTAAAATTCCTACATAGTATTTTAATGGCTTTGATTTTGCAAGAAGGATTATAACTGTTGCAAAGGAGGCCGCATAGGAAGTGTGACCTGAAGGGAAGGAATTGTCTGATAGGTGGTTTATCAATAAATCAGTAAATCCAACCGCTTCGTAGGGCCTTACTCTTCCAACTGAAATTTTAAGGATTATATTTACAATGATTAGATTTAGGAAAAATGATATTAATATTATTTCTCCAATCCTCCTATATCTTTTTGTTGTCATAAATATTAGAATCATGCTAAACCATAGTATAGACATATTGCCTAGAGAAGTGATAGTTAGGAAGAAATTATCCAAGATTTCACTTCTTATGTTTTGTATAGCATTTAGGATTCCTATTTCATATGTTCCCATTAGTTTACCTCAGTTTTCGCCGTCTCCATTGTCATGTCGTAGGCTTGTTGTATTCTTGCTCTTTGATTATCATCTACTAAATCATACTTGTCTCCACCTTCTAGGAAATCTTCACATAGGTAGGTCTTGGTGCTGGTTCCGTAATCATCGTAGTTTGTTCCTACCCAAAGTGGATGAAGTTTTATGTCGCTAATTTTTTTGTTGCCAGTTTTTTCGTTCTTGTTTAGACTTAACTCAATGCTAAGGGCCTGTTCGCACCTAATATCCCCACTTACTTCAAGAGATTGCTTGGAGATAAAGTTACCCAAAGCGTAGGCTATCAAGCCTTCTTTCCCATCTTCATTCTTGTAGATCTCAACAGGTTGGACAACGTGTGGATGGTTGCCTATGACAAGATCTGCTCCCCAGTCGATCATTTTGTGAGCAAGTTCTACTGTCGTTTCTTGAGGATAAGACTGATATTCTATCTCCCAGTGAGGATAAACTATTATAAAGTCCGCCCCATTTGTCTTGGCTTCTTCTATATCGGATTTGATATTTTCTTCGTGTAGGTAGTTAAGGGAATCTACTTCTTCTCTTAAGTTTAGGAGGTCTTCCTTACCATTGGCTCCATAAGTGTAGGCGAGAATTGCAATCTTCATCCCATTTATTTCTTTATAAAGAATCTTATCACTTTCTTTTTCCTTACTTCCAACATAATCTAGGCCTGCTTCCTTAGCAGCTTCGATTGTTGTCTGAACTCCTTCTTCGTCTGTGTCCAATGAGTGGTTGTTTGCAGTAGTAACCACATCAAAACCAGCATCCTTTATATTTTTAAGATAAACTGGAGGAGCATTAAAGGCAGGAAAACCGGCATATTCTCTGTTTGGATTAGAGGTTGTCTCGTAATTTGTGATAGATAGATCACTATCTTTAACAAAGTCTGAAATATAAGCAAATTGATTGGAGAAGTCATAGTCTCCTTCCCCATAAGAGTAGGCATATTGGATTTGACCAAGATGGGCCATGGTATCTCCAAAAAACTTTAGCTTAACTTTATCATAATCTTCGTCTTTATCCTCTGTTTCGTCTTTATCCTTTCGAGGATTTTTATTTTTCTTCTCAGGCTTTTTAGCTTCAGATTCTTCCTTAAAGGATTCTAGGTCTTTTTCCCTTTCTTTCTCCCTCTTGCTATCATTTTCCTTTTCTTTGGCTAGACTCATCTCCCAATTGGCCTTAGCCTTTTCTCTGTCACTAGTTTTTTCTTTTTGCTTTTCTCCCTCAGTAGAATCAGTACTTGCAAGTTCTGTACTGCTCTGATCTAGATTATCTATAAGATCTCCTGTACTTTTTGCACTTACTTCTACATTATTATTTGAATTAGTACCACAAGCAGTTAGGCTTGTCATAAGTAATATACATGTCAAAATATTAATTATTTTCTTTCTCATTAAATCACTCCTTACCTATTACTTTAACTCTTTTATAATAAATTTCATCTATAAATACTAGTCATAGCCTTCTATATATCTTTAAATGATAAATGTTTTCAGTATAATATAGGAGGTGATATTATGAAGAAAATATTATTTATAATCAGCTCCAAAGCTGGTAAGACTGAGTTTGATGTTAATAGAAATGACCTCCTAGCTTTACAGAAAAAAGCTCCTAGTGATAGTGTAATAGAAGTAATAGAGACAAAGTACAAGGGCCATATCGATAAGATTATTGAAGACTTTGCCAAAGAAGATAATTTTGAAAAATATGCCATAATCTGCGGAGGAGATGGCTCTCTTAACGAGCTTGTAAATACAGCTTATGGGAAAGATATTTCTATAGGCTTGATACCTACTGGAACAGGAAATGATTTTGCCAAAAACTTTGATTACAAAAACTTTAATCTAGAAAAAATCTTTTCATTTTACGCAAGTCCTATAGATTTAATCCAAATTAATGACAAGCTTTGTGTAAATGTAACAAGCCTTGGATTTGACACTCAAGTCTTAAAGGAGGCTTACAAGTTTTTAGAAAAAAATCCAAATCTCGGGAAAAAAGCCTATATAAAAGCAGTTATATCTTCGCTTAGAAACATCCAATATGAGAATCTCAAAATTAAAATGATGATAGAAAATGGAAAAAATATGGAAATTAAAGGAAACTTCCTAATAAGTGCAATCTGTAATGGAGCCTTCTACGGATCAGGATTTACCCCAGCTCCAGAAGCTAGCCTTGATGATGGATTGATAAACTTAATTACTGCTGAAAAGATACCTTTCTACAAACTTCCTTTTATGATTCTGAAATACAAAAAAGGCAAGCACAGAACAAGCCCTCATCTCAATGAATATAAAATTAGTAGCGGACAAATCTCTTCAGATAAGGACTTTCTCGCTAATATAGACGGAGAAATATTTACTACGAATAAAATAAATTTTAATGTAATACCTTCTGCTATATCATGGATCTACTTTGAAGATTAAGTAATATAGGAATATTTAATACTATCCAAAACTACAAAAAGGAAATCTAATGGATAAAGCTGATAATGATTTTATAATTAAATTGGAGAAACGATTCAAGGACCATATGGAAAGACATCCAAAAGTCGAATGGGATGATATCAAAGCCAAAATCCTTGCTGATAAAAATCTATATGATTCCTTGTATCTGATGGAAGAAACTGGAGGCGAACCAGATCTCGTAAACCTCGATATATTTAAATCCCTAGTATACGTCGACCTATCAGAAAAATCCCCTAAGGGCCGAACTTCCTTATGCTATGATAAAAAATCAAGGATTAATAGAAAAAAGAATCCGCCAAATTCTTCTGTTGCGGAAGAAATAAAGACTATGGGAGTAAAACTTATTGACGAGTACCAATATTATGCCCTTAGCGAAATCGCTATTTTCGATACATAATCAACTTCTTGGATCAAACCCCTAGCCATATCACTAATGAAGGAGGAGCCCTTCTCGCAGGCCAAACATATAGAAGATCATTCACCTACTTTAACGGATCTGATTCATATTACAGAAATAGAGGATTTAGGGCTTATATAGAAATATAAAGTTTCAAAACTAAAAACGCAATCTATTAAATATAATATAGATTTAAAATTAATGGAGTTAATAACCGACCTCGAAGATGATTCGGATATTAACTCCATTTTTTAACGCTCGAACTTAGTTTCATTTAGCTTATGCAATACTATTTGCAATTTTTCAATTATAAGATATATGAGGAAATCATTGAATTCACTTTCACTTAAAACTTAGGGAAAACGGGAAAATGTTATCTTTTTTCGCATTTTATTGAAAGTAATTTCTAATATTTAGTAGTTTATTGATTTTATATTCAGAACGATATATAATTGCCTTAAACGAGGAGGAAAAGATGAGTGATAATATAAAAATTGATTCTTTGAAGGGTAAGCTCATTGTTTCTTGCCAGGCCTTGCCGGATGAACCTCTCCATTCTTCATTTATTATGGGAAGGATGGCTAGAGCTGCCAAGCAAGGTGGTGCAAGTGGCATCAGAGCTAATACCAGTGAAGATATCAAAGAAATCCAAAAGGAAGTCGATCTTCCAATCATAGGCATTGTGAAAAGAGACTATGATGATTCAAAAGTATACATAACACCAACTATGGCTGAAGTTGATGAACTTATACCAACTGATGTAGATGTAATAGCCTTAGATGCTACAAGTTCTCTTAGGCCTAATGGACTTAGCCTTGATGATTTCTATAAAGAGATCAAATCCAAATATCCAGACCAATTATTGATGGCGGATTGTTCTACGGTTGAAGAAGCTATCCACGCAGATGAACTTGGTTTTGATTTTATTGGTACCACCTTGGTTGGATATACAGACCAATCTAAGGGCCATAGGATTGAAGCAGATGACTTCGCTATTCTTAGGGAAATTATTAAAAATGTAAGTGCAAGGGTAATTGCCGAGGGCAATATCAATACCCCAGAAAAGGCAAAGAGAGTTATAGACCTCGGTGCTTATAGTGTAGTAGTTGGTTCGATAATAACTAGGCCACAAGTTATTACAAAGAATTTCGTTGATAA
>NZ_JALEIL010000135.1 GCF_022770135.1 Anaerococcus sp. | reverse complement strand
CAAAGGTCAGGAACTAAATTTCCATCCTCATCCACATCGAAGAGTCCATCGAAAACTTGATCCATGATAGTTTTGGTATCTCCTGCAGTAGCATTGAAAGGATCGAGCGAATCGATTTCAGTATACATGGCTACTTTAAGTGGCTTGTCATTAGTTTCGGTATTTTCCTTCTTATCCGCATTGCCGCAGGAAGTTAGCAGAAGTCCTGCTAGGGCAAGGCTTACAAATATGTTTCTCTTTTTCATAATTCCTCCTAGAATTTTTTCTGTGTTGGCAAAGCCTATTCATAATCATATGAGCTAAGCTAAGTAAAATTTTGATCTTAAGACATAAATTCCACCTAGATTGGGGGCATTTAATTACAAAAAATTTTACCAGCACATATCCAACATTCTTTACTACTATTGTAACAAATAGTTAAATTTCTAACAAGATTTTTTCAAAAAAAGAATGAACCGCTAGAGGGTTCATTCCCGAATTATAGTTTATCTTCTACTGATTTGATTTTTTGTTCCATAGAAGCTTTCTTATCTCTCCTATCGTCCATCTTGATTACAGAATACACCCTATCTGCCCCCTTGTCAAAGACAGATTCTTGCATTTTTCTGATAACTTCAAGTGCCTTGTCGGCATCTGCTTCTATCACTGTTCCCATAGGGTTTAGTTTGTATTTCACCCCTTCTGCCATTAGGATCTTCTCAGCTTCTGCTACGTATTTGCTTACTGATGTTTCTTTTGTTCCTATTGGTATTAGACATACTTCTACTAATGCCATTTAGTCCTCCTCGTAAAATCTCTTGTATATTTGATATGCTTGGTAGTGGTCTTCAACTCCTCCAAGCTCCCTTATAGAATGCATGGCCAGGATAGGCTCGCCTACATCTATGCTCTTGATTCCTAAAGTTGCTGCTGCGATTGGCCCAATAGTTGAACCTCCCTGCTTGTCGTTTCTATTGTGGAAAGTTTGGATATTAACTCCCAAGTCCCTTGCGATTTTGATAATCCTCGCCTTAGTCTCTATGCTTGAGGTGTAGGCTCCATTTGCCGCAATCTTAATCACAAGACCCTCATTCATCCTAACTTCATTGGTAGGATCAGAAAATTGAGCGAAGTTTGGGTGAATGGCGTGGGCCTGGTCCGCACTTATCAGATAGGAATTATCGATCGCTATATAATAATCTTCCTCTGTCAATCCAGTCGCAAGGATTAGTCTATTTAGACAGTCTTTAAGGAAGGGAGAAAAGGCTCCGGTCCTAGTCCTTGATCCAATCTCCTCGCTATCATTTAGGATAAGGCAGTTGGTCTTTGTACTTTTACTATCTACAAAGGCCCTAAGGCTTGCATGAACTGATCCTAGATTGTCAATCCTTCCTACTTGGTACATATCATTGATAATAGCACCCTTTTGCCTATCGTAGAGGGCAAGGTCGTAGTCTATTATATCGCACGCCTCAACTTTAAGCTCATCTGCCAAAAGATTTTGGATAAAGCCATCTGCTTCTGCTTTTTCCTTGATGGTTTTAACCAAAGGATAGAGATTGTCTTGGGGATTGATTGCAAAGTCCTTGTTCACAGTCCTATTCATGTGGATTGCAGCATTGGGAATTGTAAGAAGGTCTCTGTCGATATTAATAAGACTTGAACTAAGCCTACCGTCTTTTTCATAGACAACTTTACCCGCAAGAGATAGGGTCCTATCAAGCCATGTAGAATAAATCATTCCTCCATATGCTTCTACATTTAGCTTAAGATAGCCATGAGCCCCGATTTCTGCCTTGGATTTTAACTTAAAGGTAGGAGACTCGGTGTGAGATCCTATAATATCGAATCCATCTCTTAAATCTTCTCCCAAATCTACAGCAAATAGAGCCGTCCCATCACGGACTACAAAGTATCTTCCTGATGGACGGATCTCCCATTTCTCATTTTCCTTAAGCTCATGAAAGCCCTTTTCTCTTAAAATATCCGCTGCGTTTTGTACTGCGTAATAAGAAACTGGACTTTCGTCTATAAATTTTATTAAATCTTTACTAAATTCTAAACTCTTCATACTAATATCATACCCAAAAATATCTTTCCTTCATTTGTAGATAAGATAAGCTTGGTAATTCTAATAATTTTAGTATTTTTCTAGAAAAGTTGATATAAGATTCTTAAAGCCTTCGGGGTCTTTCTTTGAAAACTCGCAGTGGCCGAAGTCTTCTCCTGTATAGATTTCTTTCTTGCTCGATTTTATAGACTCATAGACCTCCCTACCCATATGATAAGGGGTCATAGTATCGACCTTTGAATTTATTACAAGGACAGGACTTGTAATATATGCCTGTCTTGCCCACTTAGTTGAGTCGATATCTTCTAGACTAAAGCCTAATTTCATCTTTAGGAAGATATTTCCCATAAATCTCATAAAACCTTGTGGCACATTTTGTTCTTTCTCAACTTTTGCCAAGACCTTATCTACCATTTCTCTACTATCTCCCAGAGGGCAGTCGAGGATTAGGTAGTCAATATTTGAACTATCCCTACTAGCAGCAATAATACTAGTCGCTCCTCCGTAGGATTCGCCATAAAGGATTATCTTAGAATCAGGATATTCCTGTTTTATGTAATCAATCGCATCCAAACAATCAAAAGATTCAAGGACCCCAAAAGTATTGTAGGGGAGAAGATTCTCTCCAGAATTTCTCTGATCGTAGATTAAAAGAGAGTAGCCTAAATCATAGAAAATCTGTCCTTGAGTATAAAGTGAATATTTAGTCCCTCCCATTCCATGAACCATGACGCAAACGTCCTTAGAATCTGGATTCCTCACAAAAATAGCGGGGATATCGTGTTTATCTTTGCTCGATTTTATCTTAATTTCTTCTATATCTTTTCCTCTAGCAAAATCCTCGTACTGTTCCTTGTAAAGATTAATATTTTCTAAAGTGTCCTCTCTGGATTCAATATTAGTCATCCCATCAAAGGTCGCCTTGCCAATAAAGATAGAAAAAGCGATAAAAAGAATTATGATTATAGATAAAATCACGCCCAGCCCTATTTTAACTTTCTTCCTCATAAGCTCCTCCAAAATAATTCTTATCTATATTTTCTTATATATATTATAGAATATTTTAACTTATATTAGAATATCCAGGAAAACATTTTACATAATCTTTACAAATGAATTATAGGTATAAAAAAGGGGCTGTTGCAGAATGAATAAATAGTACCAATATCATTAGAAGAACCTCCACGGAAAGTCTCAATAAGCCGACGGGCTAATAGCCTACATCAGCCGGCAGGCACCTATCGGCCCACCGGCCACGGGAGGTAAAATTTCCTAAGAGAACCTTCTAACGATGGTACGATGATTATTCATAGTTTTGCAACAGCCCCTTATTTCTTAGTTATTTTTCTTCATAAATCCTTAGCTTAGTCCAACTATATCGATAGCCATCATAGCTTAGATGAATATTACTAGTATTACAAGTGCTTGGAATTTTTTTCTAATACTATAAAAGAATTTTCTAAAAGACTTCCCTCTTCATACCTATTTGAAGTAAGGATGTTAAAATCGCCTAGGTCTATTTGTCTTGCATCCTTTAGATTAATTACAAGCTTGATTTCAGATGATCCATAAAATCTTTCTATAATTAAAAGTCCCTCATCGCTTTTAACTCTTATCCCACCTTCTTTGATTGGTTCCTTGCTTTTAAGGGAGAATATTTCCTTAATCTTTATTATAAGATTTTCCTTCTCACCAAGCCTGTCCCAGATAAAACTCCTCCTGCAATCTGGATCGTAGCCTCCTTCAAGGCCAATTTCTGTCCCATAATACATGCATGTAGTTCCAATAAAGACTGTCATCAAAGCGATCCCAGAAAGAAGCTTATCTTCTGACCCGTCCACTTCTGTAAGAAATCTCAAGGTATCGTGAGTATCGAGGAAGTTTAAGTTCATCCTATTAACTTGGTCTTTATTTCTAACTAGAACCCTATTTAGCCTGAAGGCCATAGCCCTGGCGTCAATTTCTCCCTTGAAAAAATCAAGACTAGCCTTGGTAAAGGAGTAATTCATAATTGAGTCAAACTGGTCTCCCATAAGAAAGCTTGACCCATCGTGCCAATTTTCTCCAAGAATCACGGCATCCTTCTTTAGACCCTTAATTTCTTTCCTAAAGGCCCTCCAGAAATCATGACTAATCTCATCAGAAACATCTAGTCTCCATCCATCAATATCAAACTTTTCTATCCAATATTTTCCAACATCGATCAAATATTTTTGGACCCTTTCGTTGGAAGTATTGATCTTTGGCATGGCTGTGACTTTCGCAAAAGTTTCATAAGTCTTATCCTCATTTATATAGAACCAATCGAAGTAGTCTGAGTCCTTGTACTTTTCCAGAGCATCTTGAAAAATTAGATTGTCCTTACTCATATGGTTGAAAACACCATCTAGAACTAGCTTCATACCCCTAGCATGGATATTATCTACAAGCTTTCTAAAATCCTCCTCATTACCAAAATGAGGGTCGATTTTAAAATAGTCTATTATATCATACTTATGATTAGAATTTGACCTAAAAATCGGGGTCAGATATATAGCATTTACACCCAGATCCTTGAGATAGTCAAGTTTGTCAACTATGCCCAAAAGGTCGCCTCCGGCAAAGCTTGTTGGGCTTGGCTTATCCTCCCAGGCCATGTTGATATAGGAATCATCCTTACTAAAGTTAGCCCTAGCGAACCTATCGACAAATATCTGATAGAAAACAGCCTCCTTCATCCAAGCCACTGTCGGAAAGAGGTCAGCTTCATTAATGTAAGGCATCTGGAAAAAATTATAATAGGCATCAGCTAAGTCATAATTTTCGCTAAGTCCATCTTCACTAAAATAATAATCATTATGGCCATCATTAATCTTAAACACATAGCAAAGCCTTCTATCATCGAGCCTTATTCTTGTTTCATAGTAATAAAAAAGCTCATCCTCATAGGCCACTTCCATCTTAATCTCATTCCAAACGATTGGAACATCAAACTGCCATCCATAAACTAGGTAGGCATCAAGCTTTTCCTTGGCTGTCCTCAATCTAATAATAATTTCATCAACATCAATAGGATTCGCCCATTGACTCTCCATCATATGAAAAACTGCTTCTTTATTCATCTTAACTCCTTATTATGTCTAGCCGGCAAGGGATAATCGTAAGAGCCAAGTAAGCCTATAAGCATTAATCATAATGGCTAAATCTTTGCCGACTTTCAATTTTTTATTATATCAAGTAGATAGGATTTAGTCAAAATATATATAATCCAAAAAAGACTCAAATACGCTTAAGCATACTTGAGTCATAAAATTATTTTTCTTAGTCATTTTTCTTCATAAATCCGTAGATTAGTCCACCCACTACAGATCCAACTAGAACAGCTCCTAGGAAGAGGCCTGCTTGGCTTAGACTTGACATAGCTGGCAAGACGAAGATTCCTCCGTGTGGAGCTGGGGCTGATATGTTAAAGCCTCCTACGATTGCTCCTGCTATGGCAGATCCTATAACGCTTGCTGGGATTACCTTGCCTGGCTCTGCAGCTGCGAAAGGAATTGCTCCTTCTGTGATAAAGCTAAGTCCCAAGATGTAATTGGTAATTGTTGTCTTCTTTTGATCTTCTGTAAACTTATCTTTGAAGAAGGTTGTAGCTATTGCTATTGCAATTGGTGGTACCATTCCTCCAACCATTACAGCTGCCATAAAGGTTCCTATTCCTGTGTCTGTAAAGGCTCCGATTGCAAAGGCGTAGGCTGCCTTGTTGATTGGACCACCCATATCTATAGCCATCATGCCAGCAAGGATTGCTCCTAGAAGAAGCATATTAGCTCCAGATAGGCTCATTAGCCAGTTGTTAATGAAGGTATTGATTCCTGTAAATATTGGATCTATGATAAAGAACATCAAGGCTCCAACTATTAGAAGGCCAAATACTGGATAGATTAGCATTGGCTTTAGGCCTTCGATTGATTTTGGAAGATTCTTGTATGCTTTTTTCATTAGATTTACGACGTAGCCTGCAAGGAAACCTCCGATTAGTCCTCCGATAAAGCCTGCTCCACGGCTAGCCATAAGTCCTGCAACCATACCTGGCATGAGGGCTGGTCTATCTCCAATAGACATGGCAATAAAGCCGGCAAGGATTGGTATTAGGAAGCTAAAGGCATCCCCGCCAAGGCCGTTGAGGAAGGTAAAGGCAAGGGATTCATCTCCAGCGAATCTTTCTACTAGGAAGGAGATTGCCATGAGAATTCCACCACCGATTACAAATGGTAGCATGTGGCTAATTCCATTCATTAGGTCTCCGTAGATCTTTTGCCAGAAGCTTTGGCCTTCGCCATCGTCAGTACTTGTCTTATTTGCTCCTTCTTCTGCTTTAAAGATTCTTCCTTCGCCCTTGATAGCCTTTTCGATTAATTCATTGCTTTTTCTGATTCCGTCAGATACTGGTCTTTGGATAAGCCTTTTGCCGTCAAACCTATTTGTTTCTACTTTCTTATCAGCTGCAATGATTATAGCGTCAGCTTCTTCGATTTCCTTATCTGTAAGTCTATTTTTAATTCCATCAGATCCGTTTGTCTCGACTTTGATTGAAACTCCCGCTTTTTTGGCTGCCTTTTCTAGGGCTTCTTGGGCCATGTAGGTGTGGGCTATACCATTTGGACAAGCTGTTACTGCTAGTAGTTTGATATCACTATTTTTAGCTTCTTCTTCTACTACAGGAGCTTTCTTTTTCTCTGAGTATTTATCGATTATACCGTATACTTCTTCTGGGCTAGAGCATTTTTTAAGATCATCGATAAAGCCTTCTTTCATTATCATTTTTGAAAGCTCGGCTAGGGTTTCTACGTGGAGGTTATTTTCTCCAGCAGGTGCTCCTATGGAGAAGAATATTTCTGTAGGCTCGCCGTCTAGAGCTTCGTAGTCAAGTCCTCCTATTTTTCTCGCAAATAAAACTGCTGGTTCTTTTACAGTTTCGTTTTTGGTATGAGGGATGGCTACTGACTCACCTAGGGCAGTTGATCCTTCTTCTTCTCTTGCTATTAGACCGTTTTTGAAGTCTTCTTTGTCTTTAACATATCCTTTTTCAAAAAACTTTGAGGCTATTTCTTCAATTGCGCTCATCTTGTCATTTGCCTGAAGGTCAAATATCATCAGTTCAGGCTTGAGTAAATCTCTAATTTCCACTTTCCTTTACCTCCACTTTTTCTAAAATCTCATCAATTGTTGCCTTACTTCCTATATCAGGGCTAAAGGCTGTCGCTGTCCCACAAGCAACTGCAAGCTTGTAGGATTCCTTTTTGGATAAGTCATGGCTTAGGCCATATACAAATCCTGCCACCATAGAGTCGCCTGCTCCAACAGAATTTACAAGCTTTCCTTCGATTGGACTTGCCTTAAGGATCCTATCCTTATCTACGAAGATTGAACCTTCTCCTCCAAGGGATACAATCACATTTTCCGCCCCAAGCTCGTTTAGCTTTCTAGCATAGGTGATTATGTCTTCCTCTGTCTTAATCTCAGTTTCAAAAATATTAGCGAGCTCTTCCTTATTTGGTTTTACTAGAACTGGTTTATATTTTAGGTAATCGAGGACTTCCTTATTCGCTATGTCTATTGTAAACTTAGATGAAACCTCCCCAATTACTTTTTTATAAAAATCCTTGTCAAGAGATTTTGGTAGGGATCCTGAGATTACTAAGAGGTCATCTTCTTTGATATCCTTAAGATTTTCAAAAAACTTCTCAACTTCCTCATCTTCTATATGAGGGCCTTCAGCATTGATCTCTGTCTCCTCTTGGTATTTTAATTTTACATTTATCCTAGAATTGCCCTTAATTTCTGTAAAGCTTTCCTTGATGCCTAGCTTTTCTAGTTCATTTTTTATAAAATCTCCAGTAAAGCCTCCGAGAAAGCCAATGTTTACCGGCTCATCTCCCAAGTTTTTAAGTAGCTTTGAGACCATTATTCCCTTACCACCTGGGTACATTTCGCTAGCCTTACTGCGAATGGTCGCCCCATGGGTAAAGTCATCTATCCTCATTATATAATCTATTGATGGATTCGTCGTTAATGTATATATCATCTATCCTCCTCAATTAGTTCTACATCACATCTATCGATAATTTTTGCATGATAGACTTCGTGTTCTTTAGAAGAATCTGCTAGGATGTAGGCCTTATTGGAAAGTTCAATCGCCTTTCTCTTTATCAGAGCCTCGTTTATATCAGCAGTATAAAAATACTCATCATCAAAGCCATTTGCCCCAATAAAGGCTAGGTCAAAATTAAAATCGCAAAGCTCATTCATGGCGATCACTCCAGTGGTGACCCTGGTCCTTGTCTTAAGCTTTCCTCCGATAATTACCGTATCGATTCCTCGCTCCATTAGTTTTGTTACATGCATAAGGCCATTTGTCACAATCCTAATATTCTTTGCCTCTATAAAATCGATCATCACATTTGTAGTAGATCCCGCATCTAAGAAAACCAAGCTCTTGTCTGGGATTAGCTTTGCAGCCTTTCTTCCTATAGATTTTTTCTCTTCTAACATGCTTTGCTCATTATCAGTGAAACTTCTTTCGTCTGTCTTTATATTTAGTACAGCTCCCCCGTGGACCCTCCTTATTTTTCCTGCTTCCTCCAAGATGTCGAGGTCGCGTCTTAGGGTTGACTCACTGACATGTAGCTTCTTAGTCAAATATCTGTTGGATATCTTTTTTTCCTTAAAAAGCACATCCAATATCATATCGAGTCTTTCTTCTACTATCATGCTAATATTATAACATCATTTTCATTCAAAATCAATCATATTCCTTCAGATTCTTTCGCAATTATCTGAATTTGACTAATTTTTTAAAAACACTATAATTATTAAAAGCGTATAAATTCTACATAAGGAGTGAACATGAAAGAACTTGAAGAAAAAATTTTAGAAGAAGGAATCGTAATTGGACCAAATATCCTAAAGGTAGACTCCTTCCTCAACCAACAAATCGACTGTAAGCTTATCCAACAAATGGGCAAGGAATTTGCCGAACATTTCAAGGATCAAAAGATAGATAAGGTTCTAACAGTAGAATCATCAGGAATCGCCCCAGCCCTTGCTACAGCCCTAGAGCTTGGAGTAAAGTGTGTATTCGCAAGAAAGCAACAATCTCTTACAACAGGAGATGATGTTTATCATTCAAGCGTATACTCCTTCACCAAACAAGTTACAAATGAGCTTATAGTTTCCAAAAACTTCATCAAAGAAGACGAAAATGTCCTAATGATAGACGACTTCTTGGCAAACGGCCAAGCAGCTAAGGGCATGGTTGCCCTAGTAAGGCAAGCAGGAGCCAACCCAGTAGGCTTCGGTATAGTAATAGAAAAGTCCTTCTCTGATGGACGTAGCGTAATAGAAAATGAAATGGGGCTAGAAGTATACTCCCTAGCAAGAATTGCAAAACTAGAAGACGGAAAGATTACTTTTGTTGAAGAATAAAATAAGCTGAAAAGGGAGCAAGAAAGCTCCTTTTTTTATTTTTTATCTTTATGCCACTTTTTTGTAAGCTAATTTTAAGATAATTTCTCTATTGTCTCTATGGCTTTTCTTATAAGCGATCTATCACTAACGCCTATATCCTGGTATAAGTTAGTTTCCTTAAGATAGGTCATCTCTGTTTTTCTTTTGTTTTTAGCCGACATGTGGAAGTTTACGATTCCACTTTTCCTATAGATTTCTTTGATATTTGAAGAATTTACGCCAGATCCTGCCATAATTTCGATTTTATCCTTATATTTGTGATTAATCCTTGCTAGAAGGTCTATTCCTTCTATGGCTGTGGCCCTTTTCCCAGAAGTTAAGATTCTCTTTATTCCAATTTCTATCAAATCTTCTATAACTTCTTCTCCATCCTTGGAGTAGTCGAAGGCCCTGTGGAAGGTGACCTCCTTTGGCCTAGAAAGTTCTACTAGTTCTTTGGTTATCTCTAGATCAATCCTCCCATCCTTTAGGAGCATACCAAAGACAAAGCCATCTATATCAAAGTCCTTATAGATTTTAATCTCTTCTTTCATAGTTTCAAATTCCTCATTATTATAGGAAAAATCGTAGGGCCTTGGCCTAATCATTACGAACTTCTCTATATTTTTCTCTTTTGAAATCTTGCTGACAAGCCCTACAGATGGGCTTATCCCATCAAGATCTAGAGCAGAGCATATTTCTACTCTGTCTGCACCAGCAACTTTCGCATTTAAAAAAGATTCGTAGGAATCTATACATATTTCAAGCTTCACGCACTATCCTTTCTCTAAATAAATTTTAATCAGGCTATTTTAGATATATTTATAATCATATCTTACCTATACCCAAATGGAAACAAAAAAAGAAGCCAGATTGCTCTGACTCCTTAACTTTTTATTATTTTCCAGCGTGTTTTGCTGCATTTTCTCCTGCTATTCTTCCGTAAACTGTAATATCAGCCATAGCTACAGAACCAAGTCTATTTTTGCCGTGGATTCCACCTGTTACTTCTCCTGCTGCGTAAAGTCCTTCGATTGTTTCGCCATCTTCTGTTTGAACTTCTGCGTCAGTGTTAATTACAAGACCACCCATTGTGTGGTGAACTGCTGGAGCTGCTTTTAGCATGTAGTAAGGACCTTCATCGATTGTCCAACCTAACATTCTTAGGTTAAATTCTGGATCTTCTTCCTTCTTAGAGTTTTCGTTGAAGGCATTTACTGTTTCTACTAAAGCTTCTTTGTCGATACCGAAGTGATCTGCAAGCTCTTCGATTGTGTCAGCCTTATATAGTAGACCTCTATCATATAGGCTCTTAGCTTCTTCTGGGTTAGATTTCATTGTACCAGTTTTTTCGTTTGATTTTTCATCCCAAATTAGGTAACCAACGTAGTCTGTTTGATCTTTGATAGCCATTGAGATTGCACGTCTTGTGTCAAGCTCTTCTACGAATCTCTTACCTTCTTTGTTTACTAGAAGGGCTCCACCTACAAGTCTTGTGTCTCCACAGTAAAGTAGTTTTCCTGTTTCAACGTCACATACTGGGTAAAGTTGGATCTTGTCCATATCTACAGTATCTGCACCAAGGGCTTGTGCCATTACGATACCATCTCCTGTTGCTCCTGGAGAGTTAGTTGATAGGACGTGTTCATCAACTTCCTTATCATTTTCGTAGCACATTTCAGCATTGGCACCGAATCCACCAGTAGCAAGAACTACTGACTTAGCGTTGATTTCGTAGTTTTTGTCGCTTCCTTCTGCCCTAACTCCGCAAACAACTCCGTCTTTTGTAAGGATTTCCTTAACATCTGTGTTTGTCATTAGGTCGATTCCAAGCTCTTCTGCCTTTGTCTTGTATTTAGAGATTAATTCATTTCCTGTGTGGTTTTTAGGAATGTAAGATCTCTTAACTGAGTGTCCACCGAAGAACATCAAGCTATCTAGCCATTCTACTCCGATGTCATCTCTTAGCCAGTGAGCACCATCTGTTGCCTTGTCAGCTAAAACTTCGATAAGTTCCTTGTTTCCACCAGCTTCTTCAACGTCTTTTGCGAATTGTTCTTTACTATCTTCGATTCCTTCTTTTTCTTGAAGTTCGTTAGCTGGAGCTGCGTATTCTCCACCAGAAATTAGGGTATTACCACCAACTTGGCCGAGTTTTTCAAGAAGTAGTACATTAGCACCTGCTTCTTTGGCAGTAACTGCAGCAGCAAATCCTGCTCCACCACCACCTACAACTACAACATCATAGTCTTTTGTCTCTGTTTCCTTGTTAGCTTCGTCGCTTTCCTTTTCGTAAAGCTTAAGGTCACGACCGCTTTCTTCTATAGCAGCCTTTACTGCTTCGATTAGGGCAGTTGATGTAACTGTAGCTCCTGAAACAGTATCTACATTTATAGATTGCTTATCTACTATTTCTTTTACGATTTTATCAGCTGCTTCGTCTCCTAAGCCTTCTGTTTCCTTATGTACTAGATCAATTGAAGCTATCTTGTCTCCCTCAAAATTAACTGTAGCTTCTATGTCTCCGTTATGTCCTGCTTCTGTCGCCTTAAAGCTTTCTGCCTTAGTATTCTCTTCCTTAGCAGTTTCTTCCTTAGCTCCATCCTTATTATCAGCTGTATTGTTGCCACATGCAGTAAAAAGCATAGCTGCCGATAAAAGAATTGGTAAAATTTTATTCTTCTTCATATTTCCTCCCTTTTTTGTACTGCCTATAAATAATAACAAATAATGATAATGTTTGCAAGTCCTTGAAATAGCGGAGTAAAGGGATTTTTATAAATATAAGTAGGCCTTGAATATAAGTCATGATTAGAGGTTTTTATTAATATATTGAGAATAATTTTACAATAAACTTTTCTCTTATCCTTACTCTAGTTAGAATACTAACAATGTAACTTTAAGAAAATATAAATTTATACAAAGTAAATCCCCTCCATCTATTTCTAGACTTTGGGGTTGGCTTTAATAATTAACTATAACATCGACTTGTTCTTCTAGGACGTCCTTGTTGTGCTTGGTCTCTGATGAGTAGGCGAAGATTAGGCCTTCGTCGTCGATTTCTAGTTTTTTCATAATTTGTTTGATATGCTTTTGGATTTGGCTTTTCTTGATCTTG
>NZ_JALEIL010000128.1 GCF_022770135.1 Anaerococcus sp. | reverse complement strand
TGAATCAGAAAGATAGGTTGCAGCTGAAAGACCATGTGGTCCTGATATCTTTTCATATTCTCCTATTAGGATTTTTCCATTTAGATAAGTACCTGTACAAATTATAAGGGCCTTTGTCTCGAAGATTGCTCCTTCTACTGTTTCACATGAAACAATCTTCCCGTCTTCATAATTTATCTTATCTACTTCTTGCTCGAATAGATCTACTTCTTTTTCCAAAGTTTTTTTCATCTCTTCATGGTAGAGTCTCTTATCTGCTTGAACACGGAGGGAGTGAACAGCTGGACCCTTGCTAGTATTGAGCATTCTAGATTGTATGAAGGTCTTGTCAATGTTTAGGGCCATTTGACCACCCATGGCATCAATTTCTCTTACAATATGTCCTTTTCCGGTTCCACCTATGTTAGGGTTGCATGGCATATCTGCTATTGATTCCATGCTAGTTGTTAAAATTAGTGTCTTAAGACCTAGTCTTGATGCGGCAAGACCTGCTTCGCAACCTGCGTGTCCTGCTCCAACTACTACTACATCGTAGCTTCCTGCTTTATATTTATTTTCCAACGCAAAACTCCTTAAATACTTTATCCATTATTTCATCTGAAACAGATTCACCAATTATAAAGCCTAGGTCATCGTAAGCCCCTCTAAGATCTACCTCACAAGCATCAAGTGGAATGCCTCTTTTGATGTCTATAAGAGAATCGCTAAGCTTATTAGAAGCTTCCTTTAATAGTCTTTCGTGACGGGTATTTGTTATTAGAACAGACTCTCTTTTGATATCCTTGGTGTTAAACATTTCGGTAATGGCTTCTTCTAACTTATCTACTCCTTCGTCTTTGGCCATAGAAGTCCTTATCGTAACTTGATCGAAATCATAAGAGAATTTATCTTCAAGGTCAGCCTTATTTAAGATAATTATAGCATTTCTTCCCTTAATTAAATCTAGGATTTTCTCATCCTCCCTATCGAAGGCCCTAGATGTATCAAAGATAGCAATGATTAGGTCAGACTCATCGATAAGTTCAATAGACTTATCCACTCCTATTTTCTCTACCAAATCATCAGTGTCTCTAATACCGGCAGTATCATTAATCTTTAGGGTGAAATCGCCAAAGGATATATATTCTGTGATAAGGTCTCTTGTCGTGCCTGGAACATCTGTAACTATGGCACGATTTTCATTTAGCAATTTATTCAATAAGGAAGATTTCCCTACATTTGGCTTACCTATTATAGTTGTATTTATTCCATCTCTTAAAATCTTTCCTT
The DNA here is from genome assembly GCF_022770135.1 of Anaerococcus sp. Lineage (GTDB taxonomy): Bacteria > Bacillota > Clostridia > Tissierellales > Peptoniphilaceae > Anaerococcus. Next base: position 2,810 of record NZ_JALEIL010000128.1, on the reverse strand, counting down.
TATTAGAAGTATTTAAAAGCTTATCAATAGTAGCTTTTGCTTTTTCCATAAAGGAAATTATCTCATCCGGTGAGAGGTCTTCGCCATCTTCTGTAAAATTAATAGAATATTCCAATCTTGATAGAGCCTCTAGTAGGTCTTGTCTAATAGATGAAATCTTTTCTCGTACAGATCCTTGTAATTGATTGATACCTTCTTTTTGGCTAAGCTCGTTGGTAGAATTTATTATATCTAAGACAGCTTCCGCCTGGGATAAATCGATTCTTCCATTAAGGAAGGCTCTTTTAGTAAATTCTCCCCCTTCTGCCATATCGCAACCCTCATCTAGCAAGAGATTTAAGATTTTTTTGACCGAAACAAAAGAACCATGGCAGTTAATCTCACAAATATCTTCTCTAGTATAGGTAAACGGACCCTTCATAAAGCAGACCATCACCTCATCGATTGTCTCGCCTTTCCTGTCTTTAATAACTCCATAGCGCATCTTTCGATTATCCTTATCCTTATCAAGCTCCTTTCCATTTATTGGACTAAACACTTGACTGATAATATCAAAAGACTTACTTCCACTCATCCTGACTATGGATATGCCACCAGTCCCGGATGGAGTAGATATTGCAGCAATTGTTCTTTCTTCCATAATTACTCCTTTAACTATACACTACTTTGACTAGTGGTTTGTAACATAAAAATTATAGTGGAAAATCCTAATTTGTCAACAATTATAGGATAATATGAAAAATTTGTAGAAAATTTTTCTTCTATATGATATATTAGATACATAATAATATTTTTGGAGGGATTATGCAACTACAATCATTAAGCTCTCTACAATGGAATCTCATAGCAGGAGGTCTAGCCATATTCCTATTTGGTATTTCCCTAATGGGGGATGCCCTAACAAATTTTGCAGGCCCTAAGCTAAGAGGATATGTAGAGAAATATACTTCCAATCCGATAATGGGAGTTTTAGTTGGTATAGTCATAACCGGTTTAATCCAATCCTCATCAGCGACGACAGTTATAGCCATAAGTTTTGTAAGAGCAGGAGTTATGAGTCTCGAGCAGGCTATAGGTGTCATTTTAGGTGCAAATATTGGTACAACCGTTACATCTATATTGATTGGTTTCGACTTAGGATATCTATCGTATTTCATTGCCCTAATAGGTGTTGTTATTACGATGTTTTCGGCGAAAAGAAGAAATAAATATATCGGAGAAATATTAGTGGGATTTGGCCTTCTATTTATAGGACTTGAAATGATGGGCTCATCCCTATCAGAATTAAGTAAAATAGATGGTTTTGAAAAAGTCGTAGCAAATATGGCTCAAAACCCAATAATAGCAGTAATCGTAGGAGCAGGACTTACAGCCTTGATCCAATCATCATCTGCCTTTATAGGTATTACTCAGTCCTTATTTGCATCAGGGGCCATAGACTTAAAACTCGCCCTTGCACTTATGTTTGGAGCAAACATCGGTACATGTATAACAGCAATATTAGCCTCTATTGGAGGATCGCTTTCTGCAAAAAGAACATCTACTTTCCACGTTCTATTTAACGTTATTATCTCTGTAATATTCTTGATTTTCTTAGCTCCTTACGAAAGTCTAGTAAGGACAATAGCAGAATTTTTGGGAACAAACAAGTTGATGACAATTGCAGTGGGTCACTTTACCTTTAACTTTATAGGCATGATTTTATTCCTACCTCTTATCAAGTATATAGGTAAGTTCTTAAGAAAGCTTATTCCAGGTAAAGATTCAATATTCTCTGACCTAGGTGATATAGAGCTAGATGAAAAGCTAATAGAAACTTTCCCTGTAGCTGCTCTTGATCAGATAAAGGCTGCAATCCTTAAAGAATCTAAGGTTGCACTTGAGACAATAAAACAAACTAAGCTTTATCTACTAGAAAAAGACAGAAAATATTTAGAAACAGCTAACCAAGCAGAGTCTATTGTAAATGATATGGACACCAAAATCCAAGCCTATCTACTCGCTATAGCTCAAAACTCTGGGCCAATGGATTTGGAAGTTGAAGTGCAAAACTACTTGCAGATTCAAATAAATGTAGAAAGAATCTCAGACCTTGCTCAAAATTTGGGTGAGTATTACGAAGAAATTTACGAATCTGGAGCTAGTTATAATGAAGAAGCCTTATCAGACTTAGAAGATATATATGATCTCGTTATCAACAACTTTGTAAATGCTATAGAAGTTTTTGATACGAAAGACCAAGCAGTATTCAGAAGACTTGGAGAAGACGAGGCAGCTCTTGACCTTATGGAGACTACTCTAAGAAGAGCCCACTACAAGAGACTTGCCAATGGTGAAGATATGACAAGTATAGCTTCATATGTATTTAACGATATCTTATCAACCATGGAAAGAACCGGAGACCATGCTTATAACATCGCAAGACTAACCATGGATCCTGTTAAGGTTCACACAGATAACCATGCTAAATTCGAACAAGTTTCACATGAAACATTTTAAAAAGCCGGTTAATGACCTGAACCCCAAAATCCGGAATACGGATGGAGGGGTTTTTGTATGCCAAAATACACAAAAGAATTTAAAATTAAACTAGTAACGGAATACTTATCAGGTGAATTGGGTGGTCGAGAAATGGTAGCTAAAAAATATGATATTCCAGATGGAACTTTGAAAAATTGGATAAATAAATATAATTCAGGAGGCTTTAAGAACTTATCTAAAAAGTTAAAATACAATAAATACACTAGTGAATTTAAGCTATCTGTAATACAATATAGGCAAACCAATAACACTTCGCTTAGAGAAACTGC
>NZ_JALEIL010000124.1 GCF_022770135.1 Anaerococcus sp. | reverse complement strand
CGAACGAAGTGAGAGATCTACAGTCTATGATGACATGTGGATTATTAAGTTTAAGTAATTTACTTTAATACTTATCTTAATAGATTTCACACCAAACATGTCCCAAGGTTCTGCAGACCTCTCGTCGCTTCCCTGTGGAAGCTCTGCCGAGGTGGCAACAAGGAATCCCGACTTTCCTACAACCCTTATCCCGACCAGCCCACAGCCCTTATCCCAATTGTAGTGGAGGGCTTTCTTAGAGATGTCTCGACTCCGCTCGACATAAGGGAGTGTGAGGCTCCCTAACTTTCTTTATTCCTTATCCCGACCGTAATGGAGGGATCTCATGGAGATGTCTCGGCTCCGCTACGCTACGCTCGACATAAGGGGAAGTGGGGCTTGATATTTTCTAAGCCTTGTATTTTCAAAAACAAAAAAACTCCCCTAACCATATTTCTTACTGGCTAGGGGAGTTTATTTCTATAGAGATTTTATTATTTCAAAAAGTTCTCTTGCGGATTTCTTTGGGCCTTCGCTTTCCATATTGTCTATGGCAAGTTGGGTCCTTATTGTTCCTACTTTTATTTTGTTTTCGAAAAGCTTATCGAAGTATTCTTTGATTAGCTTATCGCACATTTCTTGTTTTTGGTAAGGGCCGAATGGATTTGCGAAGTAGGATTTGACTAGTCCTTCTTCTGTTGTTGTTCCCTTGGCCATTCTTGCACCTTCTTTGAAGACTTTTATAGCTTCTTCTTCGTTTTCGAATAGGCTAATTGACTTCTCACCTTCTTCTAGCGCATCGTAGTTGTTGGCATATAGGAAGAAGTCTACGTGATAGCCTTCCATGATTTGTTTATGGTCTGCTACTGGCATGATTAGCCTTGCGTTTACCTTATCAGGATTCATAAAGATGGACCTATCTATTTGCTTGAAGGCATAGCCTGAATCTAGGTCGTCGAGCCTTACGAAGGCACCGATTTCTGTTCCGTAGGCATAAACATCATTGCCATTTAGTCGGAAGGATCCCATATCGTCAAAAATTACCGTCATGTCACGGATGTATTCTTTGGCAAGGGACCTGAAGGCTTCGATTGATTCGCTCTTTCCTGCTCCGGAGTCTCCGAGAATTACTATATTTGCACTCTTGCCGTTTTGTAGGACGACATTGACGCCTGCTCCGTGGATTGGGAGGAAGCCTCTTTTCATGGAGATGATGTTGTTAAGGGTTAGGCACATTTTCTTTAGATAGCCAAAGTAGTCCTTCTTGTCACAGAAGTTACAGTAGCCTATGAATAGGTCGTTCTCCTTATCTTCATAGAAGATATCAAGGTCCCTATCGTCCTTTACTCCAAAGACATAAATTCCATCAGGCTTGGTATTTACAACCTCTTCCTCATCGCATAATTCGAATAAGTTAGAGGCAGATATGCCGTGGGTGATGTAGTCTTGGTGGAAGTAGACATAGATTAGGTTATCTGCAATTTTTGCTGGATAGCAGAGGTATTCGTCTGTGTCTATTTCGATGTTTTCGATTGGATTGTCGAAGACTTCCTTGAAGAACCCATCACGCTTGTTGGATTTGGTGTAGGTTATGTAAGGAGTTTCGATCATTACTTTTGTTATAAATGGAATCTTGTTGAGCCATTTTAGGTATTCTGGATAGTCGATTTTGGACTTTCTTACTATAACAGAAGAGTTGGCTCCTGCTGGTACTTGTCTAAAGACCTTTGGGTTTTCTCCTGTGATTGATACTTCGACTTTCCTGTAGATTTCTAGGATCATATCCTTAAATCTGATATTGGAACCTAGGAAGTTTTCTACTTCGAGTCCTTCCTTGTCGGCGTTTTTCTCGATAATTGAGTATCTTTCGATTTTTCTCCAATAATCGTACATGTCTTCGACAATTCTTATTAGAGCGTCACGTTCCTTGTTGAGGTCGTGGTACTTGTTGATCTTTTCACTGATCTCATCTAGGGTCATTACTGTAAGAATCTTTGTTATATCCCTAAGCTCATTTGAAAGCTGGTCTATATCACTTGCCCTGAAGAATTTCTCTAGATAAGTATAAATCCTTGTGTGATTGTCCTTGTGGAATTTGACAAAGGACCTTAGGACTTCGTAGAAGCCATCACTTCTTAGTAGGTCGTCAGTATTATTAAAGAAGGCCTTGGAGAAGTTTAGGATGGCTTTGTTGTTTGATATTGATATTTCTTTGTTCATATTAGCTCCTAATTATTCTTTTCTATTTATTACTTATTACTTTACCGTAAAACTAGACGAATACTATTTGAATTAATAGCATATAAACGATAGTTCCTACAGAAATTGACAAGAAGAGCTTCTTGAATCTAAAATGCAAGAAAATCACGACAGCTGATGCAATAATTTCAGCAAGTCCATATGGGTAATGGATAATGTCGATGTTTCTTAGGGCAAAGACAACAAGCAAGGGCATTAGGGCAAAGGGAAGGTATCTGCCGTAGTACTTTACTAGGTCTGGTAGCTTCCTCTTACTAAAAAACACAAAGGGAACGGACCTAATTATAAAGGTTGTGATAGCAGAAGCTGCTATTATCATAATCATTCTATTCATTATAATCTTCCACCTTTCCTCTTACTGCAAACAGACTCATTACTATTAATAATAGGGCAGGAATCATAAACTTATCCTTACCGAAGATTAATAGGGCTATAATTGACATGGCTAGCCCTATCATCAAAGGCCTGTGGTTTCTCGTAGCGTTGAACTGCTCTACCAAAAGCACTAGGAAAAGTGCAGTTAGGACAAAGTCTAAGCCCGTCGTGTTAAAGCTAATCATATTTCCCAAAAGGGCTCCCACATAGGAAGCTAGGGCCCAAACTAGGTAGTTGATGATGCCTATAGCTAGATAAAAGTCCCCACGATTTACTCCCTCAGCTGGCTTTATGGAAGTATCCAGGGCGAAGGACTCGTCTGATAGGGTCAGGATAAATAGTAACTTCGATCTAGAAGTCTTGAATTCTTTTAGTAAGGACAAACCATAAAACATCATCCTGATATTTACTGAAAGAGTAAGGATGATGATAGCAAGTACGGTAATGTCGGTTTTGAGCAAGGGTAACAATACAAATTGCATACTTCCAGCATACACCGTAAGTGATATAATAGGAGCGAGGATTGCAGAAAATCCTGCTTGACTAACCATGATTCCAAAGGTAAGACCAAGGAAGACATAGCCTACTATAACAGGGATAGTGTATGGGAATGCTTTCTTAAATGCTTCTCTCATAATATCTCCTTATAAAATTATATACATTCTATCACAAGATTGTTAAAAAATAAATAATAGTTTCATTAAAGACATAGAACTTGTATAATATATTAGGCTAATTATGTAAAGGAGAGTATATGAAAAAGTACGATATCGTAGTGGTAGGCGCAGGAGCAAGCGGTGCCTTCCTTGCTTATGAGCTAACCAAACTAAAAACAAATAAGAAAGTTTTGATAATAGATGGCGGTAGGAAAGTAGCTAACAGGACTTGTCCTATAACAGAAGGCAAAGTCGATCACTGTATAGGATGTAAGCCATGTAACATCATGTACGGATTCGGAGGAGCAGGAACCCTCTCAGATGGTAAATACAACATCACCACAAGCTTTGGAGGAGACCTTCACCAATACATAGGCGAGAAAAAAGCCATGGAACTTATGGAATACGTAGACTCTGTCCTAATGGATTTCGATGGGGGAGATGACCTAGAGCTTTACTCAACAGACAAAAACGACCTAAAGACCAAGTGTCTCCGTCACGACCTCCACCTTCTATCAGCCAAGGTTCGCCACTTTGGAACTGATAGAAATAAGCTAATCCTTCAAAGAATCTACGACTATGTCAAAGATACCATAGACTTCGAGTTTAACACTATGGTAGATAAGGTAGAATACGAAAACGACAAATACATCATCCACACTGGAGACGAAGTCTATGAGGCAGACGACCTAGTCCTTGCAGCAGGAAGATCAGGATCTAAGTGGATTGCAGATGTATGCGATAAGTTTGACGTAGGACTTAAGAGAAACAGAGTCGACATCGGTGTCAGAGTAGAAGTGCCTGCAGAAGTCTTCAAACACATCACAGATGATGTCTACGAAGCAAAAATCATGTATCAAACCAAACAATACAACGACGTAGTAAGGACCTTCTGTATGAACCCATATGGCCATGTAGTAACAGAAAACACCAACGGAGTTCTTACAGTAAACGGTCACTCATTCACAGACCCTAAACTTCAATCAGGAAACACCAACTTTGCCCTCCTAGTAACCAATAGATTCACCGAACCATTCGAAGACTCCAACGAATACGGCGAATCCATTGCCAAGCTTTCAAACATGCTTGGAGGAGGAGTCCTTATGCAAAGATTTGGTGACCTAGTCAAGGGCCGCCGTTCATCAGAAAGAAGAATGGCCAAGTCCTTCACCACACCAACCCTAAATGCTACAGCAGGCGACCTATCCCTAGTTATGCCAAAAAGACAACTCGATGATATAATCGAGATGATCTACCAACTAGATAAAATCGCCCCAGGAATGGCCAACGACGACACCCTACTTTACGGAATAGAAGTCAAATTCTACAACTCCGTAGTAGAGGTGGACGAAAGATTTGAAACAAATAAGAAAAGACTCTACTGCCTAGGAGACGGCTCAGGAGTAACCCACTCCCTATCCCAAGCCTCAGCCTCAGGAGTAGAAATGGCAAGAATATTAAACGAGCTATAAATGAAATACATCTACTCACAAATCAAAAAAGAAGACGGAATCATCCTAAGAGGAGTGATCAACACTCCTGATGATTTCTCAGAAGATAAGAAATACCCAACAGTAATCATCTACCACGGATTCGGAGGAGATAGGAACGGATCAAGCTTTTTTAGAGTGCAAAACGCCAGATACCTCACAGATAAGGGCTATCTAGTAGTAAGATTCGACTTTTCTGGAACATGCGAGTCTGACGGAGACTTCTACGATATGACCGTATCGAGAGAAGAAAAAGAGGCAGAACTCATCCACGAATTCGTAAAAATCAAAGCCTATGTAGACAAGGATAGGCTCTACTGGGTGGGACACTCCCTAGGTGGGGTCATAGCTACCCTTAAGGCCTATAAGCTTAAGCCAAAAGCCATGTGCCTCCTCGCACCAGCAAGCGATATGAATAACCCAGACTACATCAAAGTCATGGCCAAAACCATGTTCGAAGGCGAGATGAGAAAGAAAAAATCAGAAATAGACGGCCGCAAATCCTACGCCGAAATCATAAGAAGTGTAGAAGACGTAGATATAGGAGGAGTCAAACTTCACAAGAACTTCCTCATAGATTTCCTAAAGAAAAATATCTACGGAGCTGCCGAAAAATACAAGGGTAAGGTCCTAATCTTAAGAGGAGATGCAGACGACTTGGTATTTAACGATGCAAATGAAAAACTCCAAAAGGCCTACCCAAATGCAGTCTACGAGCAAATAGAAGGAGCAGACCACTCCTTCAAAAACGAAGACCACAGAATGATAGTCTTTGAGAAAATGTAT
>NZ_JALEIL010000122.1 GCF_022770135.1 Anaerococcus sp. | reverse complement strand
TAATATCTCTAATTAATAGCTAAAATTCATTTTTCTCCAGAAATTCCCTACTCCACATCCAAAGCTCCAAGAACTTCTTCAAAGCTTGTTTTACCTTCTAAGACTTTTTCTAGTCCATTTTCAAGCATTGACCTGAAGCCTTCTTTTTTAAGTTTTTCTTTTATTTTACTAGTAGAAGCTCCCTCTTCTCTTAGGATTTCTTTTAGCTCTTTGTCTACTAGGATGACTTCCTCTACGGCTTCTCTACCTAGGTAGCCATCGTGGCATTTGTCACAGCCATTTGGTCTGTAGATTGGCTTATCTCTTGGCGTTTTTATGTATTGGCTTACGATTTCGTATTCGTTATCTGTCATGATGTCTTTCTTTTTGCAGTCGCAGAGCTTTCTTACTAGTCTCTGACTTGCCAAAAGACTTAGGGCAGATCTTATAAGATAGTCTTCTACTCCTAAGTCTTTTAATCTCACGATTGATGAGAGGGCGTCTCTTGTGTGGAGGGTTGATAGGACCAAGTGGCCAGTTATGGCTGCTCTTATGGCGATTTGGGCAGTTTCCTTATCTCTTATTTCTCCAATCATTATTATATCAGGGTCTTGTCTTAGGATTGACCTTAAGGATTTGGAGAAAGTAAGACCGATTTTCTCATTTACTGAAACTTGGTTTATCCCTTCGATCTTGTATTCGACAGGATCTTCTACGCTTATAATGTTTTCCCTACCGGTATTTAGTTTGTTAAGTAAAGCATACAGACTTGTGGACTTTCCAGATCCAGTTGGTCCTGTAAATATTATCATGCCTGATCTTTTCTTTAGGACTTGATCGATTTTTCCTATAGAGTCTTCTGTAAATCCCAAGAGCCTACTTGTCTTCTTAAACTCATCTATGGATAAGATTCTTAGGACTATCTTTTCGCCATTTACTGTATTTAGGCTCGATACTCTAAAGTCGATTCCTTCAAATTCTTTTAGTCTGAGGTTGGCATCTTGAGGACGTCTTTTTTCCGATATGTCCATCTTCGCCATTAGCTTGATCTTGCTTACTAGCTTTTCGTATTGGGAAAGATTTATCCTCATATATTCCCTAAGGTCTCCATCTACCCTAAGCCTTATCTTTGAATAATTGCTGAAGGCTTCGATGTGGATGTCACTTGCCCTAAGTTTGATAGCATACTTTATTAGATTTTTTATAAATTTATCTATGTTTACTCCAAGGGCTCTTTCTTCTGTCATTAGTTGCTCCAGTATTTGTCATCCAAGGACCTGTAGCGGATTGCTTCTAAGAGGTGCTTGGATTCTATTTCCGCACTTGCCTCAAGGTCTGCTATAGTCCTTGACATTTTTATTATCTTGTTGAAGGACCTAACAGAGAAGTTGTATTTGTTGAAAGCCATCTTGGCGATTTTTTCAACCTCGTCGGATAGCTTGATGTATTTTTTCATCTGATTGGTATTAAGCTCTGAGTTTGTAGAAATCTTCTCATCCTTGTATCTTTCTTTCTGGATAAGCCTTGCCCTTACCACTTCTCTCTTAAGCTCGGCTGATGACTTGGACTTAGTATCATCCTTTAGGTCTTCGTATTTGACAGGCTTTATCTCTATATGTATGTCGATCCTATCTAGTATAGGCGAAGAAATCTTGTTTAAGTATCTCCTTATTTCATTAAAGGAGCAAGTACATTCCTTCAAGGGATTGCCGTAGTTGCCGCATGGGCAAGGGTTCATAGCAGCGATTAGGATAAAGTCTGCCGGATATTTTACTGATGCTTGAGACCTTGCTACGTTTATTTCCTTATTTTCTAGGGGCTCTCTTAGGGCTTCTATTACATTTTTCTTGTATTCTGGAAACTCATCCAAAAGGAGCACTCCCTTGTGGGCTAGGGTAATCTCTCCTGGCCTTGGGACGGAGTGGCCTCCACCTATTAGAGCTACTTCGCTTGATGTGTGGTGGGGTGCCCTGAAGGGTCTTTCGTTTACCAAATGCCCACTGTCGAGGAGGCCCATAATTGAATAGATCTTCGTTACTTCTACCTTCTCGTCAAAGCTCATGTCTGGAAGGATTGTAGGAAGGTGCTTGGCAGAAAATGTCTTTCCAGAGCCTGGAGCTCCAATCATTAGGACATTGTGATTGCCTGCAGCTGCTATTTGAAGGGCACGCTTTAGGCTTTCTTGGCCCTTAAGGTCTTTGAAGTCGTAATCATAAGTTTTCTCTTCGGTGATTTTGCTTAAATCTATCTCGTAGGCTTTGACCTGCTTTTCCTTGTTTAGAAAGGCTACAAGGTCATTTAGCTTATCGAAGGGGTAGATCTCTATATCTGAAATTATGGCGCACTCATCCTTATTATCGTCAGGAATTATAAATTCAGTAAAACCTAGCTCACGCATGGCTATAACCATGGCAAGGGCCCCTCTTATAGGAACAATTCTTCCGTCTAGGGAAAGCTCGCCTAGGATTATGTATTCTTCGTAGTCAAAGTTAATTACTCCCATAGATCCTAAAAGGGAAATCGCTATTGGTAGGTCTAGTTGGGTTCCTTCCTTCTTAAGATCAGCTGGGGAGAGATTGATTGTAATTCTGCCTGCTGGAAATCTGTAGCCAGTGTTAATGAGGGCGACTCTCACCCTGTCTCTTGATTCCTTAATCGATGAGTCTGGAAGACCTACTATAGTAAAGGAAGGAAGACCTGATGTTATGTCAGATTCTACTTCTACAAGCTTGCCATCAAGGCCTATAAGGGTTGTCGTGTTAGTTTTCGAATACATTTTTATCACCTAATCCTAATATTTTCTGATATTTCAAAAAGTCTTCGTGAGGGGTAGCTTCATAAGTCACATAGTCTCCTCCCATATTTTTAAAGCTAACCTTGCCACAGTGAAGGAGCTGGTGGTCGAGATTAAAATTGTGTTTGACATTGCCATAGACAGGGTCTCCCAGGATAGGGTGGTTGATATGGGTCATGTGGACTCTTATCTGATGGGTCCTTCCTGTTTCAATCTTTATTCTAAGAAGAGAAAAGCCTTCTACCTCGCTTATGACCTCATAGTGGCTTACGGCCCTTCTTCCAGTATTTCTTACAGCCATCTTCCTTCTGTTGTGGACATCCCTATCCATAAAGTTGTCGATAGTACCCTTATTCTTATCGAAGTTCCCGAAGACTATGGCGTAATAGTATTTGTCGACCTTTCTTGTCTCAAACATCTTCTTGAAATACTTATAAGAGGCGTTGTTTTTGGTAATGGCTATAAGGCCTGTCGTATCCTTATCAAGCCTATGGACTATACCTGGCCTATCATCTCCTCCTATGTGAGAAAGTCCATCGTAGCCGTATTTACCAAGGAGGCCATTTACCAGAGTTCCTGTAATGATTTTCCCTGCTGGATGGACTATGACATTACTATCCTTATCGATGATGGCGTAATCATCGTTTTCAAAAACCACCTTAAGGTCCATATCTTCTGCCTTAAGTTCTGGTACATGGAAAAGCGAGTCGTCGATTTCTATCTCATCTCCTTCGCTTAGCTTAAAGCTAGGCTTTACTGAAGAATTATTTACTTTTATTTTCTTATCCTTGATGAAGTCCTTAATCTTCTCACGAGGGATCTCCTCTAGTTCATCAGATATAAACTTATCAATT
>NZ_JALEIL010000071.1 GCF_022770135.1 Anaerococcus sp. | reverse complement strand
TGTTTGTCTAGGGTATTTCTCGTTGAGTAGTATGGATCATTTATTGTAAAATATCCATCCTTGTAGGAGTCTATTACCAAGAAGTGACCGCCGTTTATGAAGTATCCTGGACCCACTCTTACTACCATAGTTCCTGTATCTAGAGCTTGGATAAAGGCTTTTTTGTTTACTGGCACATCATAAGAATTTAATCCATACATCCTTGGAGCTTCCATGAAATATTGCCATTCGGTTCCGTCGTTTTCGTAATCGTTGGCATCTATGGCTGTATTAGTTGGGTAGATGTCATTTCTATGAAGCTCTCTTGATAGGACCATGGCCATGGCAGTTGGTCCACATCCGTAGCCTGAAAATGTTCCATTTGAAAATCTTCTGTTAGCCCATCTAGGATCTCTCTGATTGAAGTATGGAGTTTTCCTGTTAAGATACTGGGAAAATCCCGGCTCAAAGAGTCCTCTTGTTCCCTTAACCGCTTGTCTAGTATCGATTTTTCCGATAAGGGTCGCACGACCATGGCTATCTAGCTTGTATCTGTTAAAATTAATTACCTTGGTAGTATTGGTCAAGGTCTCCTTAGTTAATTCATCAAATATATATGTTACTCCGCCAATTTTTTGTAGGCCTTCTGCAGGTTTTCCATCGGAGAAGTAATACCTATCTCCAACCCAACCTGTAGCAAATTTTCCTGAATGTTTGCTAGCTTCGCCGTACTTATTGAAATAATACCATTGATTGCCAAATTTCTTGTATTGCCTATTGAAAATCTTACCATTTTCGTCAAAACCGTAAGTGATTCCGTCGATTGTCTTGAGACCCTTGGTGTAAGTTCCATCTTCATTGAAATATCCAAGCTTACCCTTGGAATAGTCCCAGCCTATGTAGTGGGCTATGCCGTTTGCCTCAGAATATATCCTATCAAATCCTTTAGAGTTGATTTCATTACGGGCCATGGCTCCAGTTTCTTTATCGAAGAAATACCTGTTAGCTCCCGTATCATAAAGGCCTCTAGCGAGCTTGCCGTCATTTTGGAAGAAATAGCTCCTGCCTTCTAGGTCTACCCAACCCGGCTTAGATTTTTCTACTAGAGTGAGCTCTCCACTAGAGTTTGCGGCAAACTTTCCCCCATCAGCTATGACTTCACTTTCCTTTACTAGGCCCTTGTCCTTATCGAAGTAATAGGACTTGCCGGAAAGTTCTCTTTTACCAGAAAGCTTCTTGCCTTCTTTGTCATAAAGATAGGTCGTCTTATCCTTATTGATTAATTTATAATCTCCGCTTATCTTGATTTTCTCATCAGCTGTTTGTTTGTTTTCCTTAAAAATCTCATCTATATCTGAAGTGTCGTAATAGACTATAGGAAGACTACTTGTATCTCCTGTATTAGTCTTAGGGTCTTTCGATATCTCTTCGATTTCTTCTTCCTGCTCGTAAGATAGCGGATCTTCTTCCTTGATTTCTTTTAATATCTTACGAATTTCTCCTTCATCAATATCTTTTCTTGAAGGAGTCTCTTCAATATCCTCACTAGGATTATCTTTTTCTATATTGGCTTCATCTGTGTCTCTACCAACATTATCAATAGATTCATTATAGAGACTTTCTTGATATAAATCTTCCTCTAGCTTCTCCCCTCCATCAGAAAATGAAGGACTTAAGCTTGTAAAGCTAGATAAACATATCAACAAAGCAATTATCTTCTTATTATTCATCCTCTACTCCTTTAGTATATAACTATTATATAATAAAAGGAGATTTTTAACAACAAAGTAGTAGATAAAACAAAAGACCCCACAATTTATATGGAGAAATAAGTTACTTGTGTGAGGTCTGAGATATTATGATTTGTTTATGAAATTATTTTGCCATTTTGCTGCTTTCTATAGCTGCATCAATATTCTTTTGGAGTTTTTCTTGTTGTTCTGGAATGTTTAGGGCTCCTTCTACTGGATCTCCTATTACATTTCCATTTTTGTCAACTACGATTGTTGTTGGATATACGAAGATATTTTCTAGGAAATTCTTCATTTCTCCTTCGTAGTCTACTGCAAGATTTTTGTAGGTTGGCTTTTTATCTTTTATGATTCTTTCAAAGGCTTCTTTGGTTGAATCGTCGTAGTTTACATCTGTGCACATTGATACAAAGTCAACTCCCTCTTGCTCTTTTAGTTTCTGAGAGTATTCGTTTAGATCATCCATCTCTTCTACACAAGCAGAGCATCCTGTAAACCATAAGTTTATTACAGTCGCATCATTTTTTCCGATGTCTTCTTTGGAATATGGATTGCCATCTTGGTCTTTTGATGTGAAGTCTGGTAGCATCTTGTTTCCAGCCTTGGAAGCATCTACTGACTCAGTTTTTTCTTTATCATCCGCCTTTACTGCTTCTTCTTTCATATCTGCATCTTTATTGTCGTCTTTTTTGACTTCTTCTTGTTTTGTTTCTGCCTTGTCACTAGCCTTATCGTCCGCCTTTTGTGGGCTGTTGCCACAAGACGTAAGACCTAGGGCTAAAATTAGGGCAAATATTATTTTATTCTTCATTTTCTCTCCTTTGCCTAAATGAGGAAGATATGGCCTTTGTTGGACAATTCTTCTTGCAATCGCCGCATCTTATACATTCTAGATGGTGATCATTTTCTCTTATATCTACATCCATCTTACAAACCCTAGCACATTTGCCGCAGTCTATGCATTTGTGCTTATCTACATTCATCTGATAGAAGGAGTATTTGTTAAATAGGGAGTAGAATGCTCCAAGTGGACAAATCCATTTACAGAAGGGTCTGTAGAATACTATAGATAGGATTATAGTTATGATCAAGATGGTAAGCTTGAGGTTAAATAAGCTTCCGAGTCCCAATCTTAGGGATGGGTTTTTGATAGCAAGTGGGATCGCACCTTCTATGATTCCTTGAGGGCAAATATACTTGCAAAATATGGGAGGAACCACTTCGTACTTATCGCCTAGTACAAGTGACATGGCAAGCATTAGTCCTATTAGAATCAGATACTTAACGTAGCGCAAGGGCTTTAGTTTTTTAGTACTTAATTTTTTAGAGGGAATCTTTGCCAATAAGTCTTGGAAGAAACCAAAGGGACAAAGAAATCCACATATAAGCCTTGCAAATATTACTCCAAAAAACATCATGAATCCTATAACATAATAGGAAAACTTGTATTTCTTGGCACCCATTACAGCTTGCAGAGATCCTATGGGGCAAGATCCAGCAGCTCCCGGGCAAGAGTAACAGTTAAGTCCAGGTACGCAGGCCCTTTTCGTTGAGCCTGTATAGATATTTCCCTTAAAGAAGTTTGGGATATGGATATTTGTAAGTAGAGTCGCTATGGCTTGGACTGCCATACGATTTATATTTTTTATCTTATCCAATTCCTATACACTCCAAACATAACTTAATCGCCTTTCCTAAAACCGTATCCATCTCTCCTCTCATAGCTCCATAAAAAATGAAGACTATCGAGATTAGTAAAAGTACAATTCCAACATTTCTTCTTTTTTTGTATATCATATCCTTACCTCGATTATATATTAGCATAGGACTTGTTAAATTTATGTTAAATATTTTTAAATTTTATCAAAAATATCGTTCCCTTAGGCTTATTGTCTCTTACTTCTATCCTTGCTCCCAAAGTTTCGGCTATGTCCTTGGATAGGGAAAGACCTATACCAAAGCCTTCTTTGTTCCTCGAGTCATCTACTTGGTAGAAAAGATCGAATATCTCTTCCTTTTTCTCATCGCTAATCCCAATACCGGTATCGGCGACTCTTATTACCGTCTCATCGTCATCTTTTTTCACACTAACATCAACCGATCCGTCCTCTTCGGTATACTTGATGGCATTTTCTATTATATTAAAGATAAGTCTTTGGATTAGGACGTCATCCGAATCAATACTTATATTAGAATAGTGGTAATCCAGGCTAATATTTTTACTAGAAGCAAAATCATCTAAGTCGAATAAAATTTCATCTATCATATTATCAAGATTGACAGAGCTGATCTTTATTTTATTTCTCTTACTTAAAAGCAGGACCGAATCGATTAGCTTTTTGAGCCTCTTAAGGTTGGAATCCATTGTTTCAATAAATTCTAGGTTGTTTTCATCAGTATTCTTTTCACTAAAAACATCCACCTGGGCCTGCATTATAGCTATGGGAGTTCTTAGCTCGTGGGCGACATTTGATGAGAATTCCTTTTGCTTCTTGTAATCCTTATAAATTCTTTGAATCAAATCGTCAAACTTTTCAGAAAGTTCCTTAATCTCCGTCGGTCCATCTACTACGACGAGCTTTTCTGAAAAGCTATCTGGATTTTCTATATCTACCCTTCCTATCTTCTCCTCTAGTTTGTTTAGGGGCTCTAGGGTCTTTTTGATTATAAAGACAAAGGTCAAAGATCCAATTAGGACAACTGAAGCTACAACCAGACCCAAATACAACCTAAAGGAACTTGTGGATTGTACCTGGGCGCTATCTATAAGAAGGACTACCGACTCGTTATTTTCTGGAAAGTTTCTAGAAAAGCCCTCAAAGACTTCCTCCATTATCATAATTTGTTTCCTATTTATAAGAAAATTCGAAACTAGAACCATTAGGACAAATATAATTACAATGGAAATTATTAGCCTTGTTACTATAGAGTCATAGGATTTCTTATTTTTCATAAATCTTATAACCCTTGCCGATGACATTTTCTATATAATTTTTTCCTGTGGCCTTCTTTATCTTTTTCCTCAAGGAAGACATATGAACTCTTACCGTATTAGAGAAGTCATCTGCATTGGAATCCCAAACATGGTCCATAAGCTCCTCGACACTCACATACCTTTCCCTATTTAGGAAGAGATATTCGATAATACCAGTCTCCTTAGCTGTTAGAGTAAGGGGACTGCCCTCAAAGATAACTTCTCTTTTGACAGTATCAAAAGTTATCCCATCAATTGTGATATCTTTTTCTTCCATGATTGACTTTCTCCTAAGAAGAGAACGCATCCTCGCATCAAGCTCCTTAAGGTCAAAGGGCTTGGTCATATAATCATTAGCTCCAAAGTCAAGACCCCTTACCCTATCATCTATGTCACTTCTTGCTGTAAGCATTATAATATTTACTTCCTTGTCAAATTGTCTTATATCTCTTAGGACCTCAAATCCATCCTTCTTAGGTAAATTAATGTCTAGGATAATAATGTCATAATCTTCTATGTAGGCTAGATCTATCGCCTCTTTCCCATCCTTTGCCGTATCTGTAACATAACCCAAAAGGCTTAGGCCCTCATCAAGAAGTCTTAAAAGCTTTCTTTCGTCTTCAACTATCAGTACTTTCATCTATTCTCCTCCTATTAATTAAAAATTATATCATAAATAGATTAATTTCTAGTTAAGAATTATTAACTATTTTAAAAAATGTTTTACAAAAAAAGTTTTGGGTATATAATTAATACGTAACAATTCATTGTTAACGAAAATAAGGGAGTGATAAAAATGAAAACAAACAAATTAGCAGCAATGTTACTAGTTGCATCATTTGCACTTGCAGGTTGTGGAAACAACGCTGACAAAGAAGCTGAACCAGCTGAAACTAAAGTTGAAGAAAAAGCAACTGACGCAAAAGACTCTGTAGACGAAAAAGCTGAAGATAAAAAAGACGCTATTGATGAAAAAGCTGAAGATGCTAAAGACTCAGTAGATGAAAAAGCTGATGACAAAAAAGACTCTGTAGACGAAAAAGCTGATGACGCTAAAGACGCTGCAAAAGACGCTGCAGAAGAAGAATTAGAAACAGAAGATAACGCAGGAGAAAACAAATAGTTTTATCCTATTGAGCTGGCCTAGGCCAGCTCTTTTTTTTTAATTATAAGCTCTTATACCAATATTTTAAAACTAAACTTTACAATTATTAAGTTTGTGTTATAATATATTTAGAAAGAAGAATAATAAAGGAGATAATATGAATAAGAAGTTTTTAGCCCTTGCACTTTCTGCAGGAATGATTTTTGCAGCTTGTGGCAACAATACTGATACAAATACTAATGAAACTAACGAAAAAGCTGAGACAAAGGTAGAAGATGTAAAAGATTCTGCCAAAGATGCGAAAGATTCTGCCAAAGAAACAAAAGATGAGGTAGAAACAGCAGTAAAGACTGCAACAAGCGACATCAAAGAAGTAAAAATCGACCTTGATGGAGCAGTTAACAAATTCAAAGAAACTTTCTCTGACGAAGAAATAGCTATAGAAGGTGTTTCTCTAGAACTCGAAAATGGAGAATATGAATACGAAATCGAAGGTAGAAAAGACAACAAAGAATACAGCTTAACTCTTGATGCCAACACAGCTGATATCAAGGCTCAAAACGAAGAAGACGATGACGATAACGAAACAGCTGAGCCAATCGACTTCGCATCAATTATAAGCCCAGAAGAAGCAATGGATAAGGCCCTAACAGGTCAAGAAGATGCCAAAGTTGTTGAGTGGAGCCTATCAACAGATGATGGAAAGACAAAATACGAAATCGACGTAGAAAATGGAGACGACAAAGAAGTAGACGCCCTAACAGGAGAAGTAGTAGACGACTAATCTCAAATCTATGAAATGATTATCCGATTACAGAAAATATCTGTTATAGGATTATCTATAAAATCTAAATTCAGACGAGGAAGCTATAAGTCCAATTTATAAGCTTTCCTCGCTTTTTATATTCTAAATTTTAAGGTTAAAAGATAGATATAGCTTAGTAAATTATGATTCGAGCAAAGATTATAGAAACCAATAAAACTAAACACTTATCTAATTATTCCAAACTTCCTATAAGAAAATTTTTATAGATAAACTATATGCTATCAAGAGATTTCTCCCTAATATCTTATTATAAAATATTGAAATACGCCTTATTAGTGTGATAAAATTATAGTGTAAACGTTTTATTATAGGAGGTAGTTATGAAGGAAAAACTACAAAGATTAGGGCAATCCCTAATGCAACCAGTTGCTGTAATGCCTCTTGCAGCTCTTCTTTTGGGTATAGGTTATGCAATCGACCCAGACTTATGGGGAGGCGGATCACCAATAGCAGCTTTCTTAATATCTGCAGGTGGATCAATACTCGATAATTTAGGCATTATTTTCGCAGTCGGTATAGCATTTGGTATAGCTCACGACAACCACGGAGCAAGCGCTCTAGCAGGGCTTGTATCATTTTTAACT
>NZ_JALEIL010000050.1 GCF_022770135.1 Anaerococcus sp. | reverse complement strand
AATATTTGCAAGAGACTGGAAAAGCAAGGCTTTGTAAATAGAGTAAGAAGTGAAGAAGACGAGAGAGTAGTTAATGTGATGCTTACAAAAGATGGAGAAAAAGCAGCAAAGATGGTAGATGACTACTTCCAAAAGATAAAGGAAGATATTCCAGAAGATGGAATAGATGTAAACTTACAAACCATAGTTGATGAATTAGAAGCTCTAGAAATACTGCTCGATAAATATATATATAGGAGTAGATTAGATGGCTAAGAAAAATCCAAGCAAAAAACCTCTATTATATTATTGGTTGGTTGCTATAGTATTATTTGTAGTGATACGATTTGCGCTAAACCCCATAGCTCAGGAGACAGATGTAAAGGAAGTATCCTACAGCCAATTTGTTGAAATGATAGAAAACGATCAAGTTACGGAAGTATCCAAGGATGATCAAAAATACACCTTCAAGGCCAAGGTAGATGGAGATGAGAAGGCCTACGAAACAGGTCTATGGCAAGATACAGACCTTACAGATAGACTTCTTAAGGCAAAAGAAAGAAATGATAAGTTAATATTCTCTCAAGAGATTGAAACGAGAATGAACCCTTATCTTTCCCTATTCTTGACAAGTATATTGCCCCTAGTTTTCATCTGGGTAATATTCTATTTTGCCTCAAGATCCCTTACAAAGACCATGGGAGGTCGTGGCGGCGGAGACTTCATGAACTTCGGTAAGTCCAATGCCAAAATCTATGTAGAAAATAAGACTGGAAAGACCTTCAAGGACGTTGCAGGTCAAGAAGAGGCCAAAGACTCACTTAGTGAGATAGTAGACTTCCTCCATAATCCTGGAAAATACAAGGAAATAGGAGCTAAGGTTCCAAAGGGAGTGCTCTTAGTAGGACCTCCAGGAACAGGTAAGACCCTAATGGCCCAGGCCGTAGCAGGTGAAGCTAACGTGCCATTTTTCTCAATTTCAGGTTCAGAATTTGTGGAAATGTTCGTAGGTATGGGTGCAAGTAAAGTCCGTGACCTCTTCAAACAAGCCAAGGAAAAAGCACCTTGTATAGTATTTATTGATGAGATCGATGCTATTGGTAAAAAGCGTGACGTAAGCGGATATTCTGGAAATGATGAACGTGAACAAACCCTAAACCAACTCCTAAACGAGATGGATGGATTTGATGCGACTGAAGGAGTTGTCCTTCTTGCAGCAACCAACAGACCAGAGATCCTAGACCCAGCCCTTACCAGACCAGGTCGTTTCGATAGGCAAGTTCAAGTAGAACTACCTGACCTTAAGGGCCGTGAAGATATCCTTAAAGTTCACGCCAAAAACATCAAAAGAGAAGACGATATCGACTACGAAGAAATTGCCAAAAGAACTGCAGGTACAAGCGGAGCGGACCTTGCAAATATCATAAATGAGGGAGCCCTTCGTGCAGTAAGGGAAGGCCGTAACAAGCTTACCCAAGAAGACCTCGAGGAATCAATCGAAACAGTAATAGCAGGTCAACAAAAGAAAAACGCTGTAATAAGCGATGACCAAAAGAAAATCATAGCCTACCACGAAGTAGGACACGCCCTAGTAGCAGCCATCCAAACCCAGAAGACACCAGTAACCAAGATTACCATAGTGCCAAGAACTGGTGGAGCCCTAGGTTATACTATGACTGTTGATAAGGACGAGAAATATATCATGACCAAGCAAGAGCTATTTGATGAGATAGTGACCTTTGCAGGTGGTAGATCTGCCGAAGAGCTAATCTTTAATACCAAGACAACGGGAGCTTCAAATGATATAGAAAGAGCTACCGCTATGGCTAGAAACATGGTTACAATCTATGGTATGGATGATGAGTTTGACTTCATGCAACTTGAACAAATCCAAGGAAGATACCTAGGTGGCCAAAGGTCTATGATAGTATCTGATGGAACAGGTAACAAGATTGACGAAAAAGTTGCCAAAATCATCGCTGGGGCTCATATGAGAGCTATAGAAATCCTTAAGGATAATATAGATAAACTTCATGAAATATCAGACTTCTTACTAAAAGAGGAGACCATAACAGGCGACCAATTTATGGAAATCCTAAACAAGAAGGCAGTAGAGACAGACTCTAGTGATATAAGTGAAAATACAGATATTAAAAATCTAGAAAATAATGAATCTATAGAAGATGACAAAGAGAATGTAAGTGAAGATAAGAAAGAATCAGACGAGGATTCTTTAGAATAGAATTTTGGCTCCAGGCTTTGCTTGGGGCTTTTTCTGTGATTAAATATAAGACTTTATTAGCTATATTCTTTTAACTAGCTTATAAGCTATGAGATTTATGGCTGTCTTAGCTATAATTTATATACTTAACTCACATATTAAAATGAATAAAAATTTTTCTATAATGATTGACTAAAAGCTCTTTAAATTATATGATTTAATAAGAAAATTAAAGATCGATAGGATCTTGTATATATTGGGAGTGGTAATGAATAGAAGCTATAAGAAAAATATAAGTTTAGAAAATTTCATCTTTATAATAGTGTTTTTTGGAATCTTTTCTTGGATTGGCCATATTATGGGGCCAAGCAATATGCTATCGACCATAATGAATACGGCCTATAGGCTACTGATGGATACTTGTTTTTACATAATGGGTATTTCTGTAATAGCAGGGGCCCTATCCAGTCTTTTTTCTGAATTTGGTTTTATTGCCTTGGTGGATGTCCTCTTATCTAAGATTATGAAACCTATCTATAATCTGCCGGGAGCCTCTTCTTTGGGCATACTAAATTGCTATTTATCAGACAATCCAGCAATCCTTACCCTGGCCGATGAAGATAATTTCAAAAAATACTTTAGGAAATTTCAAATGCCAGCCCTATGCAATCTCGGAACTTCCTTTGGTATGGGTCTTATTGTAACAACAACTATGTTCTCCCTTCCTGTAGAAGGAGCTGTCAAGGCTGCTCTTATTGGAAATCTAGGAGCCTTTGTGGGATCTGTCGTATCGGTTAGGATAATGCTAAGTTTTACGAAAAAGCACTACGGTACAGAAGAGATGGTAGAAGTAGAAAATGTCGAAAGTATACCAGAAGGATCTAGAATAGTAAGGGAAGGATCTTTTGGATCTCGTGCTATTGAAGCAATCCTTTATGGAGGTAAGCGTGGAGTCGATATGGGAGTTGCTATTATCCCTGGGGTAATCACGATTTGTACAATGGTAATGCTTCTAACAAATCCTATGCCAGCTTCTGGCTATACGGGAGAAATAGGCCAGGGAGTAGCCTTTCTTCCTTGGCTTGGAGAAAAACTATCCCTTATCCTAAGCCCGATCTTTGGGTTTTCAAGTGACTCCTTCATAGCAGTGCCAATAACAGCCCTAGGTTCTGCAGGAGCTGCTATAGGTTTGGTGAAGGAATTTGCACAAGGAGTAAGCCTTACGGGAAATGATATAGCTGTCTTTACCGCCATGTGTATGTGCTGGTCAGGATATCTATCAACCCATATAGCCATGATGGATGCTCTAGGTACAAAGGAGATGACAAGCTCCGCAATCCTATCCCACACTATAGGCGGCTTATGTGCAGGCTTTGCAGCCCATATTTTTTCTGTGATACTTTTATAAAATTAAAAACAGGCAAAACAAAATCGGGTTGTATTCCCGATTTTTTACTTAAAATATATATGCCTATTTCCATCAAAATCCCTGATATCTGTCTCCATGTCGAATATATCTCTAAACATCTCCTCGTCCATGACCTTTTTGGATGGGCCTTGTCTGTAGATTTTTTGATTATCTATTAGGATTATATTGTCTGCGAATTTTTCTATCAGGCCTATTTGGTGGAGGCTAATTAGAGTAGTAAGATTTAACTTTTCTGTCAAATCTTTTATGATTCTCATAATCTCGTATTGGTTTTTAAGGTCTAGGGCACTTACTGGTTCGTCCAGAAGGAGGATTTTGGGATTTGCCACAAGGGCCTGGCCAATGAAGACCTTCTGGACCTCTCCTCCTGACAATCTATTTATATACTTATCCTTGTACTTTCTGATATTTAGTAAGTCTAGGATTTTTTCGGCGTCTTTTTTATCTTCTTTACTTATCCTTAAAGAAAGATCAGCTACCTTGCCAAGCAAGATAGTTTCGAAGACTGTAAATTTTGCCTTGGAATTAATATTTTGATTAAGATAGGAAACTTTTCCGTCTGTTTTTATCTCACCCTTGTAACTTTTGATTCCGCTTATGGCATTTAGGATAGTCGATTTGCCTGATCCGTTTCTTCCCATGAGGATATTTACCTTACCTTCTTCTATCTTAAAGGAAATATTATCTATTACTTTCTTGTCGTAGGAGATGGATAGGTTTTTAGCTTCAATCATTTTTGCCTCCAAAAAAGAATATAAATATCAAAGGAAGTCCAACGAGACTTGCTATGATTCCTATAGGAAGGATGGCTCCAGGTTTTACGATTTTGGATAGGCCTGATGAAAATACCAAAAGAATCGCCCCTATAAGGCTTGATCCTATAAGATAATATCTTTGGTCCTCTCCTAGGATTTTCCTCGCTAAATGTGGGGCAATAACGCCTATAAAGCCTATTACTCCTGCAAAGCTTACCCCAATTGAGGAAAGAATAGAAACTATCATAAAGGTCTTAATCTTTAGCCTTTTGACATCCACTCCCAGACTTTTCGCCCTATCTTCTCCAAACCTTAAGCTAGTAAGCTTGTGACTGTCTTTGATAATTAGGACAAAGGCGAGGACAAAGGCGAAGAAAAGAATCATTATTTGCTTAGGGTTCGTGTTTGAAACAGAACCGAAGAGCCAAAATACAATTGATGCTAGGGTTTCGTCTGTGGATATGTATTGCATAAGACTTGTAAGCGAGTCAAAGAAGAATTTGACAGCAATTCCAGCAAGGATCATGGAATTTGTGTGGGCGAAGTTTCTCCTTGAGATGATATAGACGAAAATTATTGCTATAAGGGCAAAGCCTATGGCCCCGAAGGCTATAAAATTAATCGATATACCTAATAGGAGAAAGAGGGAGGCCCCAAAGCCTGCAGCTGAGGAGACCCCTAGGGTAAAGGGACTTGCTAGGGGGTTGTCAAGGATAGTCTGCATGCAGGCCCCAGCAAGGCCTAAGATCATGCCGAGCACTAGGGCTGTTAGCATCTCTGGCATTCTGATCTTAAAAAGAATAGTTCTTTGAAGGTCATTTAGACTTAGGAGGTCCTTTGGAACAAGCTCTCCTACTCCAATGAATAAATCTATCATACACACAAGAAGGCTTATTAGGCACAGGATAAGAATCTTTTTATTCTTACTCATATTTGCTAAACCAAGTTCCTTGATATTCTATAGGCATGAAGTTTTCGTAAAATTCTTTCATATCAGCCTCTGGGTCCACATCTTCGAAAAGCTCTGGGTGGAAGGTCTTGGCGAGAGTCTCGTAGGCGTAGAAGTCACACATATCTCTTGCTAAGTTTTGCCCTATGACATAGACATTTTTTTCCTTCATTGCTGTCAAATCTTTCCATCCATTTCTAGTTATGTATTTATCAAGTTTTTTACTTACATCTTCTGGACTAATTCCAAAACCCATCTTCATTGACTCAGGCTTTTCTATCCATTCTGCTCCGGTGATGAAAATCATATCAGGGTCTTGAGATAAGACGAACTCTTCAGAAACAGGAGTCGCCTCCTTTTCTCCAAGGACATCTCCTGTAAGATTGTATCCGCCAGCATCGTTTATGATTTTACCCCACATCATTTCGTTGCCGTAAGAGTTACCGTAAGCGTGTTCTCCTTCATAGCCATGCTCTAGATAGACTCTTGGTTTATCATTTACATCTTTAAGTCTTTCTTTCATTGAGTCGATTTTTTCCTTATAGAATCCGTTTAGCTTATCGAGGTTTTTATCAAGTCCTGTGGCCTTGGCTATAATTTCTGTAGACTTTAGGTGATCGTCGAAGTCTTGGTTGTGGTAGTCTACATAGATTATTGGCAAGCCTATCTTTTCTTCGATTGTATCTAGTTGAGCCTTGTAGGAAACGGGAGCGATGATGCCGTCAGCGTCAATAGATAGAAGCTCTTCTAGGGAAAAGTCGTTATCTGCGAAGTTACTTACTCTTTTGACATCATCAAGTTCTGGGATTCTGTCTACTAGCCTTTGATAGAGGTCATTTCTGTGAAGTTTTATACCATCATCCATGGCGGCGATTTTCTTATAGAAATTCTCCTTATCTAGGTACATCATAGTCATAAAAGGTCCGCCTGATCCTGATCCCTGGATTATTACCTTATCCATTGGTTTATTAAGCTCCACCTTTCGCCCTAAGACATCTTCAATTATAAGTTTGGCCTCACTATTATCTTCTGTTATTTCTTCACTTTCTGTCTTCACTTCAGTTTTATTTTCCTCTGCCTTATTTCCTCCACAAGAGGCAAGGACTAGGAGGAAAACTATCAAAAGGCCAATATTTCTTAATTTAATTTTCATATTTTTCTCCATAAATTGATCTTATCCTATCAAAGGCTTCTTTGATCGATATATTTTCTTTCTCCGCCAAGTCTTTTACTGACTGATATTCTGGATATATGTAGGAAGAATCCTTGTGATAGACTTTCTTAAAGAAAAGCTTTAGACCGTCATGATCTATTGTAATCATCTCTCTATCAAGGATTGATCTTTCGACTTCTATTTTTCTAAGACCGATTGAGGTCGTGTTAGAAAATATTATATCTTCGACTTCTTCGATTTTTTCCTTATCACAAAGGACGGAAAGTTTGTAGGCTGGACGGTTTTTCTTCATGAAAATCGGAGTGTAGAAACAGTCCCTAGCAACTTCCATAAGCTTATCCATCACAAAGCCCAAAACTTCCCCTGTTGTATCGTCTATGTTTGTCTCAGCTAGGATTAGGCTTTTTTTTTAGGATTTTCTATCTCCATTACTCTTAGGATGTTGGTAGATTTTTCAAAATCCTTGTTGCCTGCACCGAGTCCGATTTTCTTGATTGCAAATTCCTTGATTGCCTCTCCTGTCGAGAAGTATTTAACTATAGCAGCTCCAGTTGGAGTTACGTGTTCGCCATAATCGTCTATGATATTGAGGCTTATATTTGAATCTCTTAAGATATTTGCTACTGCAGGAACTGGGATTGGCATATAGCCATGGGCACATTTTTGCATGCCGCATCCTTCAAAGAGTTTGGAGAAGTAAATATTCTCTACACCTAAGTCTTCTAGAAGAACTGTTACTCCAACTATATCTATGATGGAGTCGATAGCTCCTACTTCGTGGAAGTGGACCTCGCTTTTATCTATCCCGTGGGCTTTGGACTCAGCTTCAGCTATGATATCAAAAATTCCTAGGGCGTCTTTCTTTACTTTTTCTGAAAGGACATCTGATCCATTGATTATCTTTTCTATATCAGAGATATTTCTGTGAACATGGCTGTGAGAGCGGTGGTCGTGGCTGTGTTCATGATTGTGTTCGTGACTATGGTCATGATTATGGTCGTGATCTTCATGGCTATGGTCGTGACCTTTGCCATGATTCTCATTTTCTAAGATTACATCGAAATTATAGGCGTCGATGCCGCTCTTTAGGGCCCTATCAAAGACGAGTTTATAGCCATCAATCCCAAGTGAATCTATAGCTTCTACTAGCTTTTCCTTACTAGCCCCAAGGTCTAGGAGGGCTCCAATTGTCATATCTCCTGCTATTCCAGAATACATTTCAAAATATAAGTCCATTTATTTCTCCTCTATTAGTTTATTTATTTGGCAGGCAGCGTAGGCTGCTCCGTAGCCATTGTCAATATTTACTACAGAAATTCCTTCAGCACAGGTCGAAAGCATGGTAAGGAGGGCAGATATACCATTAAAGCTTGCCCCGTAGCCCACAGAAGTTGGTACTGCTATGATTGGCTTATCGACAAGGCCTGCAAGGACAGTTGCAAGGGCTCCCTCCATGCCGGCTATGGCGATTATTACATTAGCCTTCTTAATCTCATCGATTTTATTTAACATCCTGTGTAGTCCTGAGACCCCAACATCGTAGAAGCGGCTAACGTTCGCTCCAAAAAATTCTGCCGTAAGGGCGGCCTCTTCTGCTACGAAAAGATCTGCAGTTCCTCCAGTACAAATGGCAATATTTCCAATTTGAGGAAGATTTTCATATTCTAGGGATATAATCCTTCCTGTAGGGTCATATTTTGCTTGAGGGATTTCCCTTTTTACAAGCTCGTACTGGTCATTAGTCGCCCTAGTACCTATTACTGAGTCACTTCTTTCGGCAAAGGCCTTGAAGATTTCCACCAAGGCAAAGTCCTCCTTGCCCTGGCAGAAGATTGTTTCAGGAAAGCCCCTCCTATTTTTTCTTTGAAAGTCGAGCTTTGCTATATCTATATCCTTAAAGTTAAAGTCCTTAAGATAGGCTAGGCCCTCATCAATTGTCATCTTGCCGTTTTTAATATTTTCTAAAAATTATTTATCATTCATTATCTATCCATGGATTAAGCTTAAGCTTATCTTCCTTTTCTATTACCTCATCCATTGACCCAGACCTGTAGCCTTCTAGGTCAAGATTTACATATTTAAAGCCAAAACCTTTAAGTTTTGCGACGATTTCATCTACATTATTGAAGACTTTATCAAAATCCTTCCTATCGACTTCGATTCTAGTATTATCTCCGTATACTCTGACACGGACATTTTCAAGACCCAAATCTTTTAGATAGATTTCTGCCTTGTTAATTGCTTCGAATTTATCTTTATCAATGAGTTCATTGTATGGAAATCTAGTCGCAAGACATGGGGCAGAAGGCCTCTTGTATACTGATACGTTTAACTCTTTGGCATAGGCCCTTACCATATCCTTAGTAAAGCCTGCTTCCTTCAAGGGACTTACAACTCCCTTATCGTTAAGGGCTCTCACCCCTGGTCTAAAGACCTTGTAGTCATCGAGATTTGATCCATCTACCACGTATTTGTAGCCAAGCTCATCTTTTAGCTTGAAGGCTTCTTCAAAGAGAAAGCTCTTGCAATGATAGCATCTGTCTATGGTGTTGTGTTTAATATATTCGTTGTCGAACACGTCGATATCCACAACTCTTAGGTCGACATCCATCTCATCTGCCAAGTTTTGAGAATTTTCCAAGTCTCCATCTGGTGTGGTATTTGTATTATACATTATGGCCACGACATCGTTTTTCTCTTTTCTATAGATGCTTGCAAGCTTTAAGATTAGAGATGAGTCGACTCCGCCAGAAAAGGCTAGGACAAACTTCTCCTTGAGGAGATCTTTTACTAGACTATCGAGTTTTTCTTTTTTTGCTTTTTCCATCATATTCCTTTCTTTTTTATAAATAAAAAAGGGCATAGGAATCCCCTAAACCCTCATGGTAATTTAAATAAAGCTAGCTTCATGCTAACAATTTTATCTTAACATATAAAAAAAACTAGGTCAAGAACTAAGCTTATGATAAAATATTAGAAGGAGGAAGATATGAAGATAGTAGTAATTGATGGCCAGGGAGGCTCGATAGGTGCAAGCCTTGTAAGTAAAATTAAAAAAGAAAATCTAGATGCTCTAGTCTATGGCTTAGGAACTAATTATTTTTCTAGTAAGGCTATGAAAAAGGCAGGAGCCGATATAATTGCGACTGGTGAAAATGCTATTGTCGTAAATGTCAAGGACTGTGATTTTATTTTGGGAACTACAGGAATAGTCATAACAAATTCCCTTCACGGAGAGATTAGCAAGAAAATTGCCAAGGCTATAGGAAAATCAGAAGCCACAAGAATCCTAATCCCATTCGATTGTTGCAAGACCCTGATAGTTTCTAAAGAAAAGCCTTCTATAGAAGAACTCCTAGACGAAGCAGTATCTGTGCTTGTAAATTTGGCAAAAGAAAAAGGGCCTAATCTAAGCCCGGATTTATGTAAATAGCTCCAAAGGGAGCTATACATTAACAATGTATCTAGTGTTAACGATACTTGTGATGCACTAATATTGTACTTAAACTTAGATAAAAAGCAATTAAACTATAACTTAACAGCTTTGAAGCTTTATGTTATACTGATAAAGAAATAGGAAATGAATTAAGAGGAGATTTATGAAAAATAACGCAAAAAAATGGATAGCCTTGGCTATAAGTGTCCTAGTCCTTGTACTTTCGGTATTCGCCAAGGATAAGGATAAGGAAGTAGAGCAAAATATAAGAGATAAGTATATGAAAAACTTTTCAGACTTTTCTAGCTATACAGAAGAAATAGTCCAAGGAACAAATCCTAAGGAGAAAATCAAGGTCGTAGATGTCGATGGGGTAATCCAATCAAACGATGCTAATGACTTCGTGGTAGATGAGCTTAAAAAGGCCAAGGAAGACCCCCTTGTTAAGGGAGTAATCCTAAATGTAAATTCCCCAGGTGGATCAGTCTATGCGTCTGAGAGGATTGCAAATCAAATAAAGGCCCTTAAGGAAGCGGAAAAGCCAGTATATACTGTAATGGGTGAGATGGCAGCAAGCGGAGGCTATTATATATCAGCCCCAACTGATAGGATTTACGCATCTAACGAGACTTGGACAGGGTCGATTGGGGTAATCATCCAATCCTACTCCCTCCAAGGACTTTTCGAAAAGTATGGAATTAAAGAGCAAAACATTACAACAGGCAAGATGAAAGATGCCGGAAGCCAGGGTAGGGATATGAGTAAGGAAGAAAAAGAATACTTCCAAGGCCTTGTAGACTCAGCCTTTGACAGATTTGTAAAAATTGTTGCAGAAGGACGTGGCCTTTCTGAAAGAGAAGTTAGAAAATTAGCTGACGGTAGGGTCTACGATGGTAGCCAAGCCCTAGCAAATGGACTAGTTGATAAAATCGGAGATCTCGATTCAGCCGTAAGCGATATGGCAAGTGAAAATAACTTAGAAGATCCAATGGTAATAAGAAATGACAACATCATGGGATCTTTCTCATCAATATTTTCAAAAGTCACAGACCTTAAGAAAAGCCAATCAGACCTTGCAATACTTGATAAATTAATGAAAAATGAAGGACCAAGGCCAATGTATTTGTATGGTGATTGCAATGACTGAAGTTAAAATTCCTATTAGAGAGAAAGACTACCGCTTCGCCTATGCGGGTTTTTTCCTAAGACTTGTAGCCTTTCTTATAGATATGCTAGTTGTGGGAGGAATATTTACAATACTTAAAGTATTCTTGCCCTTAGATATGGATGCAAGTATCTTAAGTTTTAGCCTGGAAGAAGTGCTTAGGACAGGAGTTACTTTAGCCTACTTCTTTCTGATGACACTTTTCACAAATGGAAGGACCCTAGGCAAGATGATCTTAGGTCTCAGGGTGATTTCCTTAACAAGTGATAAATTAACTTTCTCTCAAATAATAATTAGAGAAGTTTGTGGAAGATTTGTCCTAAATAAATTTAAAATTCTTTATTTAATAGTTGGCTTTAGTCCCAAAAAACAAGGGCTTTTCGATATCCTTCTCGATACTACTGTAGTTAAGGAAGATATATTCGAACATTTGTACGGAGAAAATCTATAAAATTTAGAAAAAATTATTGCAAAAAGCAGCATAAATTACAAAAATCGCTAATTTGTGCTGTTTTTTTTATTTTGAAAAACCACAATATATGGTATGATAATAGACGATTATAAGATAAAGATACTACATCTAGTATTAGACTTTTGATAAAGTAACTACAAGCATCTAAGAAAAGTTGATATTAGTTGATATATAAATGACCTTTGTTTATGAGAGATTAAGGAGTTAAGATGGAGATTATTAAAAGAGACGGTTCGAGGGCAGATTTTGAAAGAGAAAAAATAGAAAAAGCAATTGCTAAGGCCTTCTACTCTGTTGACAGTATGATAAGCGAGGAAGATCTCAGAAAGATTTCCTCAAAGATAGAAAAAACAATCAAGGAAAAATATCCGGCTGATCATACTGTTACAGTTGAGGAAGTTCAAGACTTGGTGGAGCTTACCCTAATTGACGAGAACTACTACAGAGAGGTAAAATCTTTTATCCTCTACCGTGCCAAGCACAATATGGATAGAAAAGTCTTGGGAGACTTCTCCAAATATATAAGTGACAAGAATATTCTTAATATAATCACAGAAGTTCAAACAGAATTTGACAACCAAAGATATCCTATAGAGTCTCTCTTTTTCAAATTTGAATCCTTCCTAAAGGCGAACATGACAGAAGAAGACATGCTTAAGGCGATTATCAGAGCTGCAAGCGAGCTTACCAGCAAGGAAGCTCCTGATTGGGAGATAATAGCAGCACGTTTTCTCATGCAAGAGATTAACTATGAGATAGAAAAAAGTGAAGAAAGATACGAGCTTTTCGATTTCAAATCAAAAATAGAATTTCTAACAGAAGAAGGACTTTATGGATCTTACATCCTAGAAAACTACACAGGAGAAGAGATAGACGAATTAGAAGCCTATATGGACTTTTCTAGGGACAAGATCTTTACCTACTCAGGCCTTGATCTTGTAAGGAAAAGATATCTAATTACTAACCACAAGGGAGATATCCTAGAAAAGGTCCAAGAGATGTTTATGGGAATCGCCATGCATCTTGCAATTCCTGAGAAGGATAAGATAGGATTTGCAAAAAGATTATATGATATCCTTTCAACCCTTAAGGCAACTATGGCAACACCTACCATGACCAATGCCAGAAAGCCATTTAACCAACTATCCTCATGCTTTATAGACACAGTCCCAGATACCCTAAAGGGAATCTACCGTTCTGTAACAAACTTTGCGGAAGTATCAAAGCATGGAGGAGGAATGGGCCTCTACTTTGGAAAGGTAAGGGCTAACGGGTCAGACATACGTGGCTTTGAGGGAGTTGCTGGTGGAGTTATCCGTTGGATAAGACTTGCCAACGACACAGCCGTGGCAGTAGACCAACTTGGTGTAAGGCAAGGAGCGGTTGCAGTCTACCTAGATATTTGGCATAAGGATATACCTGAATTTATGGGACTTAGGACAAATAACGGAGATGACAGGATGAAGGCCCATGATGTCTTCCCTGGAGTATGCGTTCCAGACCTCTTCTGGAGACTAACCCGTGATGATATAAATGCCGACTGGCATATGTTCGACCCTCACGAAGTAGAGAAAAAATACGGTAAGGCCCTAGAGGACACCTACGGAGAAGAATTCGAAGAATTTTACGAGAAGCTAGTAGCAGATAAGGATATATCCAGAAGGACTATGTCTGTCAAAGATATGGTAAGACTACTCATTAAATCATGGACAGAAACAGGAACTCCATTTGTCTTCAACAGAGATGCAGTAAATAGACTAAATCCAAACAAGCACAAGGGAATGATCTATTCATCAAACCTATGTACAGAAATCGCTCAAAACATGAGCCCTTCAGAGTCAATCTCAACAGAGATAGTCGATGAAAATGGAGACACAATCATAGTAAACAAGACAAAACCAGGCGACTTTGTAGAATGTAACCTGGCAAGTCTAACCCTAGGTAAGGTCGATGTAAATAATAAGGGAGAGCTCGAAGAAACTGTAAGAACAGTAGTAAGGGCTCTTGATAATGTAATAGACCTAAACTACTATCCAACTCCATATGCCAAGGTAACCAACAAAAAGTACAGGGCAATAGGACTTGGGACAAGCGGCTACCACCACATGCTAGTTAAAAACGACATAAGCTGGCAAAACGAAGAGGCCCACGGTGAATTTGTAGATAGGGTATATGAAGATATCAACTATTACGCCATCAAGGAATCTATGGAAATTGCCAAGGAAAAGGGAGCCTACTCATGCTTTGAAGGAAGCGACTGGGAGACTGGAGCCTACTTTGACCTAAGAGATTATAAGAGCGAAAGATGGGAGAAGTTAAGGGCGGATGTTAAAGAAAACGGCCTAAGAAATGGCTACCTAATGGCCATAGCTCCAACAGGATCAACATCAATTATCTCAGGAACATCAGCAGGAGTTGACCCAATCATGAGCCGTTACTTCCTAGAAGAAAAGAAGGGAGCCATAGTTCCAAGAGTTGCTCCAGGACTTACAACAAAGACCTTCTGGCTATATGAAAACGCCCACGACATAGACCAAAACATATCTATGCGTATGGCAGGAGTAAGACAAAAACACATCGATCAGGCCCAATCAGTAAATATCTATATAACCACAGAATACTCTATGAGACAGTTATTAAATATCTATATAACAGCCTGGGAAGCTGGAGTTAAGTCTATATACTATGTTAGAGGAAAGAGTCAAGAAGTTGAAGAGTGCGATTCATGTGCAAGCTAAAATTAAATAAAGCATTGTAAAATTAGAATTTTAAAATACCAAAAAGCCGGGCTTTAAGCGACTCTTTGGTATTTTTACTTTAAGCTTTTTCTAGTTTCTATAAGGGCTGTCAAGACTAGGTAAGAAACTATCAGGTAGGAGTAGGATACTTTATTGTTATTATTTATGAAGCTGTAGTTTGTTATAGCCATTTTTTCCTGAATCAGAGAAAGAATAAATATCAAGATTATAAAAAAGATTATAGATATTATTTTAGTATTAATACTTCCCACGCCTTTTAGAAGCTCCCTTTCTTTGAATAGACTTATAGCAAAAACAAACATCATAGCTATAAGGATATAGTTATTAATCTCTACAAAAAATCCCAAAATGACTAATAATATATACAAAATTCCGCTAATAAAAATCATAGATTTCTCCTTTTTAACCAGCTTACCAGAAAAATGAAAAATTCCAATCTTGCCCTTATTTTTTCTTCTAATATAATAATATAAAATATGTAAAGGAGATTTTATGGTACTATTTATAGCTAATTCTGTTGCTCTTTGGCTTATGAGCAACTTTATTTCACACATTTCATTTGACAAACCAGCTGCCCTAATTCTAACCGCAGTTATACTTACACTTTTACAAAAGGTAGTTCAACCTATTTTGCAGTTCCTATCTTTTCCTATCACATTTTTGACCCTAGGTTTATTTAACTTGGTCATCAATGCCTTCGTCTTATATCTTGCCTTTAAATTTGTCGACGGAGCTTATATAGACAGTCACTTAGGAAGTTTAGTTATAGCAAGTATTGTACTTGCCATAATTGCATCAATTGTTGAGTCAATTTTATAAGGAGTTAATAATGGAAGAAAGCAAAAAAAAAGAAGTTAATAAGCGTGGCATTTTCAACGAAGATGGAGATATTGATCTTTCTAAAAGAAGAATAATCCAAGGAAACACCACCAACTTAAACGATTTTAACAATCTTAAATATACATGGACTAGTGATTGGTATAGACAGACTATGAATAACTTCTGGATACCAGAAGAGATCAACTTAAATCAAGATATCAAGGACTATAGGAAGCTTGATAAGCATGAAAAGAAGGCCTTTGACAGGATCCTCTCCTTCCTAACCTATCTTGATTCAATCCAAACAGCTAACCTACCAAACCTACAAACCTACATCACAGCAAATGAGATCAATCTTTGCTTGTCAATTCAAACCTACCAGGAATCAATCCACTCACAATCATATTCATACATCCTAGATACGATTTGTTCTCCAGAAGAAAGAACAAGAATCCTCTACCTCTGGAAGGAAGATGAACACCTCCTAAAGAGAAATGAGTTTATAGGAGACCAATACAACGAATTCTTGGAAAATGATGATGAATTTAGATTTATGAAAGTCCTAATAGCAAACTACATCCTAGAAGGAATCTATTTCTATTCAGGCTTCTCCTTCTTCTACAATCTAGGAAGGAACGGTAAGATGCCAGGAACAGTCCAAGAGATAAGATATATCAACAGAGACGAAAATACCCATCTCTGGCTCTTTAGATCTCTTATAAACGATCTTAAGAAAGAAAGAGAAGACCTCTTTACCCCTGACCTACAAAATTACTATAGAGAAATGCTTAAAGAAGGGATAGAACAAGAGATCGCCTGGGGCAAATACTCTATAGGTAATGACATAGCAGGACTTAACGAGAAGATGATAGAAGATTATATTAAATATCTGGGCAACCTAAGGGCCAAGGGCTTGGGTCTTGAGCCACTTTATGAAGGCTATAAGGAAATACCAGAATCCATGAAATGGGTAGACGAATACTCAGATCCAAACGGAGTAAAGACAGACTTCTTCGAAGCAAAAGTAACAGCCTACTCCAAATCATCAATTATCGAAGATGACCTATAAAATAAACCGACCAAGGCTTTGGGCTAAGGTCGGTTTTAGCTTGTCTTATTTTAGACAGGATTTGTATTCTTCGCTAGATTTTCTAATTCTTTCTGGATCCTTGAAGAAATCTTTGCTCAATTTTACAAGGACTGGACTTAGGGCTATGAGGGCTATTAGGTTAGGTAAGGCCATGAGGCCATTTAGGATATTTGCTATAGTCCAGGCAAGGCCTAGGTCCATATTTGCTCCTAAAAAGACAAAGATCACATAGGCTATCCTATATGGGATTATGGCTTTATTGCCGAAGAGAAATCCGAGACTCACCTCTCCGTAGTAGGCCCAACCAAGGATGGTAGATAGGGCAAAAAGGCTTAGGCCAATTGTTACAATCATAGGGCCGAAGCTTGAACCACTAGCAAAGGCATGAGATACGAGGGCGCTTGCATCGACATTTGCCCTTGTGTTAGCCTCAGTTGTAAGGATTACCAAGGCTGTCATGGTACAAATTATAATGGTATCGACAAAGACTTCTGCTATTCCCCAAAGACCTTGGCGGATAGGATGGTCTGTCTTGGCAGAAGCGTGAGCTATAGGAGATGATCCAAGACCTGCCTCGTTTGTAAAGACTCCACGAGCAATACCGGAACTTACGACAGACTTTATAGAAAGACCTGCAAATCCACCTCCAAGAGATCTTGGGCTAAAGGCTCCTATAAAGATAGATTTAAAGGCAGGAAGGATATTAGAATAATTAACGACTAAGACGCTGATACATCCTCCTATATAAAGAATAGACATAAGGGGCACTAGCTTTTCAGTGACCTTGGATATGGAATTAATACCTCCAACGATTACAATGCCAGCAATTATGCTTAGAATAATCCCAGTTATTAGGGGATTGATATTTAAGTTTTCCTTAAGAACTCCTGCTATGGCGTTGGACTGGGTAGAGTTTCCTATACCGAAAACAGCAAGGCCAGAAAAGATTGCAAAGGCCTTGGCGAGCTTTTCATTTCCCATGCCGTTTTTAATATAATACATGGGTCCGCCTACAAAGCCCTTACCCTTCTTTTCTCTATACATAACCGCAAGACTTACCTCGGCAAACTTAGTTGCCATGCCGAAAATTGCCGCAAGCCACATCCAAAATATAGCCCCAGGTCCACCCAAGAGAATGGCGAGGGAGACTCCTACTATATTTCCTGTACCAACTGTTCCAGCAAGGGCTGTGGCTAGGGCCTGGAAGGGTGATATGTCACCACTTTTGTGGTCGTGGTCTTTTTCGAAAATATTACCCAAGGTATGCCTTAGGGCAAAGGATAGTTTCCTAAATTGAATGCCACCTGTCTTAATACTTATGTAAATGCCAGTTCCTAGGATGCCCAAGATTAGGGGAAGTCCCCAGAGGAACTTATCAAAAGCTTTTAATAATTCTATCATAAATCCTCCAAAATTTTATTTTATTATTTTATCCCCAAATTTAAGAAAATACAATAGAATGTAAAAAAATTACAGCAAAAATCCCCAGAAATGTTTAAAGATCTGGGGGAGGGTTCTATTATTTTATTAGCTTAAGGTAAAAATCTGATAGTCTTTCTGCGGTTTCTCTTATATCAAATCCTGCTTTTTTTATCATCTCGCTAGTATCTTCTCTTTGATAAGGAAGAGCCTTGTGAATTGCCTTTATCCATGGGCCTGTGCCCTGATCAATTGGGATAAATTCAACTAGGTCTGTTATCTTGGAGTTTTTGTCTATGGTATCTGCTAGTAGACACTTAAGCCCTGCGGCCTGGGCCTCTATGGTCGATACGGCAAGTCCTTCGTATAAAGAAGGAAGGATAAAGATATCTATAGCTTGGAGGAGTTCGTTTACATAGCCGATAGAACCTAGAAAGATCACCTTATCTTCGATTCCTAGGTCCTTCACCTTTTTTTCTATTTCTTCTTTAAGATCACCCACTCCTGCGAGAACTAAAAGATAAGCATCGTCTTCCTTAACTAAGTCGGAGAATATATCTATGAGGAAGGAGTGGTTTTTCTGCTTGTTAAATCTTGCTATGTGACCTAGGACCTTTTTGTCTGAAAAACCAAGCCTTTCCCTAATTTTCTCTCTTGTCTGTGGATTGTAGGTGAAGTTTTCTACTTCTATGCCATTATCTATAACTGTAAAGTCTTTATCTCTACCGAACATCCAGTAGCCCGCATCTAAGGAGCAAGCGAAGCGGTAGTCGGTCTTAGAATTTACGTTTTTATTTAGGACATCCATAACCTTTCCCTTAAAGCCAGGTATGTTTTGGGTATTGTGGCTGTGGGCTATGGCAATTCTTCCGTTTTTCTTCGCCTCATCCATAACAAGGGCTACTATAGACTCCTTATGACAGTGGATGATTTTATATTCTGGGTGATTTTTAAGAAGCTCATCCCAAGCTTTCTTGTAGGCGAAGTGGTTGGTGCCTTTGTAGTTAGGAACTCTGTATATATTCCCTCCGAGCTTTCTTACTTCTTCTTCGTAGGCTCCTTCTTCTTCGTGGTGGACTACAAAGTCGAATTGGATTTTACTTCTGTCTATATTTCTATAGATATTCATTACCAAAGTCTCGGCTCCTCCACGATTTAAGGTGCCAAAGACATGGAGTATTCTTTCTGTCATGATCTTCCTTTCAATTTTTCTTCTCTATGCTTGATATAATGGACTTAGCCATAATACTTGTCTGGTCATTATCATTTAGAGGTCCTAGGATAAAAAACGTTACAAATTCATCCTTGGTCTCAACTACGACCTTATCTCCTTTTAGGGAAAAATTTGGGGCGTAGAGCCTTGAGCCGTTTCTCATGTAGGAGAGTTTGTTTATATCCTCCTTCTCGCTTACTCCATTTGTTACGATATTTATTGGATAGATTATATCGCCTGAGTTAAGAGAAGATACTTCTTCTAGACTTCTACCATCTTTCTCATCTACTTTTATTATAAGTTCTGAGATTACTTCTCCATCGACCTTTGATATATAGGCCCTGATGCCGTTTTTATCCTGGCTTAGGAGGAAGTTTTCTGGGATTTTGAATTTTATATTTCCCATTTCCACCTCTTTTGTGGCAAAGACATTTATCTTATCTGTATAGTTGGTAAAGTCCTTGGAAATCTCCATAGGATCGTCGCTTTCCTTATACATGGCAATCAAGATATCGCTCATTATGTCTTTGGATTTCAAGCTTAGGTTTTTATCTTCAGTGATTGTGAAATGGATTATGGATGAAGGAGTCTTTACAAAAAAATGCGTAAGTCTTTGCTCACCCTTTTCGCTTATAAAGTAGGCGGAGTCGACATTGGTAATCTTATTTCTTAGAGAATGGCTAATGATTCTCTCCCCACTATCTATGGTCTTTTCAGATAATTGACAAGCTTTTAAGATATCCTTTTGGCCCGAAATCTTAGTATTTGTCACTTCTTCAAAGCTTAAGAATATATTATAGGATGAACTATAAGGAAAATCTATAATATATTTATCATCACTCTTATTCTTAAATATCTTGCATCTTTCAGGGATTCTTATGTGCATGTTGGCAAAGATTATTTCCTTGTTATAGTCGAGATTTGTTAGTTCATTTTTCTCATAGGCCGAATTTGGATCTGTTTTAATATTTGTATTAAAGAAAGGTGCTGTAGATTTTAAGTAGAGGGCCTTATCTTCCTCAAATCCTGTCATTTTGTCGAAGGGATAGGCCAAGTTTGTTTCATTTTCCGTAGTATTATTATCTTTAAAACCGCTATCACAAGCGATTAAAAACATTGATATTGTAAGTATTATTAGCTTCTTAATCATTCTTATCCTCAAAAACATGTTTAAAAATCTTATTTATCGGTTAATTATATCATATATAGGTATTTTATGATATAATTTTAATAAGGCAAATAGGGGGTGAAAGATGGCTGACGATATTTTATTGAAAGTCAAAGAGGCCGAAGACAAGGCTGATCAGACTATCGATAATGCAAAAGTTACAGCTCGTGAGATCATCGACCAAGCCAAAATTAAGGCAGATGATGAGTACAAACAAACAATCACGAAAGCGAAAGAAAAGGCAAAAATGATTCTTGAGGATGCAGAAAAAGCTGCAAATAAAGACAAAGAGCCTACTATCGAGGACGCTAAAGCAGATTCGGAAAAGCTTAAGAATCAAAGTAAAGATACTATAGATGGTATTGTTAAATCTTTAAGTGAAAGGATTATAGAAAATGGCAATAGTTAAAATGAATAAGTTTAACTTGCTAGCTTTTAAATCCGAAAGGGATGACTTGCTAAATATCCTTCAAGCTTTTAACTATGTTCACTTTAACGATTTGGAAGAAGATGAGGAAAGAACCTATCTTTCTGAAGTTAGAAACACAGACCAACTTCAAAAAATCGACTCTAGTATAAACAAGGCCGATTATGTAATCAATCTTTTGGACAATTACATGAAAGATAGGGACATCAAGCCAGATACAAGTTTTACTGAACTTAGCTTAGAAGATGTAAAGAAAAAGGGTGCGAATTTCGACTTCGACCTTATATATGGCAAGATAAAAGACCTGGTAGGCCAAAGAGAGATGGCCCTAAGCCAAAGAAATGAGCTTACAAATAAAATAGAAGCTCTTAAGCCATGGAAGGATATAGATGTAGACATCCAAGAACTCTACGATTCTAAGAGAGTCTTTGTAGAGACAGGGACAATTTCTGGTCAATTCTATGATTCGCTTGAAAAAGCCATAGTAGAAAGAAATCTAGAAAAGTCTCTAGTATACAAAGTCTCTGAACTTGATAAGACAAACTTTATAGTCGCCCTATCAAGTATAGAAGAAAAGGAAGATCTAGTAGAACTTCTAAGAGAGTTCGGCTATAGCAGAGTTAAAATTAATTCAACTAGCAAGATAGGAGAAGAAATCTATGACCTATCTGGCAAACTCGAAGATAAAGAAAAATTAATTAAAAATCTCGAAAATGAAATCCTAGATTTCAAAAAATACTTAAAGGACCTATATATTTACAAGGCCTATGTCCTAAACCTAAGAAGAAAGGAAGAATCAAGCGAATTTTTCCTAGAGACAGGGCTTATGAATGTTATTGAAGGCTATGTTCCGGTAGAGGCTACCGAGAGATTCAAAAAAGATATTAAAAATGTTTTAGGTGATACCTACATACTAGATATCGAAGAGGCAGATAAGGAAGATAGCTTAGTTCCAATAATACTTAAGAATAACAAATTGGTCGATCCGTATGAGGAAGTCGTAAAGACCTACTCACTTCCAAAATATAACGAAGTAGATCCAAGTGGACTTGTAGCAATATTTTATACAATATTTACAGGTTTCATGATAGGAGACTTAGGCTATGGGGCCCTTGCAGCTATAGCAATATTACTTGCCCTTAAGCTAAAGAAGTTCCCACCATCTACCGAGAAGAACTTGAGATTATTCCTTAGGATATCTCTTTCTGCATGCGTATTTGGAGCTATATTCGGATCAGTATTTGGCGGAATAATAGATGTACCATTTGGCTTAATAGATCCAGCAACAGACATCAACGAGCTTATAGTGATGAGCTTGGTAATAGGAGCTGTTTCACTCTTCGTCGCTTTAGCTGTAAAAGCTTATATGTATATCAGAGACGGAAAGCCAATGGATGCCATGTATGATGTAGGATTTATGTATATGACTGTAGGCGGAGCGGTAGCTTTAGCCTTGACTAAAAACCCTATCGCAAAATGGGTTATGATTATTGGTATTTTAGGAATATTCCTCTTTTCTGGTAGAGAAGCTAAATCTATCGGAGGAAGGATTGGATCAGGTTTCTATGAAGTCTATGGACTTACAAGTTGGATAGGGGATTTCGTATCCTTCCTAAGACTTATGGCCCTAGTTCTATCAGGAAGCTTCGTGGCCTATTCTGTAAACTTAATTGTAGACTTGGTAGCAGGTAATGGTTCAATCGGAGGAATCATAGCTGGAATTATTATATTTGTTGTATTCCAACTATTTAACATGTTCCTATCTTATCTATCAGCCTATGTACACGGTCTAAGACTTATATATGTAGAGATGTTTAATAAATTTTATGAAGGTGGCGGAGTTAAGTTCCGTGAGATGATTGAAGATACAAAATTTGTCAAAATATTAAGAGGAGGAGACAATGAGTAATTTTTTAGTTGAAAATGGTGGTTTAGTATTTGCAGTTCTAGCAGCAGCAATCGCTACATTCCTATCAGGAATGGGATCTGCAAAAGGTACAGGTATGACAGGTGAAGCGACAGCAGCACTTACAGTAGAAGAACCAGAAAAGTTTGGTAAGGCACTTATCTTACAACTTCTACCAGGTACTCAAGGTCTTTACGGATTCGTAATTGGTTTCTTTATCTTCCAACAAATTACAGGTGGAGATATCGATACAGCAAGAGGTCTTTACCTACTAATGGCAGCACTTCCTGTAGGAATAGTAGGATATCACTCAGCAATAGCTCAAGGTAGAGTAGCTGTAGCAGGTGTAAACATCTTAGCAAAAAAAGAAGATGAATTCATCAAGGGTGTAATCTATTCTGTAATGGTTGAGCTATATGCTATCCTTGGATTCGTTATATCACTACTACTTGTACTAAACGCTTAATATTAGGATAAGATTATGGATAATCTTGAATTAATATTACAAAGCATAAGAGAAAAAGCAGAAAAAGAAGAAAATCAAATACTAGAAAAAAGTCAAGAAGAAGCTAAGACTATCCTAGAAGATATGGAAACTAAGGCAAAAAAAGAAGCTGACAAGATCTTGGCTGATGCTAAGAAAGAAGCTGACCTAACTCTTTCAAACGAGAAGGTCTCTGCCAAAAGAGAAGCAAGAGATATCATTATCTCCGGCAAAAACTCAGCTATAGAAAGTGTTTTAGATAAGCTTTTAGCAAGCCTAAAATCTATTGATGAAGCATCATACAAGGATTACGTCCTAAACACTTTGAAAAATTCAAAGATAGAAAAAGGTGAGATTCTTTTAGAAGATAGATTTAAAAATATTTTAAGCCAATCTGATTTAGGAAATCTTAAAATCTCAGATGAAACAGTTGACGAAGGCTTCATCGTTAGAGATGGCAAGATAGAATATGACAATAGATTTTCTTCATTGATCAAATATAAAAGCGACGATATTAAAAAACAAATATCAGATATTCTGTTTAAGTGAGGTGATTAGATGAATAAAGATGACTATATAAGCGCATCTATTTCAACGAGAATGTATGAAAAAAACCTCCTTACAAGGACTGACCTTGAAAGACTCAACGATTATGATTCTCTAAGAGATGTTTTAAATCAGTTAAACGAAACAATCTATAGGGGATCTATCAACGATCTCGATAGGCCAGAAGAATATGAGAAAATTCTAAAAGATGAATTAAAAAGAGTCTACAAAGTAATTGAGGATATAGCTCCTGACAAGGAGATAATAGATTATATGAAGGAAAAATATATCTTCCACAATCTCAAAGTTTTGGTCAAAGAATTAATCCAAGAGAAGGATTACTCTTCTCTTTACCTAGAGATGGGAGATGTTGACCTAGCATATATCAAGAAAAACCTCATCAAAGAGGATAGGAAAAGCGACTTTTTTGACAAAGTAGCAAGCCTTTCATCCGACAAGGAAGATGACCTAGGGAAAGATCCGAGAGATCTATACCTAGATTACGCCCAAAAGGCCCTATCTACTTACGAAGAGACTAAAAATCCTCAAGATATAGATATAAGCCTAGATAAGTCCTATTATGAGAAACTCTTACTAGATGCAAAAGCCCTAGACTTAGATACTCTGATAGACTTTACTAGAGAAACAATTGATTTGATAAATCTTAAGAGCCTTCTTAGAGTTAAAAGC
This sequence comes from Anaerococcus sp., assembly GCF_022770135.1. Taxonomy (GTDB): domain Bacteria; phylum Bacillota; class Clostridia; order Tissierellales; family Peptoniphilaceae; genus Anaerococcus. The sequence goes on along the minus strand of NZ_JALEIL010000050.1, from coordinate 8,199 downwards.
CAAGGTGAAGATATGGAAACTCTTGAAAAAACACTAATAGAAGGTGGCTTTATTGAGCCTATTAAGTTTAAGGAATATTTCTCTTACGAGATTAACCAACTTATAGGAAGTCTTTCTAATGCCAAAATCGGTAATTATGTCAAAGACAGCCTAAATGATGATCTAAATCTCGATGATAATATCCTAGCTCTAGAAAAGGCTATTGATTCTCATATGACTGATTATACGAGAGATTCTAAGATGATAACTTTTGGTCCAGAAGTCCTAATGAATTATGTAATATCTAAGGAAACTGAGATCAAAAACTTAAGGATTCTACTCGTATCCAAACTCAATAAGTTGGATAAAGAATTTACTTTAGAAAAGTTGAGGAAATCTTATGTATAAGGTAGCAGTAATAGGAGATAAGGACTCAATCCTTGCATTCAAGGCATTGGGTGTTGAAGTATATACAGCAATAGATGGAACTGATGCAAAAAAGACAATCAAAGATTTGGCTAAGAAAGAATTTGGAGTGATATTTATCACAGAAGATTTAGCCAAAGAGATTCCATCTACAATTGACAAATATAGAGAAGAAATGACTCCAGCCATTATCCTAATCCCATCAAACAAGGGATCAATGGGAATAGGCTTAGCTGATATCAACAAGTCTGTTGAGAAGGCTGTAGGAGCAAACATTCTAGATTAAAGGAGCTTAATTTGAATAAAGGTAAAATTACAAAGGTATCTGGACCATTGATAGAAGCTAGCGGCTTATCTGACGCTAATATCTACGATGTGGTCGAGGTATCAAAAGATAAGCTCATCGGCGAAATAATTGAGATGAGAGGTGATGTTGCCAGCATCCAAGTCTATGAAGAAACAACAGGAATTGGCCCTGGAGATGAAGTAATTTCTACAGGACATCCTCTTTCAGTAGAACTTGGACCAGGAATGCTAGAGAAGATGTACGATGGAATCCAAAGACCTCTTGAGAAACTCCAAGATTTGGCAGGAGAATTCCTAAAAAGAGGTGTAACAAGTACAGCCCTTGATAGGGAAAAAACTTGGGAATTTAACCCAACAGCAAGTGTTTCTGACAAGGTTGAAGCAGGCGATATCCTAGGCGAAGTTGAAGAGACTAGTGTTATCACCCACAAGATGATGGTTCCAATCGGCATATCAGGAACAATCAAAGACATCAAAGCTGGCGAGTTTACAGTCGATGAAACAATAGCAATAATTGAGACAGAAGACGGCGATAAAGAAGTTTCTATGCTTCAAAAATGGCCAGTAAGACAGGCTCGTCCTTCAAAAAGGAAAATCGACCCAGATGAGCCACTTATTACAGGTCAAAGAGTTATAGATACCTTCTTCCCAGTTGCCAAGGGCGGTACAGCAGCAATACCTGGACCATTCGGTTCTGGTAAGACTGTAGTCCAACACCAGATAGCAAAGTTTGCTGATGCTGACATAGTAATCTATGTAGGTTGTGGTGAGCGTGGAAACGAGATGACTGACGTACTTAACGAATTCCCTGAACTAGTAGATCCAAAAACAGGCGAATCAATCATGAAACGTACAGTTCTTATAGCAAACACTTCAAACATGCCAGTAGCAGCCCGTGAGGCAAGTATCTACACAGGAGTTACCCTTGCAGAATACTTTAGAGATATGGGCTATAACGTAGCTATGATGGCAGATTCTACATCTAGATGGGCAGAAGCCCTCCGTGAGATGAGTGGTCGTCTTGAAGAGATGCCAGGAGATGAAGGATTCCCAGCTTATCTTGCAAGTAGGATTGCAGACTTTTACGAAAGAGCAGGAAAGGTTGAAGTACTTGGATCAAGAAATGACATAGGTTCCCTATCAGTAATAGGAGCAGTAAGCCCTCCAGGAGGAGACTTATCAGAGCCTGTTACCCAAGCGACCCTTCGTATAGTTAAGGTCTTCTGGGGACTAGATTATGACCTATCTTACCAAAGACACTTCCCAGCTATTAACTGGTTATCATCATATTCGCTATATCAAGATAAGATGGATAAGTATATAGACGGCGAAGTTGACGAAGAATTCTCCAAAAATAGGAAGAGATCTATGAGTCTACTCCAACAAGAATCAGGACTTCAAGAAGTCGTAAGGCTAGTAGGACGTGACGCCCTATCTGATGACGATAAGCTAAAACTTGACGTTACTAAATCAATCAGAGAGGACTATCTCCAACAAAACGCCTTCCACGACGTAGATACTTATTGTTCACTAAGAAAGCAAGATAAGATGCTTGCGACAATTCTTTACAATTACGATAAGTCACTAGAAGCCTTATCTAATGGCGTAGAGCTTGAAAAAATCGAGAAACTTCCAGTTCGTGAGAAGATTACAAGACTAAAACTAATCTCAGAAGATGATTTAGGAAACATCGAAGAGATCAGAAGTGAAATTGATAAGCAAATTGAAGAGCTTATAAGGGAGGCATAATGTTAAAAGAATATAAAACAGTTTCTGAAGTAGTTGGCCCTCTTATGCTCGTTCAAGGAGTAGAGGGTGTGAGCTTTGATGAGCTTGTAGATATAGAAATGCAAACAGGCGAACGCCGCCGTGGTCGTGTTATTGAAATTGAAGAAGACCGTGCCATGGTCCAACTTTTTGAAGGATCTACAGGTATCAACCTTAAATCAACATCAGTAAGATTTCTAGGAAGACCTCTTGAGCTTGGCGTATCAGAAGATATGATAGGCCGTGCCTTTAACGGTCTTGGAGAGCCAATCGATGACGGCCCTGCCATAATTCCTGAAGAAAAACGTGACGTAAATGGTACAGCCATAAACCCTGTATCAAGAGACTATCCATCAGAGTTTATCCAAACAGGAATCTCAACTATAGATGGACTAAATACCCTAGTTCGTGGACAAAAGCTTCCAATATTTTCTGGAAACGGACTTCCACACAACCAAGTAGCAGCCCAAATTGCAAGACAAGCGAGAGTATTGTCAGACGATGAAGGCTTTGCTGTAGTCTTTGCAGCTATAGGAATTACTTTCGAAGAAGCACAATTCTTCATGAATGACTTTAGAAAAACTGGAGCCCTAGATAGGTCAGTTCTTTTTATGAACCTTGCAGACGACCCTGCTATAGAGCGTCTATCTACACCAAAGATGGCTCTTACAGCAGCAGAATACCTTGCCTTTGAAAAGGACATGCAAGTTCTTGTAATCATGACAGATATGACTAACTACGCAGAAGCCCTTCGTGAAGTATCAGCTGCTCGTAAGGAAGTACCAGGACGTCGTGGATACCCAGGATATCTTTATACAGACCTTTCAACAATCTATGAGAGAGCTGGTAAGCTTCGTGGAAAGCCAGGAACAATTACACAAATCCCAATTCTTTCCATGCCAGAAGATGATATCACCCACCCAATCCCAGACCTAACAGGATACATTACAGAAGGCCAAATCATCCTTAACAGAGAGCTTTACAACCAAGGAGTTGAGCCACCTGTATCAATCCTCCCATCCCTATCAAGACTTAAGGATAAGGGTATAGGAAAGGGCAAAACCAGGGAAGACCACGCAGACACTATGAACCAAATCTATGCAGCTTACGCATCAGGAGTTGATGCAAGAGAGCTTCAAAAGATCTTGGGGGACTCTGCCCTATCAGATGCAGACCTTGCCTTTGCTAAGTTTGCCAAAGAGTTCGAAGAAAGATACATCAACCAAGGTTACTACACTAACAGAACCATAGAAGATACCCTAAACCTAGGTTGGGAGCTTCTAAAAATCATACCAAAATCAGAGCTTAAGAGAATTGACGATAAGTTAATTGAAAAATATTTAGATTAGGAGTTAAGTATGGCAAGATTAAAAGTAACGCCAACGAGGATGAATCTAAATACCTTAAAAGAGCGACTTGCTACGAGTAAACGTGGCTACAAGCTACTAAAGGATAAGCAAGATGAGCTTATGAGACAGTTCTTGGAGCTTATTAGGAAAAATAAAAAACTAAGGGAAGAAGTAGAAAAGGAATTAGAGGCTTCCTTTTCAGACTTCCTTATAGCAAGTGCTTTTATGAGCCCGGAATTTATGGAGGAAGCTGTAAGCTTTCCTACTCAAAAACTTGGCGTTGATATAAGTATCAAAAATGTCATGAGCGTTAGGATTCCAAAGATGGAATTTAAGGTAGAAGAAAATGAGAACGCCAGCATGTTCCCATACGGCTATGCAGAAACATCTGCAGGTCTTGATAAGGCCCTAAAGGGACTCAATGAAGTTATGAATAGGCTCCTTGAGCTTGCGGAGCTTGAAAAGACAACCCAGCTTATGGCAGATGAGATTGAAAGCACAAGAAGAAGGGTAAATGCCTTAGAATACAGGACAATTCCAGATCTTGAAGAGACAATCAAATATATAAGAAGCAAGCTAGAAGAAAACGAAAGAGCTACTATATCAAGACTAATGAAGGTTAAGGATATTATAGCTGAGCAAAAATAAGTATAGAGGAGGGGCGGTTGCAGAATGAATAAATCGTACCATTATCGTTAGAAGAACCTCCACGGAAAGTCTCATTAAGCCGACGGGCTAATCGCCTCCATGATCCGGCGGGCATCAATCGGCCCACCGGCCAGGAGAGGTAAAATTTCCTAAGAGAACCTTCTAACGATGGTACGATGGTTATTCATAGTTTTGCAACAGCCCTTTTTTTGTTTAAATTTCAAAAAAGCTTTAATATATAGCAAAAATTAGTATAGTATAAATTGCGCGGAAAATATCTTTTTTGATAAAGAGTCAGCTAGATATTTTTACATATTAGAAAATTGAGGGGTTTTATGGAAAATAAAAAATCTAAACCGGCCCTAGTCTTTGCTATATTGGCTATAGGCCTTAGTATATACATTTCAAAAACAGGAGTGGATACCTATTCTAGTATCTGGTCCTTATTTCCACCAGTAGTAGCTATTTTTATAGCTCTTTTTACTAAGGAAGTTTTCTCTTCCCTATTTTTAGGAATTACAATAGGAGCAATCCTAGGATCTAAGGGATCCTTTGCAAAATTCTTAGCTAATATCGTAAGCGAAGGCTTTATCGAGTCAATCTCACAGACTTCAGGAATCTATATCTTTCTTGTAGTTTTGGGAATAATGGTAGTTCTAATAAACTATTCTGGAGGATCACGTGCCTTTGGTAAATGGGCTCACTCCAAGATTAAGAATAGAAAACAATCGCAAATTGCTACATTTTTCCTTTGCATCATGCTTTTTATAGATGATTATTTTAATTGTCTAACAAGCGGATCTGTGATGAAGCCAATTATAGATTCTCACAAGGTTTCAAGGGCTAAGCTTGCCTACATAATAGATGCGACAGCAGCTCCAGTTTGTATGATAGCGCCTATATCTTCATGGGCTGCGGCAGTTTCTGGCTATGCAGAATCAGGAACTTATTCAGGAATAGAGCTTTTTGTAAAGGCAATTCCCTTTAACTTCTATTCTCTTTTGACCTTATTCTTTGTAGTTTGTATAATTGCCTTTGACAATGACTACGGTCCAATGAAAGAATACGAGAAAAAGGCCCAGACAACAGGGGATATAAGCGTTAGAAAGGAAGAGTTAATCGATCATAGCAAGGTAAACAGAGAAGGGGCTGTAATAGACTTAGTCTTTCCAATCCTAGTTCTTATAGTATCTTGCGTCCTAAGCTTAATCAATGTTGGAGGATTTTTCGATAGTACAAGTCCTTACTATCACGATTTTGTAAATGCCTTTGCCAACACCGACTCATCTATAGCCCTTGCTATGGGTTCCATTGTGGCCTTGATCATATCCATAATATTTTTCGTGGTAAGAAAGGTGATGTCATTTGAAAAGTCTATGGATTCTGTATCAGAAGGCTTCTCATCAATGGTATCTGCAATTCTAATTTTAACTATGGCAACAAGCTTAAAGAATATTTCAAATGAGCTTTTAGGATCTACTAATTATGTTGGAGGTCTTATGGAAAATGCAGCAAGTGGGCTAAGTTCCTTCCTTCCTGTAGTAATATTTGTTGTTGCAATATTTTTAGCCTTTGCGACAGGAACAAGTTGGGGGACTTTCGGTATACTTATACCAATAGTTGTGTCTATGTTTGATCCCCATGATCCTATATTTTTAATAGCTATATCAGCAACTCTTTCAGGGTCAGTTTGTGGAGACCACTTATCTCCAATATCAGATACGACTATAATGTCATCAACTGGAGCAGGTTGTGTTCACCTAGACCATGTCAAAAGCCAACTTCCTTATGGGCTAACAGTTGCTTTAGTCTCTTCCCTTGCCTATATTATAGCGGGCTTTACCCATTCTTTTGTCATATCACTGGCCTTTGGAATTATAGTAATCCTAAGCCTTATGTTTGTTCTAAAAAAGAGGGCTTAGGAGGATTTTTCTCCTTTGACAAGGAAAGCTTTTATGTATATAGTCTATATAAGAAAGATAAAGAAAGAACGGAGAAGACATAAATGGAAACTGGACCCTACCATAGCTTGATTACGACGCTTAGTATAATTTTATTGCTTATTATAGATGGAGTATTTACAGCAATTCATACAGGACTTATTAGCCTTAACACATCAAAGTTAGAAGAGGATTCTCTAAATGGAGATGAGAAGGCAGGATCTGTCCTTAAGATTTTATCAAATCAGGATAGGCTCAATCAATCCTTTGAAATAGCAAATATAATATTTTCTCTTTTAACCATAGCCTATTTTGCAAAAAGGCTCAGAGAAGTGAGCTCTGATGGTTATTTTTGGGGAGGAATTTTATCAGAAAGATGGGTGACTATAGTAGCCATAGTAGTATATACGATTCTTAAGCTGATATTTGTAGACAAAATTCCCCAAAGAATTGGCGTGAGATTTCCAATGGAGATTACCAAAAGGGCTACGGGAATCACTAAGCTTATCATGGTTCTTACAAGACCTATTGTGGCCTTTACTACGGCTGTGACTAATTTATTTATGAATATATTTGGCATAGAGGCTAAAAATATCCAAAAGCAAGTTACAGGTGAACAGATTAAATCCATTGTCCAGATAGGTGAAGATCAAGGGATCCTAAGACCTATGGAATCTAAGATGATCCATTCCATAATGGCCTTTGATGACCTACTTGCAGAAGAGATAATGACAGCAAGGACCGATGTCTTTATGATTGATATAAACGATAAGGATAAGGAATATCTCGAAGAATTTGTAAAGATAAAGCACGCGAGAATTCCGGTCTATGACGACGAAGTAGATAATATCTTAGGCATTGTCTATACCAAAGACTTCCTACTTGAGGCAACAAAAGTAGGGCTTAGAAATGTAGAAATCAAAGAAATCCTAAGGCCTGCCTACTTTGCACCAGATAAGATAGAAACCGACAAGCTTTTTTCCGATATGCAGAAAAAACATATCCATATGGCGATTTTGATAGACGAATACGGTGGATTTTCTGGAGTTGTCACTATGGAAGATTTGATAGAAGAAATTGTAGGGGATATAGACGATTCCTACGACTATGATATTCCAGAAATTAAGGAAAATGGCAGGGATGTCTTCGTAGTCAAGGCCTCTATTGGTATCAAGGACTTAAACGAGAAGATTAATATAGGTATCGATGAGGATAACGAAAACTACGATTCCTTGGGGGGCTTTATTATAGATAGACTTGGCTATATACCAGAAGAGGACTCCAAGCTGTCATTTGATTACAATGGCTACGAGATCAAAATTCTCTATATAGAAGATAACAGGATTAAGGCTGTCAGAATTAGAAAATTAAAAAATAAAGAAGATAAGGAAGACTAGAAGATTCTCCTTGTTTTAGGCTTATGGTTAAGCTTAAGGCAGGGAGATTTTTTAGGCTCTTTGTCAAATCGTGTTGGTAATAAAAATCAACCAAATTCTTAATCAGGGATAGATTTTCTATCCCTGAATTTTTTAGTTAGCTAATAAATTTCTTGTAATGAATATTCTTGTTCTCAAATAAGCAAAATTTCTGTAACCAATAGCTAGCCTCTTTAAAACCTTAATAAAATTGTTAATACCCTCAATTGGTCCATTAGAATAATCATAGGTGAATGAGTTCTTAATATATTCTAGATAATAAAAACAAGTATCTATTGATGTTTTCATTCTATCGCTAACTTTATCTTTAAAATAGCTCAAATGAAATGTAAACAATTCAAAATCTTT
>NZ_JALEIL010000027.1 GCF_022770135.1 Anaerococcus sp. | reverse complement strand
TCTGATGCAAATATAATCATTCTTCTTGCTATAAACTTTATATCTTCGCCCGATTCAAGCATCTTGGCAAGATAAAATATTGCTGCATCTATATCAGACCCTCTCATAGATTTGATAAAGGCACTGGTCGTGTCGTAATGCCTATCTCCATTTTTGTCATAGACGGCAATTTTTTTCTGGGTGGAATTTTCTATAGAGCTCTTTCCTATAACTATTCTACCATCAATCTCGTCTTCTGAAAATATAGCAATCTCCAAAGCATTAAGTAGGGCCCTGGAATCTCCGTTGGAGTATTTGATAAGAGTAGCTCTCGCTTCTCCTTCTATTATAATATTCTTAGTCTTTAGGATCTCATCTTTACTAAGAGCAAGGTCAATCAATCTAGATAGGTCTCTATCACTTAAGCTTTTAAGCTCAAAAACATACATCCTAGATATCAAGGCCTTATTTACCTCAAAGTAAGGATTTTCTGTAGTTGCTCCTATTAGAATCAAAGTTGAATCTTCTACATAAGGAAGAAGATAATCCTGCTGGCTTTTGTTAAATCTATGAATCTCATCTATAAAAAGGATAGTTTTCTTATTCTCGAAAGATAAATTATCCTTGGCTATCTGTACTTTCTTCTTAAGGTCTGATATTCCGCTTGCCACAGCGGATATCTCCTCGAAGGCCATATTAGTCTTTTGGGATATGATTTTGGCAAGGCTCGTCTTACCCACTCCAGGTGGCCCATAGAAAATCATCGAATAAATCCTATCCGCCTTGATCATCCTATTAATAATCTTTCCCTCTCCTATGAGATGGTCTTGACCTAGGTAGTCATTTAAGTCCTTTGGCCTTAATCTGTCAGCTAGAGGAGCACTTTTTTCTAATTGATTAATCCTATTAAGTTCAAATAAATCCATAATCTCCTCCTATAGAAAAAAAGATGCTAGGAAGAAGCATCTTTTTTATCTTTTAAACTTTTTATTTCTTCATAAAAGGAATCGACATCCTTAAATTCTCTATAAACCGATGCAAACCTCACATAGGCTACTGGGTCGAGCTCTTTTAATTCGTCCATCACCAGCTCACCTATATAGGTTGAACTTATTTCTTTGTTTCCCGTATGATTTATCCTAGTTTCAACATTTCTAGCAACTTTTTCGATATCAGCCATTGTTACTGGTCTCTTCTGACAGCTTTTTACAATGCCTGCTATCAATTTCGTTGGGTCATAGGCTTCTCTCGTATCGTCCTTTTTGACGACCATGATAGTAGAGTCTTCATATCTTTCGTAAGTAGAAAACCTACGATCACAATCTTCGCACAAGCGTCTTCGTCTTATAGCCCTATCATCTTCTGTTGATCTTGAATCCAAAACCCTTGTATTGGTTGAATCGCAGTAGGGACATCTCATATTATTTTAGAAAATCTGGTAAGTCGAAGTCATCAAATGGATTTGATGATTTTTTCTTAGCGCTTGGTCTTTGAGGAGCCTTAAGCTCTTCCCTATTTCTTGAAGCTTGTTGTACACTTCTTCTTGCTGGTGTTGGATTATCAAAACCTGTTGCTATAACAGTAATCTTGATATCATCTCCTAGAGATTCATCACTACCAACTCCGAATATGATATTAGCATCAGAGTCGATGTTTTCTCTAATAAGCTCAGCTGCTTCGTTAGCTTCCATTAGACCAACTTCTGCTGCAGTTACGTTAAGTAATACTGCGTTTGCTCCTTCGATGCTTGTCTCAAGTAGTGGGGAGTTAACAGCAGCCTTAGCAGCCTCAACAGCCCTATTTTCACCATTAGCCCTACCGATACCCATGTGGGCGATTCCTTGATCAGACATAATTGACTCAACGTCAGCAAAGTCAAGGTTAATAACGTTAGGTACAGCGATTAGCTCTGAAATACCACTTACTGCATCCATAAGTACTTGATCTGCCATCTTGAAGGCATCTACCATTGATGTTCTCTTTTCTACGATTTGTAGGAGTCTATCGTTTGGAATTGTGATTAGTGTATCTACATTTTCCTTTAGTCTTTCGATTCCACCTTCAGCTTGGTTTTGTCTTTTTCTACCTTCGAAAGTAAATGGCTTAGTTACAACACCAACTGTCAAGATTTCCATCTCTTTAGCAACTTTCGCAACTACTGGGGCAGCACCTGTACCTGTTCCACCACCCATTCCGGCAGTAATAAAGATCATGTCTGCGCCTTTGATTGCTTCTGATATTTCGTTTTTAGACTCTTCTGCAGCCTTTTCTCCAACTTCAGGATTAGCTCCAGCACCAAGGCCTCTTGTTAGTTTCTCACCAATTTGAAGTCTAATGTCTGCGTTTGATTCTTGTAGTGTTTGAAGATCTGTGTTTAGTGCCAAAAACTCTACACCAGATAGTCCGCTTTCTCTCATTCGGCTGATAGCGTTGTTTCCACCGCCACCAACTCCGATGACTTTAATCTTTGCTAAAGAGCTGTTGTCCATTTCCATGTTAATGTTTGCCATACTTTCCCCCATTTTATTCTAATAGATAAATTTTATATTAAGAACCTTCGTTTATTTCAACTACTGGGTTTTTTCCATTACTTAAATCTATGGAAGAAACATCTAGGTCCTTATTTTCTACATCCTTTAGGATTGATTCTAGTAATCTAATCTTGTATGAACTTTCTTTCAAATCACCAAAATCAACTCTCATATCTTTTATTATTATACCAATATGCCCCTTGTTTTCAAAATTTAATTGATTAATCAAATCAACAAAGGAAGAAGAGTTTATTTCATTGATAAAATTAATTAAATCCTCATCATCCGTAAATTCTTCTTTAATGTCGTCCTTGTAGTCAGAAATCTTAATATTTATCAAAGAGTTTTTGCTATTTGCCGCAATATTCTTACTATCCATTACCCTTCCTAGGTTGGATATATAGACAATTTTTCCCTCATCTTCAATGAAAAATCTAGGATAGGACTCTGTGACTTTGATATTGATTACCTTAGGAAAAACCTTCTTTATCTCAGCTTCTTCGATCATGTCTTTATCCACAAGCCTTTTCTCGTTCTTTCTTACATTGTAAGTTAAAATATTTTTGCCTATTGGATTTTGTATGCTTGAGATAACGTCGGTATCCTTAAGCCTTTCGTTTCCTGTGACATATATCTGGGAAATTTTCATATAAGGATGCCTAAAAGCATTTACTAGGAATATCAAAAGACTTAATACTATAAGAAAGATTATAAATCGCTTAGTAAAAGTCTTTGGCTTTTCCTTCCTAACGACTCTCCTTCTCCTATTTTTATTCTTTCCCTCTGGCATTTGGCTTTTCTTTCTAGCCTTCCTTTTATCTTTCATCTTTGATCAACCCTTCGATTATATTAAAAATCTTATCTCCTGCCTCATCATCAGAAAGGGCCTTGGCAGCATCACCCATCTTCTTAAGTTTATCCTTATCCCTAATTATTTCCTTAATTTTTCTATCTAGAACAGCTCCATCTAGGTCTTTTTCTAAAATCATGATAGATGCGCCGTTATCGACATAGGTTTGAGCATTAAACTGCTGGTGGTTTTCTGTGGTGTAGGATTTTGGTATTAAGATTGAGGCCTTTCCTACAGCAGAGATTTCAGAAAGACTCATGGCACCAGATGAAGCAATAACAAGGTCACTTACTGCATAGAAGAGGTCTATGTTATCTATGTAGGAAAACACCTTTAGGTATTCGCTCTCCTGAACTTCTTCCATGAAATCATCATAGTTTTTCTTTCCAGTTTGATGGAGGAGATAATAGGAACCGTCGAGATTTTTCGATAATTCCTTAACAGCCTCATTCATATAATAAGAGCCATTTGACCCACCAAAGGAAAATACAACCGGCCTATCTTTCTTGATTCCCAAATCTTTAAGGTCTTTTTCGGTAAAGTCTGACTTAAAGCTAGTCCTTACAGGGTTACCCGTAACTACAATCCTATCCTTGTGCTTAAAGTGTTTTTCTGCTTCCTTGTAGGATATTAGGACCTTGTCTACCTTATTTGATAGAAACTTAGAAGCCATACCAGGGTAGGAGTTTGACTCATGTACTATAGAAGGTATTCCCTTCTTACTTGCCTGATAAAGGATTGGAGCACAAACATATCCGCCTGTTCCTATTACGAGGTCGGGCTTATATTCCTTAATGATTTTTTTGGCTTTCTTGAAACCTTTTAGGTTTGTATTAAGAGATTTAAATAGTTTCTTATTTATCCTTCTAGGAATCCCCATGCCAGGAAGGTCCACAAATTTATAGCCGTATTTTTGGGCTACCAACTCTTCTGGACCATTTTTTATTCCGACATATACTATTTCCACATCAGGAATTTCTCTTTGAAGTTTTTCTCCTATGGCTATGGCTGGATAAATATGTCCGCCTGTACCTCCGCCAGAAATTATTACTCTCATCTAATCATCCTTTGTATTTTTCTATCTTTTCTTTAAAATCCATGCCTCTTTCTTCAAAGTTTTTATACATTCCCCAGGAGGCACTTGCAGGGGAAAGTAGGAATATATCCCCTTCTTCTAAGTTCTCGAAGGAAATCTTTACTGCCTCTTCCATATCCTTAGCCTTCTTGAAATTTATATCATATTTTTGGCAAAGACTTACGAGTTTGTCTGTGGTTTGGCCGATTATTACCATAAGCTTACCATGGTTTTTGAATTCTTTCACATAAGGGCTGTAGTCGATATTTTTATCGTATCCTCCTGCAATTATAACCATTGGCTTATCAAAACTTTGAATGGCCTTAATCGAGCTATCTACATTTGTGCCCTTGGAATCATTATAAACCTTAACACCCCTTATATCTGTCACAAATTCCAGCCTATGCTCTATCGACTTGAAGCTTTTCGATCCTTTTATTATATCTTCTATAGAAACTCCATAGATAAAGCAAGCAAGGATAGCATCCATCAAGTTTTCGTAATTGTGTCTACCTATTATTGAAAGATCATCTACATCCATTAATTTAATATTTTTTCCTTCATCCTTAAGAAATATAGATGATCCTTTAAGATAGGCTCCTCTATTTACTTCTTCTTGTGAAGAAAACTCATAGACTTTTGCCTTAAAATTATCCTTATGATCCTGTAATATAGGGTCGTCGTGATTAATAACAAGAAAATCACGCTCGTCTTGCCTTTTACTTATATTTAGTTTCGAATTAATATAATCATCAAAAGACCCATGCCAATCTATATGATCTTCTGTTATATTTGTAATGCTTGCTATATGTGGCTTGTAAGTAGATACATCATGAAGTTGGAAGCTTGAAAGCTCACAAGAGAAAATTGCGTCAGGATTTTCATACATTAGCCACAAGATCCCCTCGCCGATGTTTCCAACAGAAATGGCCTTCCTTCCTGATTCATTAAGTATGTGGCTGATCATAGATGTAGTCGATGTCTTGCCATTGGTCCCGGTAGTAGCTATGATTTCTGCTTGTGTAAAGAGCCTAAAGGATAATTCAATATCAGATATTATCTCATATTTTTCCCCTAGTTTCTTTACAACTTCATCCCTTGGAGGAATACCTGGGCTTTTTACTACAAATTCATAATCATAATCACAAATTTCACTATCAGAAATAGGGCTATATTTATAGCCCTTAAGTTCCTTAACTTCTTTCTTATTTTTATCAAAGGTATAGACATCATAGCCCATCTTATCTAGGGTCTTTGCTGCTGATACACCTGTTAGTCCTAAACCGTAAACTAAAACTTTCTTCATACTAATGCCGCCAATGTTATCATACAAAATATTACAGATACTACTGCAAATGCTACTACTATTTTTTGTTCCTTGTATCCTTTTAGCTCAAAGTGATGGTGGATTGGAGTCATAAGAAAGACTCTCTTTTTGTTTCTGTGTCTGTAGCTTGTAACTTGAATTATTACAGATAGAGTTTCCAAGACATAAATTCCACCAAAGATTATTAGATATAAGGGAATCCTTAGATTTATTGCCATGGCAACTATGGCTCCGCCTATCGCCATTGATCCTGTATCTCCCATAAATACTGCCGCAGGATTTGAATTAAATATCAAAAATCCCAAGAGACTTCCTAGCATTATATAAGAAAATATTTCATTATCTGTTCCCTTACCAATTATGGCAAGTGTAATAAATACTGGAAGAGATACAGTAGCGAGTAAGCCGTCTAGGCCATCTGTAAGATTGGTGGCATTAGTTGTACCTACTATAATGAAAATCATAATAGGAATACCTAAGATACCTAAACTTATGCTTGTATCTGTAAAAGGTATTACAAATGATGTTATCGAATCCTTATCATTTATATAAGCTAGAACTGAAATTAAAAGGGCTAGTCCAAATTGAAGGATAATCTTTCCTCTAGGGCTTAGTCCTTCGGATTGCTTTAGGATAAGTTTTCTAAAGTCATCTATAAAACCAATTGCGCCAAAGCCTATAGTTGATAAAATCACTATCCAAACTTCAAGCCTATCAAGTGGCAAGAATATAAGGGATAAAATTAGGGCTGCTATAATAAAAATTATTCCTCCCATAGTTGGAGTACCAGCCTTTTTAAGATGGCTCTTTGGTCCAACCTCTCTTATATTTTGTCCAATCTTTTTTCTCTTAAGAATTGGTAAGATTACAAGGCCTAGGCCTATGCTTAACAATATACTTATAACTATCAACAAAAAATTATTCATCATTAATTCCTATCTACATTTAATTTGACAGTATTATCATCATCCTTATAAACCATGCCCAACTCTTCTAGGGCGTATCTTTGGATTAAGTTAAGGTCAATCGCTTCTTCTAGCCTATTGTTTAGCCTATCCCTTTGGAGTTCGTAGGAGACGATGTCTGCCTGTAATGTATTATACTCATATCTTTTTGCATTCAAGTTATTTCTTTTAACCAAAGCTGTTACCAGAAGGCTAACTATAATAAGGAAGGTAAGAACAGATAGGACCCCTTTCATTCTCCTATCTCTTTTCTTAAGATTTTGAATCTGTTTGATTTTCTTATTTCTTCTGTTATCCTTAACCTTAAGTCGTTTTCTTTTTTTATTATTATTTTTACTAATAGCTATTCTTTCTTCCATGTCTATATCCTTTGTCCAACTCTAAGCTTGGCAGGTTTTGATCGAGAATTCTCCCTGAGCTCAGCTTTAGAGGCTGTTACAGGTTTTCTAGTTATAATCTTAATCTTAGCCCTATGATCACATACACATACTGGAAATTCTGGCGGACAGATACAGTCTGTTGCCAAATCCTTGAACTTATTTTTTACAATCCTGTCTTCTAGGGAGTGGAAGGTGATTATTGCAAGCCTTCCGTCCTTTTTTAGGTGATCAACGACTTTTTCTATAGTATTTTCCAAAACTTCTAGTTCTCTATTTACTTCTATTCTTAGGGCTTGAAATACTCTTTTTTCAGGATGGGCATCTTGACTTTTTATAGATTTCATTACAATATTTCGGAGTTTAAAAGTCGTATCGATTCTTTCTTCATCACGGAGATTAACAATATTTCTTGCTATGGCCTTGGAGAATCTCTCCTCCCCATATTCAAAAAATATACGCTCTAGCTCATCCTGAGAGTATTCATTGACAATAACTTCCGCTGTTAACTCATTATCTTGGTTCATCCTCATATCCAAAGGACCATCCTTCATATATGAAAATCCCCTGTCCGCATTGTCAATTTGATATGAACTTACGCCAATATCCATCAAAGCCCCATCTATCAAATCAAGGCCAAGGTCTTCTAGGGCTTTCTCGAAGTTTTCGAAGTTACTATTTACGAAAATAACATTAGAAAAGTCCCTTAAGTTTTCCTTGGCTGCTTCAATGGCTTCCTTGTCCTGATCGATTGCTATAAGCCTTCCCTTAGGAGAAAGCCTTTCTAGGATCAATTTGGAATGACCTCCCTTTCCTAGGGTTAAGTCTAGGTAGATTCCATCTGGATTAATATTTAGATTTTCTATAGTCTCTTTTGCGAGAACTGGTATGT
>NZ_JALEIL010000026.1 GCF_022770135.1 Anaerococcus sp. | reverse complement strand
TGGTCTGTTATTTTGAAAAACTTCTCTTTGAAATAATATTTTTTCATAAAAATTCCTTTTATTTTTATTATACCCAAAGCTATTTTTTATAAAGCGAGTGCTTTTACTATAAGGTTGATTTTTTTTACTATGGAATCTGTTTATTATAGGGGGGAGTGATAATATTATGAATCATTGAAGAAATTTTTGAATTAAAGTACAATTTTATTGAAAATGAATATAAGGAGGAATTTTATGGATAAATTTAAAAAAATAATCACTGGATTTTTGGTTTTTGCTATAATGCTTTCAATCATTCCGTCAAAAGCGTTAGCAAAAGACGGAAGCGTTAGTACATTAAAAGAAGATTTTGTATACAAATATTCAGGTGTAGATTTAGTTTCGAAGAATTTTGAAAGAAACGAAATGACTACCAAAGAAGAAGAAGCATACGATGCACTGCTTGAGATAATGTATGAAGAGAATAAATCTGTTGCTACAGCGGAAGGATACACTAAGGAAGAATATATAAATCTTGCAGATGAAATATTGAGTGAAAATATAAAAATAGAAGATATACAAAGTAATGGTTTTACATTTTATTCAACATCTCATGGAAGCATTTCTACTAAAATGTTAGGTGGGATATTAAATGGGGTTATATCTGCAACACTTTTACTTACAGGAGTTGGATCAGTAGTAGAATTGATCAAAAAAATGGGAAAAGAAGCAGCGAAAGACTGGGTTGAAAAGCATGTGAAAAAAGCTGTAGTAAATAAATTAACAGCTATAGGGCTAGGAGCATTCGGTATTTTTGCTGGAAGTATAATTAAAGGAATTATTGATGCATATATAGATCCAGGTCAATGGTTAGCTGAAAGAATTGATGGAAATGATAGAATTCCGAATAATGGATATATAGAAGCATGGTAAGCATAATAAATTTTTTGAAATCCAATTATGAGAGCTTATTAATTTTTTTAGGGATTGTTATCTTTGCAAATTCCATATTGACTTCGAATGAAACAAACAAAAAAATTATTGGTAAAGTAATTGGTTGTTTACTGGTTATTATTGGGTGTATAAGTATGTATCTCGAAAGTTAAATCATGGTATACAATATGAACAAATAGCTTATTATTGTTTACATGAAATAATAGCATCTACAAAAGTAGGTGCTTTTCTTATACTTAATTTTAGGAGGCGATAATATAAATATTTCATATTTAATATTCACCCATAAGGACACAGGTAAGTCGAGAGACAAACTCAAAGACGGAGAGAGGATGTCTTAATCATCTTTTTATTTGGAGAAACACCAACAGGAAGGAACGTTAATTAATGCACTGCCGCTTATTCTTGTGTGAGAGCTCTTGCTTAAACCTTAGTCGGATATTAGCTACATTTATAAAAATATGTTTATTAAACCGGACTTGGTATGGATAGTTACATTTTCCCCTTCTGCATAGGAGAAAGGATAGCCACCCAGACCTGTGACCTTAAGCCTACCATTGTCTTTGATGCTTCTTACCATAAGGCCCAGAGTATCTATGTGGGCGGATAATAAAAGTCCGTTTTTATCTCCCTCGACTATAAGGACAACCACATTGCGCTTTATTTTTATTATACCAAAGCTATCTTTTATATGATTTATCTTAAAAATAGACTTTTATAAACGAGGGCTTTACTATAAGGTTGATTTTCTTACTATTAGTCTTGGGCTTAGGGGGGCTTTTTTTAATCCTTTCTCTCCTTCTATTTGCTTTAATAGATCTTCTATAGCAAGCTTTCCCAGCTTTTCATAGGGAAAAGCCACCGTTGTAAGGGCGGGGTTTATTATAGAAGATATTTCGTAATTGCCAAAACCTGCTACAGAAATATCATCTGGAATCCTAATTTCCTTCTCTCTAAGGGCCTCTATGATACCGAAGGCTATATTATCGGTCGCTCCTATATAAAAGCTTGATTTTTCCTTATCTAGAATCTCCTTGGCCTTTTCATAGGCTGTCTTTTTGGTAAAATCGAAGTGATGGTGGTTAATTTTTATATTTCTATCCTTTATCCCATCACTTAGGCCTAAAAACCTATCGCCTACGGCCTGGTCGTATTTACCTACATCGAAATAAGAAATTTCTTTGTGGGAAAGGGTCTTTATATAATCAGCCATAAGCCTTCCTGCTTCGTAGTCGTTGGCAAGAATTGAAGTAAAACCCTCTAGCTTTTGGCCGAAGATTACAAGGGGGATGGTTAGAGTTTTTGTAATTTCCTTGTGTTTTTGAGTTATATTTGATGCGAAAAGGATTATTCCTTCCACATTAAGACCTGCCATCTCTTCGATGATCCTCACTTCTTCGTCCATATCGTCATTGGAGCAAGATAGGAGCATGGAGTAATCAGTTTCCTTTAAGTAGATATTAATAGCATTTAGGGCGGTATTTTTTGTATAGCCTATGAAGTTTGGGATGATTACCCCTATGATATTGGTCTTAGTTTTTTTGAGATTTCTCGCATAGGAATTTGGAACATAACCAAGCTCGTCTATTGCTTCTTTAATTTTCTTTTTTGTCTTATCGCTTACTGAACCATTGTTTAAATATCTGGAGATTGTAGATTTTGAAAATCCTGTTAGCTCAGCAATATCTTTAATGTTTGCCATAAATCCTCCACTCTTATAATATCAAATAAATAAAAATAATAAAAATGATTTGACAAAGTAAACGTTTTTGCTATAATTATATTAACGGAACCGTTCCCAATTATTTGTAATTATTTAAAGGAGAAATTATGGATTACAAAAAAGCAGCAGAAGGAGCCATAAAGGCTGCTGGAGGAAGAGAAAACATTTCCTCAGTCGCACATTGTGCAACCAGACTTAGAATCGAAGCCTACGATAAGGACAAAATCAATATGGACATGGCCAATGACCTTGAAGGAGCCAAGGGTGCAATGTTTAATGAAGGTCAGCTTCAAATAATCTTTGGAACTGGAACAGTAAACAAGGTCTACGATGCCTACGAATCTCTAGAGAAAGATTCACCAGATGACTTTTCTAAAATTCACGATAAGGCAGTGGCAAATAAAACTAAAAATCAAAAGAATCCACTAAAGCGTGCGATAAAGACCTTTGGTGATGTCTTTGTTCCTATCATTCCGGTACTTGTAGCTACAGGACTTTTCATGGGACTAAGGGGACTCTTCACCCAAGAGGAAGTTCTTAGACTTTTCTCTATGACTCCAGACGACATTTCCCAAAACTTCTTGATGTGGACACAAATTCTAACAGATACAGCCTTCGCTTTCTTGCCAGCCCTAGTAGCTTGGTCAGCCTTTAAGGTATTTGGAGGAAGTCCTGTCATAGGAATCGTCCTAGGCCTTATGCTAGTTCATCCAAACCTACCTAATGCCTACCAAGTAGCAAGTGGAGACGCAAGTCCTATCATAATGTTTGGATTTATACCAGTTGTAGGCTACCAAGGAACAGTGCTTCCTGCCTTTATTTCAGGACTTATCGGTGCGAAACTTGAGAGAAATCTAAGAAAAGTAATGCCAGATAGCTTAGACTTACTTCTAACTCCTTTCTTAGTTTTGGCTATAATGAGTGTGCTTTCTCTATTTGCAATTGGACCAGTCTTCCACCAACTAGAAGTCGTAGTACTCGAGGCAACTAAGTGGGCTCTAGGACTTCCTTTCGGTATAGCAGGAATCCTAATCGGAGGACTCCAACAACTAATCGTAGTTACAGGAATCCATCACATCTTTAACTTCCTAGAAGTCCAACTTTTAGCAGATAATGGAAGAAATGCCTTCAATGCTCTTTTATCAGCAGCGACAGCAGGTCAAGCAGGAGCAGTTCTTGCAGTAGCTATCAAGACCAAGGATACAAAAATCAAACAAATCGCCTACCCATCAGCCCTATCAGCAGCCCTAGGTATCACAGAGCCAGCGATTTTTGGTATCAACCTAAGATTTGTCAAGCCATTTGTAATGGCTATGATTGGTGGAGCAGCAGGAGGCTTCTTCGCTTCAATCTTTAAGATTGAGGGAACAGGAATGGCAGTAACAGTTATTCCAGGTATGCTCTTATATCTAGACAACCTCTTAATGTATATACTAATGCTTCTAATAGCAGGAGGAGTAAGCTTTGCTCTAACTTATACAATAGGATATTCAGATAAGATGCTA
>NZ_JALEIL010000111.1 GCF_022770135.1 Anaerococcus sp. | reverse complement strand
ATTATTTTCGTTTTTATGTAGCATAACTTCCTCCATCTTTAGTATATTTATACCCAAAGATGGCTTGATTTAAGCGTTTGCCGCATAGAAAAAGTAGACGAATTTGTGTTTTTCATCTACTTTGTCTACAGTCTGAGATTGGCGTTAGCCAATCATCTAGTTTCGCACTCCGCTAAGGAGCAGAGGGGGTGAGGGAAAAGGGGGCTTGGGGGAAAGCTGGAGGGGGCCTCTGCCGCCCCCTTAGCGTTCACCCAAAGGTTCGAAGAGACACCTTCATAAATAAGAATATTCCAATATCCAGATATCCAAATATCAAAAATATTTAGTCTCAGATATTTAGAAAAAAATATCTCCACCAAAAAACCAGCCCCCTAAGGGCCAGTTTATAGGAATTTTATTTTATTTTCTTCAAAAGCTCAACCAAGAACTTATAGTTATTAGCCACTGATTCTATGTTGCATTTTTCTGCTGGTGAGTGGGCTCCTTGGATTTCTGGGCCGAAGGAGATCATTTCTACTTGTGGGATTTCTTTTTTGAATAGGCCACATTCTAGTCCACCGTGGGTTGTTCCTACTATTAGGTCATCGCCGTGGATTGATTTCCATGTTTCGTTTGCTAAATCTATTAGTGGGGTTTCTTCTCTTTGCCAGCCTGAGTATTGGTTGGTTATCTCGTAAGATCCGCCGAATCTTTCTACTATTGCCATGGCGATTTCTGCCCTGTTAAGCTTAGCAGAGTCTACTTCAGATCTGATCATTGAGTGGAACATTATGGTATCTTCTCTGTTTTCTAATAGGCCTAGGTTTGATGATGTTACTATATTGTCCTTGTATTTTTTGTAAAGTCCATCTGGTAGGGCAAAGATTGCATCTAGGATGTCCTTACTTACTTTTTGGCTTAGAACTTTGCCATCATATTCTGCCTTTGCTACAGTGATTTTTCCTTTTGGATCTGAGTCCTTGTATTCGTTTAGGACATCTTTAATTCTTTCTTCGATCTCTTCTATAGCCTTGTCCCTATCCTTAACCGCTACTAGACCGTAGGCTGTGGTTGGGATGGCGTTTCTCTTAACTCCTCCCTTGATGTCTGCTATTTGTACGCCTTCTATCTTGTGAAGGAGTCTGGCTAGGGTTTTAATGGCATTAGCTCTAAATTTATCAATTTCCATACCAGAGTGGCCGCCTTCAAAGCCAGAAAGCTCAATTTCTATCAAGTCTCCCTTTATATCTTCATATTCTTTCTTAAATTCTATTTCAAGGTCAAGGCCTCCGGCGCATCCTATTGTGAGGACTCCTTCTTCTTCAGAGTCGATATTTATTAGATAGTCTGCCTTAAGTTGGGAGAGGTCTAGGGCGTTAGCTCCTACCATAGATGTTTCCTCGCCTGTTGTGATGATGGCTTCGATTGGTCCGTGTTCTAGCTTATCATCATCTAGGATTCCCATAATAAAGGCAACTCCGATTCCGTCATCTGCCCCTAGGGTTGTGCCATTTGCTGTAAGCCAGCCGTCTTCTACTAGAAGCTCGATTGGGTCTTTGGCAAAGTCGTGATCAGAATCGTCTTCTTTGACACAAACCATATCCATATGGCCTTGAAGGGCAACTGTAGGTCTGTCTTCATAGCCTTTGGAAGCTTCTTTTCTAATTATTACATTAAGGGCTTCATCTTGGACTACTTCAAGCTTTCTCTCTTTGGCAAAGTTTACAAGAAAGTCTGATACTGCCTTTTCATTTCCTGATTCTCTTGGTATTCTGCTTAGGTCATAAAAGTTAGCAAATACTTCTTTTGGTTCTATATTTTTAATTTCCATAATTCCTCCTATGTTTGTTTATATTATACTCATTAATCATTTCATTTTTAGCCCAAATTTCTTCTTGGACCTTGGCAAAGTAGTCCCTTAGGTTTCTAGAATTTCTAAATTTCTTTCCATTCATAAGCTTAGTGTTGGCATTCATGCCAAGGCCTACTATGGATTCTTTCTCTTCATTTATTATAGTATTATATCTTTGGGAAGTAGAATTTTTCTGATAGCCTACGTTTTCGAGATTGGATACTATGTTCTTTTGCCTATAGAGATAGTAGGGCTTGTAGGAATTTTCTTCTACGAAGTCTTCTATCATCTGGCTTATCTTAAGGCTCTCTCCCCTTTCGGCCTTGACTTTTCCTTCAAAATACTTACTTCCTACCTTCATGGCTAGGGCGTGGAAGGTAATATTATGAGGTTTTAATCTCTCGAGAACTTCGAAGTTTCTCCTAAAAAGCTCACTATCTTCTCCAAGAAGGCCAATGATAAAGTCCATATTTACTATAAAGCCTAAATCTTTTGCCTTTTGGTAGATTTCTAGGAAGTGATCGAAGTCGTAAGTCCTTCCTGCCCTTTCTACAACTTCTCTGTTAAAAGACTGGGGGTTAAGGGATATGCGGTCTACCCCTGCCTCCTTAAGGATTTCTAGCTTTCTTGTATTTAATGTATCTTCCCTCCCTGCTTCGAAGGTAAATTCCTTGTAGGAAAATTTCTGCTTTATTGCAGAAAGGAGCCTAGCTAGATCTTCTTCGTCTATAAAGGAAGGAGTGCCCCCGCCGATATATATGGCGTCGAGCCTTTGAGGAAGATTTATATTTTCTATCTCGTAGATTAGAGATGAGATATATTCTCCCTTTTCCTTCCTATCTCCCACAATCGTAGGATAGGAGCAATACTTGCATCTCGTAGGACAGAAGGGAATATTGATGTAAAGTGAAAAATCG
>NZ_JALEIL010000106.1 GCF_022770135.1 Anaerococcus sp. | reverse complement strand
CTCTTCTAACTATTGCACTTACAAGGTCGATGTAACCTGTGTCGATTTCTTCTTTCATATCCATTATCTCAAATATCCTATCTGCTCCCGCAAGGGCTTGGAATACTGCGTTTGCTTGTTGGGAGATATTTACTATAGGGTTTTGAATTTGCCTAATGTTTGATAGGAAGGCTGCAAGAACTCCGACTGTGATATTTCCTTGGATAGTTAGGTAAACTCCCAATACTGTTATTAGGGCGTAGAGGATATTTACAGAGTTTTGGAGAAAAGGCATAATCTTTCCTGCAGTAATATTTGCCTCTGCGAAACTTGCCCTAAGCGCTTCACTTTTTTCGGAGAATTCTTCTTCTGCTATTTTTTCTCTAGAAAATACCTTAACTACTTTTTGACCAGAGAGCATCTCTTCATTGAAACCGTGAAGGTTAGACACATTGGCTTGGGCCTTGGCAAAAAACTTCCCTGACCTTAGAACAATCTTTGATAGGATTGGAATCATAACCACAAGTCCTATGATTAGACATAGGGTTAGGTTAAAGTCTAGCTTAAACATAACTATTATTGTTCCAAAAAAGGTTAAGAGACTCCTTATAATTGTTGGAACTGTATTGGCTAGGGCTTGGGATAGGACGTCTGTATCGTTTGTAAAACGACTCATAATCTCCCCGTGCTGGTTGTTATCGAAAAATCTTACTGGAAGAGTTTGAATCTTATCAAAAAGGTCATGTCTTATATTTCTGATTGATCTTTCTCCAACTCTTACCATAAGTCTTGAATAGATCAGACTTGTTAGAGCTGAAATAAAATATATAAAGCCCATTTGTATTACAGCAGTCTTTAGTCCTGGGACATCTCCTTTAAAGATATGATTATCTATAATAGGTTGGAGCATATTTACTCCCCAAATTTGGGTCACTGTAGATATTATTACTCCAAGAATAATCACAGTCATCTGCCATTTATAATTAAAGAGATAGGACATGAGTCTTGCCAAGGACTTAAATGACATTGTTCTCCTGTAATCTTTTTTCTGTATGCGATTATCAGTCATTATCATTACCTCCTTGTTGTTGGATATCGTAAGTTTGTCTGTAGTTTTTGTCTCTTTCGTAAAGCTCGTCGTGAGTGCCTATATCAGAAATTTTCCCTTCTTCCATGACTATTATCCTATCAGCATATTTGAAGGAAGATACTCTTTGTGAGATTATGATCTTGGTTAAATCTTTTAAGTTTCGATCTATTCCTTCCATAATCGCAGTTTCAGTCTTGGTATCTACTGCAGATGTTGAGTTATCGAGTATTAGAATCTTAGGTTTCTTTAATAGTGACCTTGCTATGGTTAGCCTTTGTCTTTGGCCACCAGAAACTCCACTTCCTCCTTGGCCTAGAACTGATTCATAGGAATCATTTCTCGCCCTTACAAAGTCATCTGCTTGGGCGATTTCTGCTGCAAGACGGATTTCTTCATCACTTGCATCGCTATCTCCCCAGCGTAAGTTTTCTGCTATAGTTCCAGAGAAAAGAGTATTTTTCTGAAGTACTATTGAAACCCTATCTCTTAGGGTCTTAAGATCGTATTCTCTTATATCATGGCCTCCTACCTTAAGGCTTCCCTTACTTATATCGTAAAGCCTTGGTATAAGTTGAACTAGGGTGGACTTTGCAGATCCTGTTGGTCCAAGGATTCCTATTGACTCACCGCTTTTGATGTGAAGATTAATATCTTCAAGCTGGTAATTGTCTGAGTCTTCCTCGTACTTAAAAGAAACATCGTCAAAGTCGATTGATCCATCTTCTAGGTCAAGACCTTCTACTTTGTCATCAATATCCATAGTAGGCTCTCTTTTTATAACTTCAACCACACGGGTAATACCAGGAGATGCTGACATAAACATAGTAAGAACCATGCTCATTCCTATAAAGGCTCCGAGAAGCATTATTGCATACATATTAAAGGAAATTAAATCTCCTACTCCAAGTCTTCCTTCTATTATTTCAATCCCGCCAAAATATGTTAGGCCTACGAAGGTTCCAAACAAAACAAAGTTTGCTACAGGAAAGACATAGCTCATAGGTCCTTGGGATCCATCAGCTAGCTTAAACATCTCTTCGTTCTGGAGACCAAACTTATCAAGCTCGTATCTTTTCCTAACGAAGGCCTTGATCACCCTCATATTGTTTAAGTTCTCTTCTATAACTAGGTTTAACTTGTCATATTGAAAACGTGCCTTCTTAAATTTTGGTAGAGCGTAGGTGGTAAGTGCCATCAGTGCTATGAAAAGCAAAGGAACTGCCACAAGAAATATAAGGGACAATTTGGCACTAGCCTTAAAGGCTAAAACAAAAGAAAATATAGCCATAACGACAGTCTTACTTACAAATCTAGTAGACATAAACATCGATTGGGCTAGCTGTTGCATATCAGAAGTTAATCTAGTTAGTAGAGATGGAACGCCAAAATATTCCAAGTCTTCGAAAGAAAACTTCTGTATGTTTCTATACTGTGCCCTTCTTGCATTATCAGCAAGTCCACTTGATGTAAGTCCTGCGTTTTTGGTAGCTTGCATACCACAATACATTGTGATTAGGGATAAAACTACCATCAAAATCCCATACTTTATGGCAAGACCCAAGTCCTTGTCGTTTACGGCAGTATTTAGGGTCATACCCATTATCATTGGTATCAGTAGCTCTAGTATGGTCTCGATTGTTGTAAAAATCTGCGAAAGCAATCTTGTTTTTTTGTACTTACCAAGGTGTCTTTTCATATAAGAAAAGGACCTATTAAATTCCTTTATACTATTCATCTATCCTCCTTCATAAAATTATTAGAAATAGAATCCAAGAGTAGGTTTAAATATTTAGTAATCTCTCTTACATTCTCTTCTCCCAAATCCTCATACATGGCCCTGTTGGCCTCTTCTATTGGGACTAAGGCCTCGCGTCTTCTAAGCTCGCCTTCAGGCGTTAGATAAAGGTTTTTTGCTCTCTTATCATCCTCATCTGTCCTAAGATCGATATAGCCCTTGTCTTTTAGATTCATAATTGCACTATTAATAGTCTGCTTGGGGGATTTGAACTTATTTACGAGAGTCTTTTGTTTTACTTTTTCATTCATTCCTATGTGGATTAGGATCATACTTTCCAAATCGTTTAAGCTATAAAAGTTTGCCCTTTCCCTATTTAGACCATTGGCCTTTCTCAATAGAGAAAAAATATTAATCATGGCTTTTAGTTTCTCGTCCATCTACCCTCCTTGCTTTTGCTTACCATCATATTATAGTCCGATTTTGGACTATGTCAAGTGAAAAATCCTACTTATATTGTATAGTATAAAACGAGGTGAAACATGATTAAATACTTACAAGAAGAAAACATAGACGAAAATTTGATAAAACAATTAGAAGCATATAGAAAAAAAAATGGACTAGCTGAAGGCGACAGGGTAATAAAACCTGAATACAAATACTACGGCAAGGAAGTCCTAGAGCAAGCCATAGCGGCCCTCCTTGCAGGAAAAAACATCCTCCTTACAGGGGCCAAGGCTACAGGAAAAAACGTCCTTTCATCCAATCTTTCCTATCTCTTCCAAAGACCATCTTATAACGTATCCTTCCATGTAAATACAGACTCCGCAGCCCTCATTGGTGCGGATACTTTCAAAAACGGCGAAGTTGTCTTTAGGAAGGGTCCTATAACAGAGGCGGCAGAAAAGGGTGGCTTTGCTATCTTAGATGAGATCAATATGGCCAAAAACGAAGCCATATCAGTCCTTCACGCAACTCTAGACCACAGGAGGATAATTGATCTTTCTGGCTACGATAAGATTGCCCTTGATCCAAATACAAGATTTATAGCCACAATGAACTACGGCTATGTGGGAACAAGGGAGCTTAACGAGGCCCTTTCTTCAAGATTTATGATTATTAATGTACCAAATATTAGCAAGGACAATCTTGATAAACTCCTAGCTGACAACTTCCCAACTCTTAAGGAAAAATATAGGAAGGCCTTTATCGACTTATTTATAAGTCTCCAAACAAAGAGTGAAAACAACGAGATTTCTACTAAGTCAGTCGACCTACGTGGACTTATAGGGGCTATTGAAACAATTAAGATTGGTCTATCTCCTTACCAGGCCTTGATGATGGGGCTTGTCAACAAATCCTTCGATGAATTCGAAAGACAAATCGTCCTCGATGCCCTAAAGAGCAAGATCCCTACAGATATAGGAGAAAGTGTATTTGATGAATGATCAACTAGAAAAGATTAGACAGTACAACATAATCTGGGACTTCGCCAAGACCTACAAGTTTCTTCCCAAAAAGTCCTATCCTATGGAAGATATCTATCTAAACATGATCACAGGCTTTAAGATAGGGACCTTTGATTTTAAAATCCTAGATTCCTTCTTTGCCTATATCAAAAAAGACAATATGTTCTTTGATGATTTTAAGTTTATGACAGAAATCCTAATGGAAGAAATAGCCTTTAAGGAAATAGCAAAAGAAAATCTGGTTATAGCTGACTTTAGGAAAGATTACGCTAGAAAGGTCATGAATAGATATTCCTACCATGAGCCCAAAGATCTAAGGGAGCAAATCGAGAAGGCCTACTACGGGAAGATTTTAGATAGGCCAATTACTGAAGGCAAGCTCTTTAGAGATATCTATTATGCCCTATTTTCAATTCACACCACAAGGACCAATGAGTTAGTCGACGAATTGAATAATTTTTTCGAAAAATACTTCCGTCTTGATAGGTCAGCCAAGGATAGGGATAGGTTTAAGGAAATGGTCTCAGAAAATAAGGCCAAGGACTTCAAGGACCCAGACGAGATCGATGACAAGAACGCTGAGTACTCCGAGGAATATCTTTCAGAGCAGTTTGGCATAGGAAGTGCGGAGTTTACAGGAAATATATATCTCGCCGAAAAGAAAGAAGATAATGACAAAAATCTTATGTTTCTTAACACCGGAGAAGACACCTACCACTCATCCACAGAATTTATCGAAGACTTCTACGGACTTTCTGTAATGGCCAAGGAGAAGGTCTCTGCCCTAGAGACTAAACTTTGTAAGGGAATCCACAAGAACAAAAGGCTCTATTTTACTAGGGGAGAATATTCTACTAAGGCCAACGCTAGATTTTACAAGAAGGGCCGCCGTGAACAAGCCGAAAAGACTGAAGCCTATATCAAAGAAAATACAGCCATCAACAACAGATCTATCAACGAGCTTACCCTTTCGATCAAAAACTCCATAGCAAACTTCCTAGAATACAACGAAGTCTACAAAAACTACGGAGCTATCGACTCGACAAAGGCCTGGAGGGCTAGCGTTCTCCACGACTACGACGTCTTTAACAACGAAGAAAGCGACGATATATCGAAATTTAAGGTAGACCTAATACTCGATGGTTCTGCTAGCCAAATTGGCCGCCAAGCCCTGGTCGCAAACGAGGCCTATATTATAGAAAAGGCCATGGATGCCCTAGATATTCCAATCAGGGTCATGAGCTTTTCTACCCTAAGAGATTTTACAGTTTTTAATATATATAGGGACTATGACGAAAAGGAAAATAACGAGAAAATTTTTAACTTTTTCGCTTCTGGATCAAATAGAGACGGGCTCGCCTTTAAGACAATCCACGAACTAATCGAAAAAGATGACGAAAACACCAAAAATATAGTAATAATTCTTTCAGATGGTAAGCCCAATGATGAAAGAAGCAATATCAATACTGTAAAGATGCTAGATAAGGACCAATATGTAGAGGAGGTCGCAGTCAAAGATACTGCCAAGGAGGTAAGAAACATAAAAGAAGATGAGATATCAATACTTGGAGTCTTTACTGGAGAGGAAGAAGACGTAGAGAACGCCAAGCTAATCTATAACACAGACTATTGTAGGATTACAAATCTAGAAAACTTCTCAAAGATTGTTTCAATCTTTATGAAAAACCAAATCCTCCAATAGGTTTTTAGGCTAATAATAAAAATGACAAAAAATTAGAGGGGACGTCCCTCTTTTTTAGTACAAAAAAACCGGCCTAAGCCAGCTAGAGTGTAGACAAAATCAAAATAACCCTTATTTCGACCGAACGGAGTGAGTGGAGAAATCTAATGAGATCTCTCCGTGCGTTCGTTTCACTCTCTTAGTCGAGATAAGGGTAACTTAACGATAAAATAAATTTCGATTGAAGTTACTTTGTCTGCAGTCTGACCGGCCTAAGCCGGCATATATTAATTCTTATTTTCTTTTCTAAGTTTTCTTTTGTGATAAATCCTATTTACCATATCCATAACTTCAGGGATCCTTGCTAGAAGAATTACTAGACCATAAACTAGCATAGCGACGATGATAGCTACAAATAAGGCCACAAGTCTTGGAGCAAAATTTGAAAGTGCTCCATTTACTCCAACAGCAACTAGGGCCATAAGTCCTGTCGCAAGGCTTATCTTTACCAGAGAGATTAATGAAGTCTTAAAATTAAAGCTTCCAAATTTCTTCCTAAATTGATAAATCATCAAAACTGTACCAATAGCTGTAGATAAAACTGTTGCATAGGCAAGTCCTCTTATGCCAAAGAATTTGATTAGGACAAAGTTAAATATAACATTTAAGATCTGTTGAATGATCACAACGACTACTGGGGTCTTGGAATCTCCTACAGCATAAAAGCCCCTGTCTACCACATCTATTGTGGATTGGAAGATGTTGTTTGGAGCGTAAGCAGCAAGTAAGATTGCAACTGCTACAGTATCTTCCCTAGTGAAAGCATTTCTCTCAAATACTACCCCTATAATTGGTTCTGCAAGGACTGCCATACCAATACTTGCAGGGATTACTAGAAGCATAGTAGATACTACGGATGAGCTTATTGACTTCTTCATCTTTCCTATCTCGCCACTTGCTCCATATTCCGCTATAGTTGGAAATAGGGCTGTCGTAATAGAAATAGTGATGATTCCTGTAATCAGTGTTAGCATTGTCTTTGAATAAAAGAGCTTGGATATGGCTGCCTTTCCGAAAAAGGCTGAAGCCATAGAGTTATCTATAATTATAGAGATTTCTCCTGCTGCTGATGATAAGATTATTGGAATAGCTACGACCATCAGACTTCTTACATACTTGTTGTGGATATCTAAGATTTTCTTATGCTCATAACCCACCTTCCTACAAGCTCTCGGGAAGAGTATGTACTGGAGGGAGTTACCCAAAAGCGCTCCTATGATAAGCATGTAAGGATTCTTTGTAACTCCTGTAAGCACAGTAAAGCCAATGATTATAATGTTCATTATAACCCCTGTAATTGCAGGATCGAAGAAGTTGCCCTTTAAGTTTAAATATCCTCTAAATACTGCTGAATAAAGATAAGCAAAGACTGCAAACATCATTATTCTAGTGTAATTTGTGGCAAGATCAAGAGACTCGCCGCTTAGATCTGGAGAAAGGAGCTTAGAAAATGGTCTTGCAAAAACCATTCCCACTATTACCGCAAAAACAGCAAATACCATGAGGATATTGAAAATATTTGATGTAAATTCCTCTGCTGCCTCTTCTCCATCTTCCTTCTTGGCCTTGTTATAAATTGGAATAAAACCTGAAATTATTCCGACAGCCACGAAGTTTGCTATAACAACCGGCAGGGTGTTGGCGGTTGTGTATATACTTTTTAAATCACCAGCTCCAATGTATGACGCCATAACCGACTCTCGCAAGAATCCAAAAATCTTGGAGATTACCGTCACAAACATGAGCATTATAGTAGTTTGACCCATAGTTACCTCTCTTTATTTCTTATCCTCTTATTATATCATTTGCTCCGATAAAGACAAATAAATTATGGCTTTATTAGTAGCTTAATAAATTATTTGGCTGAGAAATGACTAGAAAAAAGCCCTACTCAAAGAACTATTTATTCTTCAAGTTAGGGCTTTATCTTTATTTTTAGATATTATTTTTGTAATTTGCTATCGTCTGGTCTGTCTTCTGCTGGAATATTTTCGTTATCAGCAGGAGATCTGTAGATAGATTCAGCAGCGAAGGCCTTAACTTTCTTGCCAGTCTTATTTTCTGCAACAACTGTTCCAGGTCCTCCGACACAGCCTCCCATACAAGCCATTCCTTCGATAAGCTTGCCATCCATCCTGCCGAGTTTGGCCATTCTTGCAAGCTTGACACAGTTGTCTAGTCCTTCAGCATTTTCTACTTCAACCTTGACATCTGGGTCGATTTCTCCGATTCTTCTCTTAACAGCTTCGGCAACTCCACCGCTTACAGCATAGAATCTTCCTGTCTCTGAAGCATCCATCATTGGTTCATCTACTTCGATTTCTGATGGCTCGATTCCCTTAGCAAGGAACATTCCTAGAAGTTCTTCGTAGGTTATTACGAAGTCTATTACTTCAGCTACTTCTTCTTCGAGGGCTTCAAGTTTCTTGGATATACATGGTCCTATAAATACAACTTCACAGTTTGGATCACGTTTTTTCATTTGTTTTCCTGAATAAATCATTGGTGTTGATGATTCAGAAATCTTATCGTTGATGTCTGGGAATTGCTTTCTTACCATTGACTTCCATGAGAAACAACAGCTTGTTCCCATAAATGGAATCTTGCCTGTTGGAACTTGTTCCAAATACTCGTGAGCTTCGTTCATTGTAGTAAGGTCAGCTCCGAGTCCTACTTCTATAACATCATCAAAACCAAGTTGTTTGATAGCTTCTCTGATTTGTTCTGGACTTACATTTACACCGAATTGTCCAACAAAGGACGGAGCAATTATAGCATAAACTTTCCTATCTGATTGTAGGGACTTGATAAGTTGGTAGATCTCACTCTTATCAGAAATTGCACCAAATGGGCAAGTTATGATACATCTACCACAAGCTACGCACTTATCTTCGTCGATTTTGGCACGACCTAGTTCATCAGATCCGATTGCCTTAACTCCACAAGACTCTGCACAAGGTCTTTTTTGGTGATTGATTGCTTGATATGGACAAGCAGCCACACATTTTCCGCACTTGATACATTTATCTTGATCTATGATTGCTCCCTTGGCAGTATATGTAACAGCGTTTTTAGGGCAAACATTTACACAAGGATGTCCTATACAAGCATGACATTGATCTGTTACTGTGACTTTGTTTTCAGGACATGCTTCACAGGCGATTTTTATAACAGAAACTAGTGGTGGATTGTAGATTCGTCTGTCATAATCCATCGCATCTAAGCCTTCTGTGACAGCGTCTGTATCAGCAGCACTTCTTGCGTCAAGACCTATACACATTCTAAGTCTCTCGCCCATTACTGCTCTTTCTCTAAAAATATTTTCCCTATATCTCGCTTCTTCTCCTGGAAGAATATCAAAAACTTCTAAGGCTATGTCTGTAATAGGCCTGTTTTCATAGGCGATTTTGGCAACTGCCTCAAAGGCCATCCTTCTAATATTAAGTATATCTATGTATGATTCTTTCATTATTATCCTCTTCTTTAATTACTTAGCTGGTTTTAACTTATCAAACATCATCTCCATCATAACCTCTGGCTTAGCCTTATTTATATATGTATCGTCGATTTTAACTAATGGAGCGTTTTTAGATGGATTTTCAATCTCATCCATTATATTTTCGTAGACAACTTCGATTTCTGGAGTATCTCCTAAGCCTTCAAGCTTGTAAGCGTACTCGATATCAGTTTTCACTATGTTTGCTGAATCGTATAAGAACTCGTTTCCGTGGGCAGTGCATCTAGCACATGAACATATAGTTACTTTCATAATCTCCTCCAAATATATTCTTAATAAGATTGTATCAAATTTAACAGGATATAGCAATTAATTTCCTAAATATCTATAATAATTCTAAAAGTCGATCCACATCCGACCTTGCTTGTGACCTCTAGTCCGAAACCCAGATAGTCAGCTATGTGCTTGGCTATGGATAGACCAAGGCCTGTTGATTTGTTGTCTCTCTTTCTTGCCTTATCTGCCATGTAGAATCTCTCAAATATCCTAGGCAAATCCTTTTGGCTTATTCCTACTCCATTATCCTTGATGAAAATTATTAATTTCTTATCTAATATTATCGAGGAAAGCTCGATTTTCCCGCCTTTATTGGTATATTTTATAGCATTTTCGTAAATGTTTGATATTAGGTCAGTAAATAGGGATATTGATGTTTTTAGTTTAAAAGATCCTACTGTATTAACTATCTCGATATTTTTAGAATCTGACTTTCCCCTATAATTTTCTATGCAAAGCTCGGCTATTTCTCTTATATCAAATTCTATTTCATCGATTCCTTGTCCATTTTCATCAAGTCGTGAAAGTTTTATTATGTCATCTATTATCTGAAGGAGCCTATTTCCTTCCTTATAGATAATTTCAGCGAAGTTTCTCACGTCACTTTCCTTGGCAATGCCAGTAGATATTAGCTCCGCATATCCGTTGATTGAAGTAAGGGGACTTTTTAGCTCATGGCTTACATTTGCAGAAAACTCCCTTCTCATAAGCTCAGCCTTCCTAGTCTCTGAGTTATCTATTATGATAATAACATAGCCCATATCGTAGCTATCAATAATTGGATCGACAAAAATTTTTAGGTGGAAGTTGTTTACATCAAAGGCCATAGCCTTGGTTTTCTTAGTCCTCTGAATTTCCTTAATGGCTTCTTTGTAATCCTTATCGTCAATAAGGTCAATGAAGCTTGTATCAGAGTTTTTGTCTAAATATTCTTGGGCTGCCTTATTCATTATCTCAATCTTGCCATTTTCATCACAAATCACAAGGCCTTCTTCCATATTTTCTGTTATATCTATTATTTCCTTAAATCGTACGGCTTGGGCCATCTCACTTTCTTTAAGTTTCTTATTACTTTCTAGGATATTTTTAAAGTAGGGGCTTATCTCCTTATATCTAGGGTCAATTTTCTTAAAATCATAATTATCATCGAATCGAGCTAGTCCTTCTATGTATTTATTTACAAAATTATCCGCCTCAAATTTTATAATCCCAATTATAAATAGATAAGCTATAAGATAAATTGAGATGATTTTTCCATCAAAGATATCGAGTATTGTATTTTGGGATTTTATTATAAGATTACCATCCCCTCCTATATAGTAGCCAGTGTTTATTGAATCTTTAATCCCATATTTAATTTCTCTAATCTTTTTGTCATCACTTATACTTATATCTTCTAGGTCTATCTTTCCTTTCGAATTATAGAGAATGTTTTTATCATCATCAAAATATACTAGTTTATATTTTGGATAAGTCTTTTCAAAATCTTCTAATATATTTTTGTTTCCATTTTTTATCTCATAGAAAATAAAGCCCAAAGAATCCTCCATGAATTCATTTTGAGCTTTGATTTTTCCTCTAAAGACTATGCTTATATTTATTAAAAATGTTACTAGCATTACAAGGCTAAATATCCTTATAAGGCTTTTTTCTAGTAAATCTTTCATATTTCACCGAATTTATAGCCTAAGTTTCTGACTGTTTCTATATATTTTCCAGCATCCTTTAGCTTAGCCCTAAGACTTGCTATATGGACATCTACAGTTCTCGTCTCTCCCTCGTAGTCGTAGCCCCAAACTTTGAGTAAGAAGTCATCACGGGTTATGACATTTCCGATGTTAGACATGAAAAGAAGTAGCATCTCAAATTCCTTGTAGGTTAGGTCAATCTTCTCGCCATCGACTTTTACCGAACGCTTTTTCATATTAAGTCTTAGATCTTTATAGCTTATGTGGTCTGTGTCCTTCTTCTGGCTTCTCCTAAGAACTGCCTTGACTCTGCTAATTAATTCTAAGATTGAGAATGGCTTAGTTATATAATCATCTGCCCCCAGGTCAAGTCCCATCACCTTATCAAACTCGTCAGTCCTTGCTGTAAGCATTATTATAGGAATATCTGAAAACTCCCTAATCTCCTTAAGTATAGTGATCCCGTCTTTTTCTGGAAGCATTATATCAAGGATTAGAAGCTCGCCTGGCTTATTTCTTACATCGCTTACTATTTTAGATCCATCTTCGTAGCCAGCTACCTCATAGCCTTTTTCTCTTAGGGCATATTCTACTAAATTTCTTATAGACTTATCGTCTTCGACAAGGTAAATCATCTAAAGCCTCGTAGCAAGGTCCGCTACTCTCGCGAGCCTATCTCCTAACCTTTCAAAATACTTGTAGAGGAGGACTTTTTCTGATAATTCCATAGGGGCAATATTATCCTTCTTGTTCTCATTTGAAATATATGAGACAGCTTCCTCAAAGAGCTTGTTGTTTACTTCATCTTGCTTTATTGTTTCCTTGGCAAGGTCCATGTCATAGTTTACGAAAGAATTGATAGCGTCTTTTGCCATCTTTGTCTCATTTGCAATAAACTTATTTAGAAAATCTTTTTCACTTTCATTTAGAGAATATTCGCCTAATATAAAAGAAACTTGCTCGAAGTGCCCTGCGATTCTTTTAAACGATGAGGCTAGTTTCATTGACATCTGAAGTAGCTTTAGGTCTTTGGCAACTGGCTGTTGGAGGGCCATAAGCTCAAAGCTGAGCCTTTCGATTTCACTTGCTTTTCTTCTAATATCATCGTGAATATCGACTAGGTCCCTAAGCTCATCTTCCTTGGAATTTTCTATAAATTGGCCAATTTTCTCATAAGAGATTATGACGTAATCCATAAGGTCTTTGGCCATTTTCTTGATATTGTCTAAGTCTTCGTTGTATTTTATTCTCATATCAACCAAACCTTCCAGTTATATAATCTTCTGTTCTCTTATCTTTTGGATTTTCGAATATATCTATGGTATTTGCCATCTCTATTACCTCTCCTGTTAAGAAGAAGGCAGTTTGATCTGAAATTCTAGCTGCTTGTTGCATATTATGAGTTACAATTACTATAGTATATTCGTTCTTTAGTCCGTCAAGTAGGTCTTCTATGGCTGATGTCGAAATTGGGTCAAGGGCACTTGTTGGCTCATCCATCAAGATTATTTCAGGATTTACAGAAAGAGTCCTTGCTATACAGATTCTTTGCTGCTGACCTCCAGAAAATGACAAAGCGTTTTGGTCTAGTTTATCTTTTACTTCATCCCAAATCGCAGCTGACCTTAGAGATTTCTCGACAATTTCATTTAGCCTGTCCTTATCCTTGATTCCAGAAATCTTTGGACCATAGGTGATATTATCGTAAACGGACTTTGAGAAGGGGTTAGGTGATTGGAAAACCATTCCGACCCTTCTTCTTAATTCTACTACATCTACGTCCTTCTTGTAAATATCATCTCCATCAATTGTGATGAGTCCTTCAATTTTACAATCATCTACTAGGTCATTCATCCTATTAAAACATCTTAGCATAGTAGACTTACCACAACCAGAAGGACCTATGAAGGCTGTAATCTTCCCCTTCTTGATATCCATATTTACTTTCTTTAAGGCCTTGAAGTCTCCATAGTATAAGTCAACGTCCTTGACTCCTATGGCAGTATTATTACCATTTATTATTTCTTTATTTTCCATTAATTGTTATCCTTTCTTCCTATCCTACAAGTTTCTTGCTGATTTTTGCTGATACGAAGTTTATAGCTATGACGAATACCAAAAGAAGGACTGCTGTTGCATAAGCTTCATTTACGTGGAAACCTTCTGATGATAGAACGTACATGTGCACTGCCATTGTCCTTGCTGAGTTTAAAAGCCCCTTTGGAATTGATGGTTGGGTACCCATAGTATAGATTAGGGCAGCTGATTCTCCAACGATTCTTCCTGTTGATAGGAATATTCCACCCAAGATTCCATCCATGGCATCTGGCAATACTACCTTAAAGATTGTCTGAATCTTTGTAGCTCCTAGGGCAAGGGAGGCGTGGGCTTGGAGTGGGTTTACGGTAAGGATCGCTTCTTCTGTTGTTCTAATTATAGTAGGGAGGACCATTATTGAAACTGTGAAGCAACCTGCAATAAGGGAGTAACCCATACCAAGACCCAGGCCTGTGCTTGTGACAAAAAACAAGTATCCAAACAAACCATAAACAATGGAAGGGATAGATGAAAGAATTTCCGTTGAAAATCTTACAAGCTTGATAAAGACTTTGTTTTTCGCATATTGTGAAAGATAAATCGCTGTGAAAATCCCAACAGGCAGAGATATCAACAAGCTTAAAATTATAGTAAATAAGGTCGCTATCAAGGATGGCATTATCGAAACATTTTCTGTAGTATAATTCATTTCGAAAAGTCCAGGAGATATATTAGGTATACCCTTAAAGAGAATATAGGCAATGATTATCCCACTCATAGCGAAGGCTATGAAGGTAAAGACCATTATTAAAGTTTTGTAAGTTTTGCTCATAAATCACTCCTATAATTTCTTTTCATTTCTATCTCTTATGATATTAAAGACAATATTTATCAAAAGTATGAAGAAGAAAAGCACCATACCTGTTGCAATCAAGGCTTGTCTATGCATACCTGAGGCATAACCCATCTCCAAGACTATATTTGTTGTAAGGGTTCTCGAACCTTTAAGGATTTCCGTAGTAAGACGTGGTTGGTTGCCGACAACAAGATATACTGCCATGGTCTCTCCGATTGCCCTACCTATTGCAAGGATTATCGAAGAGAAAATCCCGCTTTTGGCATAGGGAATCATGACCTTTCTTATAGTCTCTTCCTTGGTAGCTCCAAGGGCAAGGGAACCTTGATAGAAGGTCATTGGTACTTGCTTAAGGGAGTTTTCAGAAATATTTACCATGGTAGGTAAAATCATTATAGCAAGTAAGATAGATGCTGTAATCATTGTCATACCACTTCTAATATCAAAGATAGACTTAACAAGTGGAACCAATACCATCATAGCAAAGAAACCATATACTACCGAAGGTATTGCTGCCATTAGATTGATTAAAGATTTGAGTGGAGAATAGCTCTTTTTGGCATAATAGGCCATAAATACTGAAGTAGCAAGGCCAAATGGTAGAGCTATGATTGTGGATAATACAGTTACGATAATAGATCCTACTATCATTGGGAAGATTCCAAAGTGAGGGTTTCCCGCTGTTGGCTTCCATACTTTGCCCGTTATAAACGGAACAAGTCCGTATTCATTAACAAACTTAATCCCTTCATTGAAGATGAAAAAGATTATAAGAAGGATAAGTAATGCGGACATTGCTGCTGATAATAGGAAAATTATCTCTCCGATTCTTTCCCTAGTTTTATTCATATTACTTCTCTAATTCACTAGTATTTGTAATTGTTCCGTTAAAGATTTCTTTTAACTGGTCTACTGT
Source organism: Anaerococcus sp. (assembly GCF_022770135.1). Lineage (GTDB taxonomy): Bacteria > Bacillota > Clostridia > Tissierellales > Peptoniphilaceae > Anaerococcus. The sequence continues at coordinate 1,917 of NZ_JALEIL010000106.1, read as the reverse complement.
TACATCTTCTAGCTTGCTATCTTTATTTACAACTACTGCGATTCCGTCGGTTGCGATAACAGATACTTGAAGTTTTTCCTTTTCTTCATCCTTAAGCTCACGAGAAGCCATAGCGATTTGAGCTGCTCCATCGATACAAGCTTCAATTCCTGAAGATGATCCTGTAGATTGGATTTCGATTTTAGCATCTGGGTTAAGCTTTTGGTATGCTTCTACCATTTTTTCCATAAGTGGAGTAACTGATGTAGAACCTGCTACAGTTATGGTTCCCTTTGCACCGCTTGCCTCGTAAGCTTCAGTTTCTTTTAGTGGAACGTAGCCTTCTTCAAGAACAAGTTTTTGAGCTTCTTCTGATTTAACATATTTTAGGAAGTCCTTTGATAGGTCATCTAGCTCACTTTCCTTATAAGCTAGGTTGAATGGGCGAGCAATCTTGTAAGATCCATCTGCTATTGTCTCTTCTGTTGCCTCAACTCCGTCAATCTTAAGGGCTTTTACAGTATCATTTAGGGAACCAAGTGAAATATATCCGATTGCGTTAGCATCTTGGCTTACTGTTTGCATAACACCATTTGTAGAGTTTTGAACTACGGCATCTTGGGTTGTCATATCTTCCTTGGCACCGTCAACTTCTTCTTCAAGTCCAACGATTTCGATGAAGGCTCCACGAGTACCTGAACCGTCTTCTCTAGAAACTACAGTGAAGTCATAGTCTTCTGCGCTTGCTGTATCAGTTCCTTCTTCTTTCTCTTCAGGTGCTTTAGCTGCATCATCAGTTTTTGCTGCGTCTTCTGTCTTAGTTTCTGTAGAAGTGTCAGCTCCTTTATCATTTGAACAACCAGCAAAGATTAAGCCGAATGATAGGGCAGCTGCTAGAATTTTTGCATTTTTAATTTTCATAATATCTCCTTTTATTTTTATCTATTACTTATCTTGTACCTACATAATACTATCCGATTGTATAGCTTAGTTTAAGTAAATGTAAAGTTTATGTAAAATTTCTTTACAAACAAAAAAGCCCTGGCTAAACCAGGGTCTATCTTATGAAAATGACAACATCCTCTTATCTCCGCTTACAAGTCTTCCTACTTGTTTTTCATTAAAGATTGCATAATCTCCTATTATTGAATGTTTAAGAGCTGATAGGGCTATGGCGAAGTCTAGGGCTTCGTGGATTTCAAATCCATTGATGTATGCATGGATGAGCCCTGCCGCAAAGGCATCTCCGCCTCCAATCCTATCTACAATATCAAACTTGTATGTCTGTGACTTAATATATTCCTTGCCATTATAAAGACCTGCAGAAAGAGAATTGACTGAGGCTGAGTAGGAGTTTCTGATAGATGAGATTGTATATTTGATATCATATTTTTCATGAATATCTCTAAGCATCCTAGAAAGCACCTCATCGTTGAAATCGCCTGTAAAGTAATCATGTTTTGTCGGAAGGACTCCTATAAGGATATCGACCATAGGAAGGACCTCTTCGTAGAAGTCGCAAGCCTCGTCGAGAGTCCATAGGCTTGACCTATAGTTTAGATCAAAGACCACAACAAGCCCTCTCTTCTTGGCTTCTTTTATCGAATATGTAACAAGGTCTCTTCCCTCTTTCGATATGGCTGCTGTAATTCCAGTGGCAAAGTAGAGGGACTTTCCTTCAAATATCCCATCCCAATCAAACTCTTCTATCCTAGCCTTCGATATGGAGGAATTTTTCCTATCATAGATTACCTTAGGAGATCTAAGACCTACGCCTTTTTCCGCATAGTAAATCCCTAACCTATCTCCTCCCCTCACTATGTAGTCGGTATTGATGCCAAATCTTCTTATATTGTTAAAGGCAGCCTGGCCCATCTCATTATCAACAAGTTTTGTCACATAAGTTACATTATCGCCTAAATTAGAAAGGGCTATGGC
>NZ_JALEIL010000001.1 GCF_022770135.1 Anaerococcus sp. | reverse complement strand
AATCAAGATGTAAAACTTGTATCAATCATTTATGTAAATAACGAAATTGGAACAATACAGGACATAAGAGAGATTTCAAAACTTGTAAAATCATATAATCCAAATATTTGTATGCATATAGATGCTACCCAGGCTGTCGGAAAAATTTCTTGTGATGTTGATAAACTTGGCGTAGACTTGATGAGTTTTAGTGCACATAAGTTTCACGGACCAAAAGGTGTTGGCATTCTTTATGTAAGAAATAATATTCTATCTAAGATCAAACCTGTTATCTATGGGGGAAGACAAGAAATTGTATCTTCAGGAACCGTAAATCACCCTGCTATTTGTGCTGCAGGGGTTGCCCTAGAAAAGCAGCTTACAGCAAATGAGTACAAACATATTGAGGCACTTAACCAAGCTCTTAGAAAGGAGATTGAAGCAAGTATAAATGATTATTATATAATTTCACCTAAGGAGAATTCTTCTGCCTATGTGTTAGATGTTTGCTTTAAAAATATCAAATCTGAGGTATTGGTTCATTATCTTGAAGATAATGGGATTTTTGTATCATCTGGTTCTGCTTGCTCTAAGGGAGAAGATAATAGGATACTAACAGCTTTAGGGGTTGATAAGGATTATATAGATGGAGCTATTAGATTTTCATTTTCAAACGATACAAGTATGGACGAGATTAATGAAACAGTTGATGTTTTAAAAGAAGGAATTGAAATGATTAGGGAGGTGTTTTAATGGATTGGTTCCTAGCAGTAAGTTTTGGTGAGATATTTCTAAAAGGAAGAAATAGAAATACCTTTTATAAAACAGCTATAAACAATATAAAGAGGAATATCAGAGATATTGGTTATGATGATATGTTCCAAGAATCATCAAAATTATATATCAAAGCTGATAGAGACAAGTTTGATAGATTGATAAAAGAGATAAAAAAAGTATTTGGAATAGTGTATATATCTGAAGTTGTAAGATGTGAAAAGACAGTTGAAGATATAAGTAAGACCAGCATAGATATAGTTAAATATTATAACTTTGATAAAGACATGACCTTTAAGGTGGAATCCAAAAGGACAGACAAATCATTTGCTCTAACATCACCTAAGTTAAGTGCAAAAATAGGTGGAGATATATTAGAAAAATACAATGATTTATCAGTAGATATACATAAGCCTGACTTTACTGTATTTATTGATGTAAAATCAAAAGCATATATCTATATAAAGAGAGTTGAAGGTCTTGGAGGACTTCCTCTTGGTTCTGGAGGTGAGGGACTACTATTATTATCTGGCGGAATCGACTCACCAGTAGCAGGATTTCTTATGGCAAAAAGAGGAATGAATATTAATGCTATACACTTTCATTCCTATCCTTTTACATCGAAAAGAGCCCACCAAAAGGCAATGGATCTAGCAAAAATTCTATCAGCCTATACTGGTAAAATGACAGTATATTCTGTGAATCTTGCTGAGATATACAAGGCGATAAGCAAAAATTGCCCTAGGAGAGAAACTACAATCTTATCACGAAGATTTATGATGAGAATAGCAAATAAAATTTCAGAAAAATATTCTTATCAGGCACTAATAACAGGAGAAAGTCTTGGCCAAGTTGCAAGTCAAACTATAGAGTCGGTTTCCGTTATCAACGATTCTAGCAAACTACCGATACTTAGACCTCTTATAGCCATGGATAAGAAAGATATTATAGAAATTTCTGAAAAAATAGATTCCTACGATAAGGCAATTGAACCATACGACGATTGTTGTTCAATTTTTGCCCCAGACTCACCGATCACAAAGCCAAAACTAAAATATATAGAAAAGTCAGAAGAAAACCTAGATATAGGAGAACTAGAAAATCAAGCCATAGATACTATGGAAATTATAGAAATTGCTTGACATATAAGTTAAAGATAGTATTATAATCTAGTAAACCGCTCAGTCCGGGTGCTGATCCCCAACACTGGCGAGAATTTTAGTAATAGGAGGTTTCCATGTACGCAATAATTAAAACAGGTGGAAAACAATACAAAGTATCAGAAGGTGACTTAGTAAGAGTTGAAAAGCTTCCTTACGAAGTTGGTGACACCGTTGAATTTGACCAAGTACTTTTAGTTTCTGGAGATGAAGTTAAAGTTGGTTCTCCAGTAATCGAAAACGCAAAAGTAACAGCAACAGTTGAAGATCAAAATAAAGATAAGAAAATTGTTGTATTCAAATACAAACCTAAAAAACAATACAGAAAAAAACACGGTCACAGACAACCTTATACTTTAGTAAAAATTGATAGCATAAGCCTTTAATGATTAATGTTGATTTATTAATCAAAGAAGGAAGAACAGTAGGATATGAAATAAGAGGTCATGCTGATTTTTCTGAGCATGGCACTGACATAGTTTGTTCTGCAGTTACCATACTAGCATATACTTGCATCAATACTTTAGATAAGTATGTGACAGATGTCGATTTTATAGATGATGGTCTTTTACTTAAGCTTAAAACTTATGAAAAATCAAAGGAAGTTGATGTTGTATTTGACTATTTTGAAACTGGAATACAAACTTTGTTAGGTAACTATAGCGATTACGTAAAATTAAATTATAAGGAGACATGAAATGATATTAAACATAGATTTACAAAGATTGTCAAGCAAGAAGGGAGTTTCTTCATCTAAGAACGGTAGAGATTCCAATGCTAAAAGACTAGGTGTTAAAAGAAGCGATGGACAATTTGTTAACGCTGGAACAATTATAGTTAGACAAAGAGGAACAAAAATCCACCCAGGTAACAATGTTAAAAAGGGTGCTGATGATACTCTTTACGCTTCATGTGAAGGTGTTGTTAAATTCGAAAGAAAGGGCAGAGACAAAAAACAAGTTTCTGTTTACGCTGAAGCAGACATTGCTTAGAAAGTCAGAGCTTGCCAATTGGCAAGCCTTTTTTTATGAGAGGATTTAATTATGATAGATTATGCGAGAGTTAGTCTTAAGGCAGGAGACGGAGGAAATGGAGCTGTTGCCTGGAGACGAGAAAAATATGAACCAAATGGCGGTCCTGCAGGTGGTGATGGAGGAAACGGTGGCTCTATAATTATAAAAGCTACAAGAAATCTATCAACTCTTGATGAATTTAGATATAAGACTAAATATAAGGCTCAAAATGGTGAAGCTGGTGGCAAGAAGAAGAAATTCGGAAAAAAGGGTGATGATTTAATAATTAAAGTCCCTGTAGGGACCTTGGTAAGAGAAGCTAATAGCGAAGTTATAATAAAAGACCTAAACAAGGACGGAGAAGAATATGTTATAGCCAAAGGCGGTAGAGGTGGAAGAGGCAATGTCCACTTCAAAAACTCTATACGTCAAGCTCCTCGATTTGCAGAGTTAGGTAGAAAGGGTCAGGAAATAGAAGTTATTTTTGAGCTTAAAATACTGGCAGACGTTGGTCTTGTTGGACTTCCAAATGTAGGAAAATCCACCTTGATTTCTGTAATTAGTAAGGCTAGACCAAAGATTGCGAATTATCACTTTACTACTATAGATCCTAACCTTGGAGTTGTAAATATTGATAGCGAAAGATCTTTTATCGTTGCAGACATACCAGGCCTTATTGAAGGAGCAAGTGATGGTAGTGGTCTTGGACATGACTTTTTAAAGCATGTCGAAAGATGCAGAGTTTTAGTTCATCTTGTAGATATTTCCGGTATTGAGGGTAGAAACCCTATAGAAGATTTCAAAATGATTAATGAAGAATTAAAACTTTACAATGAAAAGCTTGCCCAAAAACCAATGATCATCGCCATGAATAAGTCTGATCTTGACTTTAATAATAATGCGGATGAATTCATCAAAGAGTTTTCTGATAAGTATGGTATATACAAGATATCAGCAGCTACAACTGAAGGTATTAAAGAACTAGTAGATGCTATTTCAGAGCTATTAGCAAAAAGTGAAATAAAAGAATTTGATCCAATGGAAGAAGTTGATACAGAATTCTTGGACAAATATTACGATAGAGAAATAGAATATGACCTAAACTTCAGGAAAGAGAATGATATTTATGTAGTTGATGGAAAAAGAGTTGATAAATTACTAGAAAAAGTCGACCTAGAAGATTATGATGGCAAGATGTATTTCGAGAAAACTTTAAGAGAAATGGAAGTCTTTGATAAGTTAAAGGAAATGGGAATTCAAGAAGGTGATAGTGTTGCCTTCGGAGACTTAGTATTTGAATATTATGAATAGGAGGATATATGTTAACAGGTAAGCAAAGAGCAAAATTGAAGCAAGAATCACATGATTTCAAGCCAGTAATTAATATTGGAAAGTTTTCAGTTACTGACGAATTGATTAAGGCTATAGATGAAGCATTAGAAGCGCGTGAGCTTATTAAGATAAAAATTTTAAACAATAATATGGATGATCAAGAAGAAATTATCGATACAATTATTGAAAAAACAGGTTCTGAATTTATTTCTCACCTGGGTTCGATTTTTACAATTTATAGAAAAAACGACGATAACAAATACGAGCTATAATGAGAATAGGACTATATGGGGGAACTTTTGACCCGATTCATGTAGGGCATTTAATAGTAATAGAAAATGCTATTAATTTTATGAAGCTCGACAAAGTAATAATTTTACCTAGTTCAAATCCCCCACACAAAAAGCACAAGAAAAAGACAGATACAAATATAAGGGTTGAGATGGTTAGTGAGGCCATAAAAGATAATGATAAAATTATCCTATCTACCTTTGAATCTACCGATGATAGTGTCAGATATACTCATGAGACCATAAGATATTTCAAGAAAGCCTTCAAAGATGACGATATATTTTATATAATGGGAGAGGATTCCTTCTTAACTATAGATACTTGGAAAAACTATGATGATATATTAGATGAAAATATCATTGTATTTACAAGAAGTAATATAGATAAAGATAGTGAGTTAGTAGAAAAGGTTGACCTTATAAAAAAAGATAACCCTAATATATTTTTAATTAATAACCTCAATATTAATATATCCTCAACTATTATAAGAAATCTGGTAAAAAACAAGTTAAGTATTAAATATTTAGTTAGAGATAATGTTAGATATATTATAGAAAAAAGAGGCTTATATGTTTGATTATAAATTATATAAGGAACGATTACTTTCAGATATTGGTGAGAAAAGATATAAACATAGCCTAAGGGTTATGGAATGTGCAGAAAAATTAAGCCAAGGACATAATATTGATAAAGAGAAAGTGAAAACAGCTGCTTTCCTACATGACTGCGCAAAGTATAACGAAGAAAGATATATGAAAGAGCTTAATATAGATCATTTCAACGAAATTGATCAAGACCTATCAAAATCTGTAATTCATTCTTTTTTAGGAGCAGAAGTTGCGAAAAAAGTGTATAATATTAAAGATGAGGAAATATTAAAAGCTATCAAATATCATACTACTGGAAAGGAAAATATGAATCTTTTAGAAAAAATTGTATTCTTAGCAGATGCAATAGAGGAGAAAAGATCATATCCAGGAGTAGATGAAATTAGGAGAAAATCATTAATCGACCTAGATGCAGGCGTTTTGGAATGTCTAAACCACAACATAAAATACCTTATAGATATAGATGCTTTTATTGATCCTTTAACACTTATGGCAAGAAATTATTTAATAAAGGAGAAAAATGGAAAAGCTTGAAACTATTTTAAAAACATTAGATGATAAATTAGCTGAAGATGTAAAAGTTATAGACTTAGACTCTTCATCTATTGCTGATAAATTTGTAATAGCAAGTGGTGGAAGTATCAATCAAACGAGAGCTTTAGCTGATTATATAGAGGACGATTTAGAAAAAGAAGGATATAGTATTCTATCAAAGGAAGGCCTAAGAGAAGGAGAATGGATACTCTTAGATGCTGGAGATATAATTGTACACATATTCACTCAAAAACAACGTGAATTTTATGATTTAGAAAATCTATGGGAGAACTAAGCTCTCATAGATTTCTAGGAGTATTTTATGTCTGATAATAAAAAAGATAAAATTATTTACGGTTTAATAATTGCAGTTTTTATCTTAGTAGCTAATTTCGCATATTCAAATAATATAGGTGGAATTTTTGATAAATCTGATAAAATATCCTTAGTAGATGAGGATAATATAACTGATGCGGATAATAATATCGAATCTACTAAAGACGAATCTATAGAGGATTCAATAAAAAAAGTTTATATATCAGGCGAGATAAACAAACCTGGAGTATATCAAATTAAAGATGGGGATAGGCTCGAGGATTTGATTAACGAAGCTGGTGGCTTAACTGATAAGGCAAGTGATAAAACACTTAATCTTGCACAAAGACTAGATGATCAAATGAAAATTTACATACCTAATATAGATGAAGAGAATTCATTAGAAAATATTGATCCTAATCAGGCTGCAAATATAAGTGTTAGTAGTAAATCTGAACTTATTAATATTAATACCGCTAGTAAAGAAGAACTTATGACCTTACCTAACATAGGAGATAAGAGGGCAGATGCTATAATTGAGTATAGAAGTGCAAATAAGTTTGAGAAAATAGAAGACATTAAGAATGTTACAGGAATAGGCGATAAATTTTATGAAGCCTTGAAGGATTTGATTACAATATAGGTGATAATATAATGAAACTATCGACAAGAGGCAGGTATGGACTAAGGGCTATGTGTTATCTAGCTAGTAATAAAGATAGGGGATATATCTCTGTATCAGAGATGAGTGATAAGTTAAACCTATCAGAGAATTATTTAGAACAGTTGATAAGGCTACTTAAAAAAGATGGCTTAATCACATCCGCTAGAGGGCCTAAGGGAGGATATAAAATCACAAGAGATCTTGATGAGATCTCTGTAGGTGAGGTTTTAAGAGTTCTCGAGGGCAACATTACCATGAGCGACTGCGTGAGCGGAGATCATTTTTGTGATGATAAATGTGATGCTTATTACGTATTTGACAGAATAGATAAGGTCATAAACGAAGCAGTCGATTCTATTAGTTTAAAGAATATGATAAATCAGGAAGTTTGAGGTAAATGAATGAAAAACTTAGGAATGAATGAGTTAAGAAGTAAATATTTGAATTTTTTTGGAAATGAGAAGGGTCATACACTTTTAAAATCATTTCCGCTAATTCCTATTGATGATGACTCTTTATTATTGATCAATGCAGGAATGGCGCCACTTAAAAAGTACTTTACTGGCGAAAAAAAGATGAAAAACAATAGGGCTACATCTTCACAAAAATGTGTAAGAACTGCTGATATAGAGAGGGTCGGAAAGACCGAACGTCACGGGACATTTTTCGAGATGCTGGGCAACTTTTCATTTGGTGATTATTTTAAGAAAGAGGCTATATCTTGGGCTTATGAATTCCTAACCAAAGAACTTGAGATTTCTAAAGATGACCTATGGGTTACAGTATTTAAAGAAGACGAAGAAGCCTATAAAATATGGCATTATGAGATAGGTCTAGATAGCGAAAGAATCCTAAGAGAAGGTAAAGAAGATAACTTCTGGGAGCTTGAAGTAGGTCCTTGTGGTCCTTGTTCAGAAATATTTGTAGATAGGGGAGCAGATAGGGCTATTGATGAAAATGATAATAGGCCAGGAAATGATGACTCGGATAGATTTATGGAAGTATGGAATCTAGTATTCACCCAGTTCAACAAAGATAGTCAAGGAAACTATACACCACTTGCCCATCCAAATATCGATACAGGAATGGGTCTTGAAAGAATCGCCATGGTCTTACAAGATAAGGATAATATATTTGAAGTTGATGTTATGGCTGCTATAATCTCAGAAATTGAGAAATTATCAAATAAGAAATATAAGGAAAGTGAGAAAGATGATGTGTCTATAAGAGTCATCGCAGATCACGCTAAGGCTATGACTTTCCTAACTTGTGATGGAGTTATGCCTTCAAATGAAAAAAGGGGATATGTACTAAGACGACTCATTAGAAGAGCTTACAGACATGGTAAGCTTTTAGGAATAGAAGGCGAATTCTTAACTAATATTGTAGATAAAGTTATAGATACCTACAAAGTAGAATACGATGAACTAGATGCAAATAGAGAAAAAATAAAATCTGTAATAAGAGATGAAGAAGAAAGATTCCAGAAAACAATTGATCAAGGTCTAGAAAGACTAGAATCTTTGATCTCAAAAATGAGTAAGATTAAAGAGAGAATTCTTGACGGTAAAGAAGCTTTCAAGCTCTATGATACTTATGGATTCCCACTAGATTTAACTAAAGAGATACTAGAAGAGAAGAATCTTGATGTTGACGAAAAAACCTTCAATAATGAAATGCAAATTCAAAAGCAAACAGCAAGAGATGCTAGAAAGAAAGATGCAGGCTGGTCACTTGACAATATAGATACGGATGGAATTGAGAAAACCAGTTTTGTAGGTTACGATGATTTAGAGACAGAGGCTAGAATATTAAACATATTCAAAGAAAACTCAGAAGCTTCTTCGCTAAGTGAGGGAGATAACGGTATAGTAATCAGTGATAAGACTTCATTTTATGCGGAAGGCGGCGGTGAGGTAGCTGATACTGGACTAATATTAGGTGATTCCTTTAAGGCTCATGTAATCGACGTACAAAAGCAAAAAGATATTTATTTCCATTATATCGAAGTTGTTGAAGGAGCTATGCATGTTGGTGATGATGCTCAGTTTAAGGTTGATAGAAATAAGAGACTGGCTATACAAAGAAATCACTCTGCAACACACCTACTAGACCAAGCTCTAAGAGATGTCTTAGGTGAAGAAGTTAAGCAAGCAGGATCATTGGTAGATGAAAACAAATTGAGATTTGATTTTTCTCACAACAGAGCTTTAACAAAAGAGGAAATTGACAAAGTTGAAGAGATTGTTAACAGAGAGATTTTTAAGCAAGAGCTTGTCACAAAAGAAATAGTTGATTACAAAGAATCTCAAAAAATGGGAGCTATTGGCCTATTCGAAGATAAATATAAGGATAAGGTTAGAGTTGTTTCTATGGGTGATTATTCAAAGGAATTATGTGGTGGCTGCCATGTAAACTATACAAGTGATATTTTGATTTTTAAGATTAAACAAGAATCATCTGTATCTGCTGGAGTAAGAAGAATCGAAGCTCTTACAGGCGAAAAAGCTTTTGAGTATCTCAACGACAAATCTAATAAGCTAAATATAGTAGCAGATAGATTAAACACAAACACCAATAACATAACTAATAGAATAGATAGCCTAGAAAATGAAATTGATAAGCTAAAATCAGAAATTAGTAGACTAAAAACTACTAATAGCTCTGATATAGTTAGCGAACTAAAAAAAGATATAAGAGAAATTAAGGGTATAAATTTATTAGTTAAGAAATTTGATAATGCTTCAATGGATGAGCTAAGAGATTATGAAAATAGGATAAAGTCATCAATTGATAATCTTATTATAGTTTTTGCTTCAGTAAGTGATAAGATTGTATTTACAGTTTCTGTAGATGATAAACTAACCGATAAGTACAATGCTGGTAAAATAGTAAGACAAATAGCCCAAATTACTGGAGGTAATGGTGGAGGCAAGAAGAACTTTGCCCAAGCCGGAGGAAAAGATATTTCTAAGCTTGAAGAAGCTTTAGGAAAAGTCAGTGAAATAATTTAAAGGAGATATTATGGCTGATAAAAATAACTTCAATGAGACCATGCTATTTAAGGCAGATAAGGACCAAGAAAAAGATATTAGAGAAATTCTAACAACAGTGTATAAATCATTAGAAGATAAAGGATACAAACCAACTGGTCAAATAGTAGGCTATTTATTATCAGGGGATCCAACTTATATCACTGCCCATAACGGTGCTAGAAAGTTAATAAGAACAGTAGACCGTGATCGTATACTCGAAGAATTACTAGAGAAGTATATTAATGAGTAGAATAATGTGTCTAGATGTTGGTAATAAAACAATTGGGGTTGCTCTAAGTGACCCTATGTTTTTATTAGCAAATGCTCTAGAAACAATAAAAAGAAAAAAGGCGAGTACAGACATTGATAGAATTAAGCAAATAGTCGAACAGAATGATGTAAATTTAATAGTGGTTGGACTACCTAAAAACATGAACAATACTATAGGTCCACAAGCTATGAGAGTTATAAGTTTTGTAGATTTACTAAGAAAACAAGTAGATGTCGAAGTTGTCTATGAAGATGAAAGAATGACTACTATTCAATCAGAAGCTGTTCTTATGGATATGGAAGTTAGACGTGAAAATCGTAAACAATATATAGATAAAATTGCGGCTACTTTCATACTTCAAACATATTTGGATAGGAGAAAAAATGGATAATATTATTTTGCTCGATGAAGGAAATAATGAAGTCGAATTTGAAATATTAGATACATTCGGAGTAGATGAGGCAAATTATGCTGCCTTAAAGCAAGTAAACGATGAGCTCATTTTAATAGTAGAAGTTATTGAGAAAAATAACGAAATCGAACTAAGATCTATAGAAGATCAGGACTTATTAGATGAACTTATAGAAATTTATGAAGAGATGAAAGAAGATGTTGATGAATACTGATCAGATTAGAAAGATTTTTGAAGAAAATAACCAAAAATTTACTAAACAAAGAGAGATTATATTTAACGCATTAAAAAATTCTGAGGCAAAACATATTACGCCAGAAGAACTTTTTTCAATAGTACATCAAGAACATAAGCAAGTAGGAATTGCTACAATCTATAGGACTTTAAATATATTTGAAGAACTTGGAATTGTAAATAAACAAGAATTTACCGACCAAGCCTATACCTACGAACTTATCGATCCTAAGAATGATCACCACGATCATATCATTTGTACTACTTGCGGTAAGATAATAGAAGAAGAATTTCTATCTAAAGATGAAATGAAAGAATCTTTAAAAAAGGAATTTGACTTTGATTTAGATTATTATTCATTAAGAATCTTTGGTACTTGCTCCGATTGTCAAAAAACAAGGAGTAATAATGCAAAATGACAAAAAATTAAGAATAATCCCTCTTGGAGGATTACAAGAAGTAGGTAAAAACTGTACATTGGTAGAATATGGAAATGATATGATTATGATAGATTGTGGATTGACCTTCCCTGATGCAGAAATGTTGGGAGTCGATATAGTAATTCCAGATTTTACTTATGTAGAAGAAAATAAAAATAAACTAAGGGGAATATTTGTAACTCATGGTCATGAGGACCATATTGGAGCTATACCATATTTCCTAAAGAACATTGATACAAATGTATATTGTTCAAAGCTAACTAAGGGCTTATTAGAAAATAAATTTAAAGAGCACGGTTTAAATCCTAACAAAATCAAGATGGTAAATGTAAATAATATTGTCAAAGCAGGATCATTGAGTGCTGAATTTATTAGAGTGAGCCATTCTATACCAGACGCTTGCTCAATAGCTGTTAAATCACCAATTGGTACAGTAATATTTACTGGTGACTTTAAGATGGACTTCACACCAATTGATAACGACCCAACAGATATCCAAAGACTTGCAGAATTAGGACGAAAAGGAGTACTCGCCCTATTTGCGGACAGTACAAACGTTGAAAGAGAAGGATACTCCCTAAGTGAGAAAACTGTAGGGGATACCTTTATACAAATATTTGGAAGAGCTAAGTCAAGAATAATCGTTGCTACATTCGCATCAAACCTTCATAGGGTTCAACAAATAATCTATGCAGCAGAAAGATACAATAAGAAGGTGGCCCTATCTGGTAGGTCAATGCTTAATAACGTAAGAATTGCCAGTGAATTAGGCTATCTAAAAGTTAAAAGCAATACTCTAATTGATATGAAAAATATCAAAAACTATGCTGACGATGAAATTGTAGTTCTATCAACAGGAACCCAAGGTGAACCTCTATCTGCCTTAACTAGGATGGCTAATAGAGAACATAAACAAATAAACCTAAATGAAACAGATACGGTGATCTTATCATCTTCAGCGATTCCTGGTAATGAGATGGCAATTAATAATACTATAAACAATCTAACAAAAATAGGCTGTAAGATTATTTATTCCTCTCTTGCTAAAGTACATGCTTCAGGACACGCTTGCCAAGAAGAGATTAAATTGATGTATCAATTAGTTACACCAAAATACCTTATTCCAGCCCACGGTGAAGTAAGGCAGTTACAAAAACATGCCGAAATAGCTGAAGATATGGGTCAGCCTAAGGAAAATATCTTGATTGGTAAAAACGGTGATGTTTATGAATTTACAAAAAAACACGGAACCATAAACGGTAGGGTTCAAGCAGGAAATATTCTAGTAGACGGATCTGGAATTGGCGATGTTGGTAACATTGTTCTAAAGGATAGAAAACACTTATCTGAAGATGGATTAGTTGTAGTTTCAATAACCTTTGATAAACATACCCAACAATTACTAGCTGGTCCTGATATTGTATCTCGTGGTTTTGTCTATGTTAAAGAAAATCAAGATATAATTGAAAATGCAAAAGATATAGTATTAAGATCAATTAAAAAATGTGCGGATAAGGAAATTCGAGCTATAAGTCAGATTAAATACAAGATTAGAGAGGACTTGAAATCTTATATTTACAACGAATTAGGTCGTGATCCAATGATACTACCAGTTATATCTGAGTTGGAGAGTAATGAATCGTATAAATAATGAATATATTTCATCTTTTATTGAAGATATGATTATTGATAAAGATTTCCTTGAGCTAAGAAGGTATGCTGAAGTAGAAAGTGTTCCTATTATGAAGTTAGAGACAAAGGAATTTCTCAAGAGCTTACTATCTATAAAAAAACCAAAGTCAATATTAGAAATAGGTACGGCTATTGGTTATTCTTCTTTGGTATTTGATAAGTATACTGATGCCAATATTACTACAATTGAGTTATCAGAAGATATGGCTCGACTAGCACAGGAAAACTTTAATAAATATAATGCAAGAATAAATTTAATAAATAATGACGCAGAAAAAGCCTTGACTAAATTGAATCAAGGCTTTGATTTTGTTTTTATAGATGCAAATAAATCTAATTACAAATTCTATTTTGACTATGTAGATAAAAATCTCCTCAATAATGGTGGAGTAATAGTAGCAGATAATATTTTATTTAGAGGCGAAGTTTGTAATGATGATTTAGTTGAGAAAAGAAAGATTACAATAGTCAAAAGACTAAGAAATTTCCTAGCGTATATTACTAGAAGAGATGATTATCAAACTTCTATCATACCAATAGGCGATGGGATAAGTGTAAGTGTTAAGGAGGAAAAGTGAAAAATAATAAAGTAGAACTTCTAGCTCCCGCAGGGGATATGGAAAGATTAGAAGCAGCTATTAAGTTTGGTGCTGATGCTGTTTTTCTTGCAGGAGATAGTTTTGGCTTAAGAGCCAATGCTAAGAATTTTGACAAAGATGAACTAAAAAAGGCTGTAAACTTTGCTCATGACAATAATGTAAGAGTCCATGTTACAATGAATATCTTGCCTCATGATGAAGATATGAAGGGTCTTGTTGAATATCTAGAGTTTTTAGATTCTATCGGTGTAGATGCCTTAATTATTTCTGACCCTGGCATCTTCGCATTAGCAAAAGAGCACACCAATGTTGACCTTCATATAAGTACACAAGCTTCAGTAACTAACTCAGCAACAGTTAAGTTTTGGCACGATATGGGGGCTAAGAGAGTAATACTTGCTAGGGAGCTTTCTCTAGAAGAAATAAAAGAAGTTAAGAAAAATGCTCCAGAAGATATGGAAATTGAATGTTTCATCCACGGTGCTATGTGTATATCATATTCAGGAAGATGCCTGCTTTCGAATTATATGACAGGAAGAGATGCAAATAGGGGAGATTGTGCCCAATCATGCAGGTGGAAATATTCTATTCAAGAAGAAACAAGGCCAGGTGAGTATTACCCAATTGAAGAAGACGGCAAGGGCGGTACCTTTATAATGAACTCCAAGGACCTTTGCCTATTAGATGAAATTGATAAACTTATTGAAGCGGGCGTAGATAGCTTTAAAATCGAAGGAAGGATGAAGACAGCCTTTTATGTTGCAACAGTAATTAGAAGCTATAGACAAGCAATAGACGCCTATTATGAGGGTAAGTTCAATGAAGATATAGCTAAAAAATATTATGATGAAATTACAAAGGCGAGTCATAGACATTTTACAAAAGGATTTTTCTATAAAAAGCCTGACAGCAATGATAAAATATATGAAAATTCTTCTTATATAAGAAACTATGATTTTATTGGAGTAGTGCTAGATTACGATAAGGAAAGTAAAATTGCAACAATAGAGCAAAGAAATAGATTTTTCCTAGGTGATGATATAGAAATATTCTCAAACTCTCCTGACTATTATGAATTTAAAATTGATAATATGAAAAATTTGAAAGGAGAGGATATTGAAGTTGCAAATAAGCCAAAAGAAAAGATTATGATTAAGATTGATCTACCTCTTGAAAAAGGCGATATGCTTAGAAGAAAAATTGAAGATTAGTAATTTAAAAACCCAGGCTTTTCACCTGGGTTTATGTAATGTTTTAGTCTTCTGAAGGATTTTCAGAAAAATCTGCTCTTGTTCTACGTGATTCTACACCAACGTTTGAGTTTTCATCAGCTTCATCACTAATACTTCTAAGGTTTTCTTGGTCTGGACCTAATTTTTTGTCTAATGATTCTCCGCCAGTTTCTTTGTTTTCTTCCCTAACTTTTTTGTCAAGTTCGGCATTTCCTCTGTATTGGTTTTCATTAGATACTTTTTTGTCGTTTGTCATATAAATCTCCTTTTATATATTCAAATTTCCTTACATTTATATTATAACAGATTTTTAAAAAAATTTCATTAATTATCGTTTGCAATTAGCTTAATTATTTCTATGACCGTTTCGCTAGCCTTTTTCATATGCTCTATTGGTATGATTTCATAAACTCCATGGTAGTTCATTCCACCAGTAAATATATTTGGGGTAGGTAGATTCATGAATGAAAGTTTGGATCCATCAGTACCACCTCTAATTGGTTCAATAATAGGTTTTATTCCAAGATTTTCCATAGCGGTTTTAGCATATTCAACAATCTTCATGTTTTTCTCGATTACTTCACCCATATTATAATAAGAATCTGAAATATCTACACTTATAAAGTCTCCATATTTTTTATTTAAATAAGAAGCATTATCGGAGAATTCTTTTTTCATAGCTTCGAATTTATTCCTATCATGTTCCCTAATAATATATTCCATTTTGGTATTTTCTATGTCGCCATTAATATTTAATAAATGGAAGAATCCTTCGTAACCTTCTGTATGTTCTGGTCTTCTTACATCACCTAGTAAGTTATCGAATTCACGGGCAAGACTAATTGAATTTACCATAGTGTTTTTTGCAGAACCAGGGTGGATTGATTTACCTTTTATGTTTACTAGACCACTTGCAGCATTAAAAGACTCATATTCTAATTCTCCAAGATAACCACCATCAACTGTATATGCAAAGTCTGCTCCAAAAGCTTCTACATCGAAAGTATCACATCCTGTGCCAATTTCCTCATCAGGAGTGAAGGCAATCATAACATCTCCATGCTCTACGTCAGGATTGTTTACGAAGTATTCAACTGCATTCATTATTGAAGCGATACCGCTTTTGTCATCTGCACCTAGCAGGCTTTCTCCTCTAGTTGTGATAAGAGTTAAGCCCTTAAGTTTATCAAGAATTGGAAACTCACTAACCTTTATAGATCTCTCTTCATTTAGCTTAATGTCTCCTCCTTCGTAATTAATTATTTGAGGATCATCAATCTTACCATACATTTCAGGTGATGTATCCATATGGGATAAGAATCCCACTGCAGGTATTTTTTTGTCAGTATTTGAAGCTAATTTTGAAAATACAAAGCCTTCTTCATTTATGCTAGCTTCAAGGCCCAGTTCTTCTAGTTCCTTTTTTAGTTCTTTTGCAAGCACCAATTGTCCTGGAGTTGATGGTTTTTGTGTATTACCTAACTCAGGATCACTTTTTGTATCAAAAGATATATATTTAAGGAATCTTTTTGTTATATTATCCATAATGCACCTTCTTTCTCTTTTATTATACTCTTATGATTGTAAAGTTAACGAAAATTGGTATATTAATTAAGGAAAAGGTGGGATTATGAATAATAAAAAACTTAAAATGATAGTTGAAGATAAAGTTCCAGCTTATGGTACAAGCCATGCTGCTGGTATTGATTTATATTCGTACACAAAAGAAGATATAGAAGTTAAGCCAGGAGAAACCATTAAAATTCATACAGGTGTTAAAGTAGAAATTCCAGAAGGCTACTTTGGTGGAGTTTATCCAAGATCTTCTACAGGAGTAAAGAAACAATTAATGCTTGCCAACACTATTGGAGTGATAGATTCCGATTATAGGGGCGAGATTATGGTGTTTTTCTACAATTATGGCAATGAAACACAGATTATTAAAAACGGCGATAGACTGGCTCAGTTAGTTATTCAGCCTTACTTAAGGTGTGATATAGAACTTGTAGATAGCCTGGAAGATTCTGCTAGAGGAGAGGATGGATTCGGTTCTACCGGTAGATAATGAAAAGAGATGCACTTAAGAAATTTAAAAAGAATAAATATAATATTTATTTAGCTTTAATAGGATTCATTCTCGTTTTACTTATTTTTTTCTTTGCCAAAAACAAAATTTCTGATTACAATTTAAGAAATCACGATAAGGAAATTGTAATCATAAAAGATAGTGATAATAATCAACATTCCTATACGCTAAAAGAAATTAGGAAGTTAAAAGCCGTCAAGAAAAAAGTTAAACTTGAAAAGGGATTAGAAGAAGTAGAATTAACCGGAGTTGCCTTGGAAAAGCTCTTAGGAGATTTAGGATACAAGCTAGAAGAATCTCCAGACCTAATTATTGAAGATTCCGAGGGTAATTATACTACTTTTCCAATGTCAGTAGCTCTAGAAGTTGATAGGGTTCTCTTAGTCTATAAGATAAATAATAAGCCGAATCAGGATTATGACGATTCTATGGGGCCTCTATCATTAATAGATACTACTAGCGAAAGCAAGGAATCTTGGGTTAAGGATGTAAAAGTTTTAGACATCAAATAATAAGGCTATTGCAAAACAAATCAAGAGGTTTAATTTATATAATCGCAAAGACTAAAATAGACTTAAAAGATTATTATAAGTTAGCTGATTGACCTTGCAGTAGTCTAATTTTATTTATGTATTAATTAAAAGGAGCTGACATGAAAAACGAATTTAAATATGATAAACTTACTCCTATGTTAAAACACTATGTGGACGTTAAAAATGATTTCAAGGATGCCATACTTTTATATAGAGTAGGAGACTTTTATTAAACTTTCTTTGATGATGCGATAATTACAAGCAAAGCTCTTTCTCTTACACTAACTGGCAAAGAATGTGGACACGAAAAAAAAGCTCCTATGTGTGGTGTCCCCCATCATGTAATAGATAATTATGCTTTTAAACTAGTGAAACAAGGATATAAGGTTGCCTTATGCGATCAAGTAGAAGATCCCAAAGAAGCTAAGGGACTTGTCAAAAGAGCCATAACTCGTGTTATAACCCCAGGAACAATTACTGATATGGAGTCTTTAGATAATAGAAAAAATAACTACCTCCTATCTATATTTCAAAATGATTACGGTCTATCTATTTGCTATTGTGATATTTCGACAGGAAAGCTTGTTAGCTTTGAAATAAAAGGCTTAAGCTCTTCTATAGGTAAAAAAGCTATAGATCAGATAGAAAAAATTAATCCATCGGAAATTTTAATAAATTCTGATTTTAGTGATGTGAGCTTAAAAAGATATTTTCTGGACGAAGAAATATTTGTAAATTATATACAAAACCCTAAAGATTATATGAATAGGGCAAGTCTTATAAGAGATCATTTGGGAGATGATAATCTTGAAAAGATTAAAAACATGAGATTATCTATTCTTTCTCTTGCTAATCTCCTAGATTATATTTATAAATATCATAAGGATAATTTAGTTCATATTAATAATATAGATATACTTGAAATTAATGACTATATGGAGCTTGAAGCAAGTACAAGGAAAAACTTAGAACTAAGTAAGAATTTAAACAATAATACTAAGGAAAATTCACTTTTAAGTATAATTGATAAAGCCGATACAGTTATGGGCTCTAGGATGATAAGTGAGTATCTAGAAAGACCTCTAATAGACAAAAGAAAAATAGATAGAAGATTAGATATTGTTGAGGTCTTATTTACTGACAGAATTCTTGCTAATAACATTTCTAACCTATTGTCTGATGTCTATGATCTTGAAAGACTTATAGCTAAGATTTCTTACAGAAGAGCTAATGGACGTGACTTTATCTCTCTTAAAAACTCTATTGCCAATATCCCTCAGTTAAAGGATATATTGGTTTCCTATGAGGACTCTAATATAAGCAATATAGGTGAAAATCTTCCTGATGTTAGCGATATATTTGAACTTATAGATAAGTCTATAGTAGAAGATCCACCTATAGCTATAAGCGAAGGCGGAATTATTAAAGAATCATACAATGAGGAACTTGATCAATTAAAAAAATCCTCATCTAATGCTCAAAACTCGCTGATAAAATACGAAAATGAGGAAAGAGAAAAAACAGGTATCAAAAACTATAAAATAGTTTTTAACAAAAATAATGGCTATTCTATAGAGATAACTAAATCAAACTTAGATAAAGTACCGGATTCTTATGTTAGAAAACAAACATTGAAAAATCAGGAGAGATATACAACCGAAAAGCTAGAAGAAATATCTAATTTAATTCTAGGCGGTAAGGACAAGATAAATGACTTAGAGTATAAAATATTCCAGGAGATTCGCGAAAAAGTTTTGAAAAATACTATCAAACTCCAAGCTTTGGCCAAGATTCTTGCTACTATCGATTCCTTAAATACCTTCGCAAAGATATCTTTAGAAAACTCTTATGTAAGACCCCTAATCCGTGAAGATAATATAATAAAAATTAAAGATGGAAGGCACCCTGTTATAGAAAAAAATCTAAAAGAAAATGAATTCATTCCAAATGATACTGATATAGGCGAGGACGATAATCTAATCCAGATTATAACAGGACCAAATATGGCGGGAAAATCCACCTATATGAGGCAAATGGCTATCATTATAATACTCGCTCAAATGGGTTGCTTTGTACCTGCAGCATTAGCAGAAATCTCAATTTGCGATCAAGTATTCACGAGGATTGGGGCAAGTGATAATATTTCAAAAGGCGAATCTACCTTTATGCTTGAGATGAATGAAGTAAGTAGTATACTCAAAAATTCTACTGAACATTCTTTCGTTATCCTAGATGAAGTCGGTAGGGGAACTTCTTCTGATGATGGATTGAGTATAGCAATGGCTATAGTTGAATATCTAAGTAAGAACAAGAAGGTAAAGACTGTTTTTGCTACACACTTTCATGAGCTTACTGTGCTTGAAAATGAGCTAAATAATGTAAAAAATCTCAAGATTGAAATATTAGAAGAGAATAATAATCTGGTATTTTTAAGAAAAATAAGCAAAGGAAAATCTGATAGGTCTTATGGTATAGAAGTAGCTAAATTGAGTGGTCTTCCGGGTGAGATCATAGACAATGCGAAGATAATTATGGATAAGCTTTCGACTGATGATTTCTATGACCTTGATAAGAAAAAAGAAATATCAACTTCTATGGAAGTGATTTCTAAGCAAAAACTAGAAGATGTTAAAAGAGAAGCATCCAGTATTGATATAAATAACCTTACACCTATGGAAGCAATAAATTCTTTAAGTGATTTGTTAAATAAGATTGGTGAACTCTGATGGCAATACTAAAGCTAGATGAAAAAACAATTGAAAAAATTGCTGCTGGAGAAGTCATAGAATCTCCTTTGTCTATTGTTAAAGAACTAGTAGAAAATTCTATAGATGCTGGTTCTGATAGCATTACAGTGGAGATTAAAAATGGTGGCAAGACTTATATAAGGGTCACAGACAATGGATCAGGTATAAGTAAAGAAGAAATTGAGCTTGCCTTTAGTAAGCATGCAACATCTAAAATACGTAACTTCAATGACTTGTATGATATTTATTCTCTTGGCTTTAGGGGAGAAGCCTTGGCTAGTATAGTGAGTGTCAGTGAAGTTACTGCTATTAGCAAGACAAAAGATGAAATTGTTGGAAGTAAGATTAATTTTAATAATGGGAATAAAACTCTTACAAGTATTGCGACAAATGTTGGTACTAGCATAATAGTTGAGGATTTATTTAGAGATATTCCTGTCAGAAGGAGATTTCTTAAGTCTGATATTATCGAGTCCAATCATATTAGTAAACTCATGTATGCTTTAGCAATTGGATATCCTGAAATTTCTTTTAAATTCATCAAGAACGAGAATATTGAATTTTCTACAATAAAAAATGAAGATTTAAAAATTAGAATAGCAAAGCTTTTGGATGATAAGTTGGAGGATCAGCTAATAAAGATTTCTGATAATAACGACACCTATCAGATTGAAGGATTTATTTCGAATAATAACTATTATAGGGGAAATAGGTCCTTACAATATCTATATATTAACAATAGACTTGTCGAAAGTGAATTGATTAGGGATAGAATTGAGATGGCCTACAGAGGAAATATACCAAATGGAAGATTCCCAGTTTTCTTTCTATATATAAATACCAATCCTAAAAACATAGATGTAAACGTCCATCCAAACAAGAGAGTGATTAAGTTTTCTTATGAAGATCAATTGATCAATCTGATAGACTCTTGCATTACCAAAGCTATCAATGCTTCTAATGACATAAAAAATATAAACATCGAAGAAAAAAATGAGAAGGATCTTATGGATTTTTCTGACTATGCTAAAATTCTAAATAACTATAATAAACAAACCTTGGCAAGAGAAAGCTCGTCTGATAATTTATATGAGTCAAGTCATAAGGATTATGGAGATGAAAACTTCTTTAATAAGAACATAGATATAAATATTGAGGAAGAGTCGAAATATAAAGAAGTAAAGGGATTAAATAAGAAGCATAGATCTGAAGAGAAAATAAAAGAAGATAGCTACATCGAAGATTTTGAATATTTGAATTATAAATGTTCAATATTTGCTAGATATTCTATATTCGAAAGGAATGATAAACTTTTCTTACTTGACCACAGGAGAGCTAGTGAAAAGATTAATTTCAATAACTTTATCAATCAGTTCGAAAATAAAACCATAGATCAGCAACTTCTGCTTGAGCCCTTGATAATTAACTTGAATCAATTTGATATCGATAGGTTCAATGAAAAGAAAGATGTAATTAAGAGGCTTGGATTCGATGCTGAAATCATCGGAGATAGGTCCATAATAATTCGTTCAGTCCCTTTCATTTTTTCTATTCCTGAGGATGATAAGTTCATATACGACTTATTAGACCTTGATTATAGTAGGGATTCAGACTATTTGTATAAGAAACTAAAGAAGTTAAATCTATCCCTATCCTTTAGAAAAGGCGATAAAATTAATGAAGACGAGGCCTATGAACTTATTAGCAAGATAAAAGAACTGAATAACCCTTACACAACTTATGATGGTAAGGCGGTTCTTGTAAAAATTGATGAAAAAGATGTGGAGAAATATTTTGAAAGATAGATTAATTGTAATAACGGGACCAACAGCGAGTGGTAAAAGCGATATAGCAATTAACTTGGCCAAAAGCCTTGACTCAATGATAATATCTGCAGATAGCCAACAGGTATATCGATATATGGATATAGGTACCAATAAAACTAGTGATGTTTTCGATGTAGACCATTTTATGCTCAATATAGTTGATCCTGATGAGGAGTTTTCAGTAGATGATTTCTCAAAGGAAGCTAAGTCATTAGTGGAAAAGATCAATCGCAATATGAGGTTACCGATAGTTACTGGAGGCACAGGATTTTATATAGATTCATTAATATACGATATGAATTATGGGAGGGTCGAAAAAAATCAAGCCTATAGAGACGAATTACAAGAAATAGTAAAAGAAAAAGGTAAAGATTATCTTTATAGGAAACTAAAAGACCTAGATCCTGTCACTAGTAAGAGATACCACCCTAATGAAGTTAATAGAGTTATTAGAGCGCTTGAGATATATAAAGTAAGTGGTGAAATTCCTTCAAAGATAAGAACTGGTGAAAGAAAACTAAACGATAGTATAGATCCCTTGATTTTCTTCTTAAACTATGATGATAGAGATTTACTATATAATAGGATAAATCAAAGAGTTTTAGAAATGATAAACATGGGATTAGTTGATGAAGTTAGAGATCTAATCAAAAGATTTAAGCTTGATAGAAAATCTCAGTCTATGTCTGCTATAGGTTATAAGGAAGTATTAAACTATCTCTATCATGATATAAGTTTTAATGAGATGATAGATTTAATTCAAAAAAATACTAGGCATTATGCTAAAAGACAGATTACATGGATGAAAAAATATCTAAGATATCCATTTACCTACGAAATTAAGATGGATTCTCTAAACAAAATAGAAGCAAGTGATATAATTTTAAGTATTGTTAAGGAAGTATATGAATTTTAAAGAAATAAATGATAATTTTAATATAGATAATAATTTTGACAAAGAAATAAAAGAAATAGAAAATAATTTACAAGATGAATTTTCTATAATAGACGAAATATCTGAATACAACCAGCTAAAAGTTCTCAAGGCATTTAAAAGTAATGACCTACAAACTTCAGATTTTATGCAATCTACGGGATATGGTTATGCGGATACAGGAAGAGATAAGATAGAAGCTATTTTTTCAGATATCTTTAAGTCTGAGGATTCCTTGGTCCGACCAAGCATAGTATCAGGAACTCACGCCTTATCTATAGTATTATTTGCCCTACTAAAAGCAGGTGATAAGATGGTCGCTATCACAGATGATCCCTACGATACTATGCAACAAGTTATTGGTATTGCTGGTAATAAAAAAGGGAATCTTATTGAAAGAGGAATTAAATATGATAAGCTCGAACTAGATTCAGCTAATAGAATACAATATGATAAAATAAAGAGTCATGTAGATTCTCATACTAAACTTGTCCTTATACAAAGATCTACAGGCTATACTCAAAGAAGAGCCTTCACTATAGAAGAAATTAAGGAAGCAATTGATACTGTCAGAGAAGCCAATCCTAATGCTATAATTTTTGTTGACAATTGCTATGGAGAGTTTACAGAAACAAGTGAACCGATTGAGGTTGGTGCAGATATACTTGCAGGCTCATTAATAAAGAATCTCGGAGGGGGAATAGCTATTACAGGTGGATACATCTGTGGTAAGAAAGACCTTGTAGAATACTGTGCAAATTACTTAACAGCACCCGGTATAGGTAAGGACGAGGGCTTAAGTTTTGGTACTAACAGACTTGTAGCAGAAGGCTTATATTTCGCGCCTCACATTGTAAAGGAAGCTATGAAGGTAGCATTGCTTTTTGCTCACACTTTTAATAACTTATCATACGAAGTAATACCAAAAATTGATGACCCAAGGTCTGATATAGTTCAGTCAATAATTCTAGAAGAGCCAGAAAAGGTTAAAGTATTTTGTAAGGCGATCCAAGAAGCTTGTAGTGTTGATTCTAATTTCGTTCCAGAAGCTTTTTCAATGCCAGGTTACGAAGATCCTGTAATAATGGCCGCTGGAGGTTTTGTTGAAGGAGCTACATCTGAATTATCCGCCGACGGACCACTAAGAAAGCCTTATGTAGTATACCTACAAGGTGGCTTAAATTATTTTCATGGTAAATTAGCTCTAAGACTTGTATTAGATAGGTTTAAGAAAAAGAATTTCATATAAGAAATAAAAAGCGTTTCTATTAAAAGTTAAAAAGGATTATATTTATACTTTACTTATACTAATATAGAACGCTTTTTATATGTTTAGATTTGAGAGTGGATTTTTATTTACAGCATTTTTAAGATCTTCATCATCAAGATGAGTATATATCTGAGTCGTAGAAATATTTTCATGGCCTAAGATATCCTTGAGAGCTCTTATATCGACATTACCATATTTATACATAAGAGTTGCAGCCGTGTGTCTCAATTTATGAGTTGAGTATACAGAAGTATCAAATCCTGCTTTTTTTAAATACTTATCTATAGTGCTTTGGACTGCTCTGTTTGAAATTCTTTTCTTTCTAGTTGAGATAAATAGGGCATCAATCTTTAAATCTTTAATATATTTATTTCTTACTAATATATATTGATCTAAAAGTTCTCTGCAGTTATCTGTCAAATATATAGTTCTTTCTTTATTTCCTTTACCTATGATATTGAAATGATTATATATTATATCTTCCATGTTGATACTTACGAGTTCTGACAAGCGCATACCTGTTGTCAAGAAGGTAAATACTATAGCTAGGTCCCTAAATCTAAGAAACTCATTAGGCTCATTTTTTATTGTATCAAGCAACAACTCTGTCTCATTTAAAGTTAAATAAACAGGCTGTCTTTGGCTAATTTTAGGGTTTGTTAGTTTATCACTAATATTTGAATTAATAACTTCTATCTCAGAGAATAAGTACTTATAGAAGGATTTTATAGCTGATATTTTCCTTGATCTAGTTGTAGACGAATCATTCTTTTCGTTGTCCAAAAAACTAAGAAAAGCATAGAAATCCTGGAGTGTCAGAGATTCAAAAAACTTAGGATTGACAATTCTATTAATTTTTATATTTTTGAAGTCTTCATTAAAACTCTCTTCATCACCATAATATATCTTTCTTATAATCATGTATCTGACCATCAACATAAGATCATATCGATACTCTTTGATCGTATTAGAGGATAGACCTCTGATCGATTTTAAATAATTTAGATAGTCTGTAATGATAACAGGTTCATTAATTTCTTTCATAAAACCCCTTAATCTAACAAATTCTTATTCTTACATTAAAATTATACTGGTATTATCTAGATTTTCAAATTATTGCACAAAATTACTATTTTGTGCAATAATTTATTTTTATTTCCTACTCCCTGATGCCGTATTTCTCTATAATCGGTAAAATCACAAGTGATCCTTTGAAAATTCCTTTCTATTTATAATATTTAATTCTATAGCTAATACTTTTATTTATACCTATTTCTAAGACAGCTTCTAAAATCTTTTTTATAGTTAAGCATTCTAAATAGTTGGTCATACACTTATTAAATACTGTATTTTTCTAAACTTAACTTTTATTTACTACTATATTATATTTCGAAATTTTTAGATAATAGCCTGCCACTATATCCTTATAATCGAGTAAAATTTTGTTCTTAATATCATATTTACAGTTTTCAATTTTCTTAAGTAGGTTCTTAAAAATTAGTAACCACCTTCTAGAGATAGAGTCCGTATAATTGTGTAAAAAGAAAAAGGTCATTTGAAACCTAAACTAGTACAATGCTTTTAGCAACAAAAACCTACTAGGAGGAACAAATG
>NZ_JALEIL010000143.1 GCF_022770135.1 Anaerococcus sp. | reverse complement strand
TAATCATCACTTATCAAGAGATCTAGTGTATCTGAAGTTGGAGAGAAGACTCTGAAGGTTGTTTTATCTTTGCTATAAATCGCACCTAGCTTTTCGTCTTCTACCTCCTCATAGGTCAAATTTTTGATTCTATCACTTATTTTAGTTTTTGTTCCAATCATTTATACCATTCCTTATAATTTTATTATCTAATTTAAAATTATTCGCCCATAGTATATTATCGATTTCATTTTTAACCCATTTATTCTTTTCTAGGTAGTCTAGCTCAATTTCTTCTCTATTGACAAGTAAATCCTCAAGGTCTTTGAATATTCTAAACGAATCGTTATACATCATGATCTGATCATACATCACTTTAAAATCATATGGGAAAATATCATAACTTTCTCTTATTAGATTTTCTATAGTATATCTTACCATATCATTAGCATAGTAAAAATTATTTGCATCGTAAGAAGCGGATTCTTTATCATCAACTATTTCCCTGTAGCTATCACCTATAGCATAAAAAGACTTATTTCTCCCTGTATTTTCATAAATACCGCCCCTGGTCGTCAAAATATTTGTCATATTGAGAGCTGAGTTAAGCATATGGAAGTCTTGGTTGTCCAAATTAGCTAGGGTCAAATTATTATATATGTCAGTTGCCTTTAGTATAATTTTAGACCTATATACGTCCAAATCCTCAATAAAGACTATTTTTATTTTCTCTCGGATAATCTTATCCTTATCAATCATATGCTTTAAGGCTAGGATAAATTTGATAGTTTCCTTAGCCATGAAGTATCCTTCATTTGCTTTACCTGAGAAAACATAAGTCTTAGGTGTTATCCTGATATTGGTATTTTCTTTAAAATAATAATATTTATAAGCTATAGCTAAGGCATTTAGTATTTGTCTTTTACTTTCATGAATTATAGAAAGCTGCACATCAAATAAACTATAAGGATTTATCTTCTCTTTTGCCAAATCAATTAGCTCAAGCTTGTTATGGTATTTTGCTTCTTCTAGATCATCTATAAAATTGCTACAATTTCTTAAACTTGCAATCTTAGAAATATCATATGATTTTTTATCAAAGATTTCATATCTTCTAAAAACATCCATGAGTCGAGTATTATTTTTTTCTAGATACATTAACCTATCTGTTCCAAGATTTGTGAATGATAGCTTTCTTCTTGCTGATTTCTCTTCCTTTAAAATTTTAGAAAGGTAAATATAATTGTTTGATAGGGCTAAGTTGATATTTTTAAAATATGCATATCCATTTTTGATCAAAAATGTCTTTGGATCTTCCTCCTGGAGAATTGATTGGATTGAAATAATTGTCTCCAATATTTCTGGATTAACTCTTTTAATCATATCCACCGGATAACTTTCGAGACTATCACTAGTTATAGAAAAGGCAATGTGTTCGAATATCCTTCTTGTTATAAAAATCGCCTCTTTGATATCAATAGAAAATCTGATGTTTAGAATCCTTATAAATTCTACAAGAGCTATAGTTGGGTGTATGTCGTTTGAAAAGATTTTAATTCTCTCATCTATCCCCTCAATTGAACCATATCTATTGATATATCTCTTAAAAATATCTCTAATTGCGCTTGCTGAATAGAAATATTCTTGTTTTAGCCTCAATAATTTTCCATCGTAGGAAGAATCATCTAGATATAGGAATTGATTTATTGAGCTTGCACTCAAATAATCGTCATAGGCCTTAAATAAGTCTCCCCTTGAAAATTCAGAGTAGTTTATTGCCTGGGTTGGTTCTGACTGAAATAGACGGAGTGTGCTTACGAAATCAGCAGCATCATTTACTATCGCTATATCATAGGCAATAGTCTTGTGCTTCTTACCATCTATATCTAGTTCATATGAAAATCCTTTTTTATGCTCCCAATTTGATCCTTCTTCCAGCCAATAATCAGAATATTCAACTTGTTTCCCATCTACAATTCTTTGTTTTAGATTACCATTCTCATATCGGAGTGCATAGGCTACAGATCTTATTTTCTTATTTGCAAGTTCACTTATCAGATAACTCGATCCAATTCCTATATCTCCAACCCCCAGATTGGCCTCTTTTTCAAAAGCAATTACATCTTCATATGAAAATCCAATTTCTTCTAATACATCCCTAATCTCCTCTTCCTTACCGAGTCTTGCTATATTTCTTTCAATAAATTTTCCAGGAAGGTACTCAAAACTTAATATATAGGCCTCAAATTCTTCTTTATCAGACTTGCTGTCTACCCATTTCCTGCCAATATCCTCCATCAAGGCTCTGCATAAACAATCATATACTTCGTTGATTCTCGCATTATTTAAATCTTTAGCATAAAAAGAATACAAAAAGCTTTGTATTCTTTCTAATAAGTTTCTTTCGTTTTTCTTAGTTTGCTTTAATTTCATCGTATAAATTTAAATATTTCTCACCAGACTTTTCCCAGTCATTGTTTTGACCCATAGCATTAGCTACGAGCTTCTTAAACTCCTCTTTATCTTCTTTGTATATTTTCAGAGCATCTTTGATACAGAATAGAAGTTCGTGAGCATTTATATTCGCAAATGAAAATCCAGTTCCTTCTCCTGTATATTCGTTATAGGCTATGACCGTATCCTTTAATCCCCCTGCCTCTCTTACTATTGGCAAGGATCCATATCTCATAGCTATAAGTTGACTTATGCCGCATGGCTCTGAAACACTTGGCATTAGATAAAAATCACTTCCAGCATAAATCTTATGACTTTCATCTCCACTATAATAAATTCTAGCTGCAAGCTTATCAGGGTATTTCCACTCGAAGTATTTAAACATCTCTTCGTATGTGTAATCCCCTGTTCCTAATACAACAAATTGAACGTCTTCTTGAAGAAGTTCATCCATAATGTATCTTACTAGGTCAAGTCCCTTCATTTCAGTCAGTCTCGAACAAATTCCTATCAAAGGGACATCTTCTCTTTCAGGTAGGCCATACATCTTTTGAAGGTCTAACTTATTTTTAACCTTATCATTAATAGAACCAATATCATAATTTTGACTAATTACGCCATCTGTAGAAGGGTTCCAAATATCAAAATCTATACCATTTACTATTCCTGTGAGTTTATACGAATATTTTCTGATAATTCCATCAAGACCTTCGCCATAGAATGGATATTGGATTTCTCTCGCATAGTTTTCAGATACAGTGTTAAAAGCTGTAGAATGGATTATGCCGCCTTTCATAAAGTTAATAGCGTCATAGAATTTTAGGTCGTTTTCGTTAAAATAAGACCCGTCCAGTCCTGCAAGTCTAAGATTCTCAGCATCAAAGACACCTTGGTATTTAAGGTTATGTATTGTAAATAGGGTCCTTACATCTTCATAATAAGCATCTCCCCTTCTAAAATCATTTACAAAAACATTAACCATGGCTGTGTGCCAATCATTAGAGTGGATTATATCAGGATGAAAATTAATTTCTTTTCCTAAAAGGGTACATGCCTTGGAAAAGAAAATAAATCTTTCTGCATCATCGTCGAAACCATAGCATCCTTTTCTATCAAAATATTCTAAGTTATCAATGAAATAGAAAGTAACTCCATCCCATTTGAGCTGATAGACTCCAGCATATTGGTGTTTCCGATCAAGGTCAACATAAAACTCTGTTAACTTTTCCATCTTAGACCTATACTCGTCAGTTATTTCTCCATACAAAGGAAGAACAACTCTACAGTCTACGCCTTTTTTGACAAGCTCCTTTGGAAGAGCCCCTGCTACATCAGCAAGGCCTCCCGTTTTTATAAAAGGAACTGCTTCACCAGTTAGAAAGAGAATATTCATACTATAATCCTTTCTCTAATTTTTCATCTTTTGATGTCACGAATGGATGAGACCTATTACCAAATAGTCTAGTATCCTTATCTACAACAGTCCTCTTGTCAGTTATTGCATAGTTTAGAATAGCCCCATCAGATATCACAGAATCTTGGAAAATCACTGAGTTTTTAATTGTGGCACCCTTTCCAATATCAACGCCCCTAAATATGATAGAATTTTCCACATCGCCTCTTATGATTGAACCATTTGCAATTAGAGAATTCTTTACGTTAGATTCCTTAGTGTAGGAGGTTGAAGGTTCATCTTTTGATTTTGTATAAACCAATCCATCTTCGTAGAAGAGTTGGTCAAAGTCTTCTTTATTTAGTAACTTCATATTTGCTTCAAAGAAGGAATTAATATCTGAAATAATTTCAAATTCCTTATTGTGTCTATAGAAATCTATATTAATATCTCCAGCTAAAGAGAAAATTGCGTTGAGTAGGGACATTTGAGAATTTCTTTCCATTGCAGTCCTTAAGATGCGTAAGAATAAATCTCTCTTTATCAAGATAGAGCCAAGGAATAGATCAATATCTTCACTCATGCCAAGATTTAGACCAACAGAGCAAGGCTTGCCTTCTTCATCAGATGAGATAATTCTTCTATTAAGATAATAACCGTCCTTGTCAACAGTTTTGGAAGAAAATATTAAACAATCAAGGTTATTTGATTCCATTGTTTCCTTTGCGTCAGTTATGTCTACCTTATTGATATACATAGGATTTTTGATGTAAATATAATCGGATGGATGGTCTTCAAAGTATCTTATAGTATCATAATAAGTTTCTATCTCGCTAAAAGTTCCACTAGAGTTATATGAAGGTGTGTTGATTAAAAGGCCACCATTTCTCCTATTTAATTCCCAACTTTTTCCATTACCGATATGATCAAGTGTTGATCTAATCATCCTGTCCGCATACAAAACTACTCTTGAAATATCATGATTGGCTATATTTGATAAAGCAAAGTCTATTATTCTATATCTACCACCGAAAGGAAGCATATAGTCTGGCCTATGTTTGCACAATACACCGTAATTTCTCTCTTTAAATTCTGAACTATATATTAAAGCTACAATATTTGGCATACTATTCCTCCTCAATTCCTTCCTTGCTTACAAGATATACTTTTTCATCATCTTCCTTACCAATACTATCGGTTATTGTCATATCAGATGCGACTACACAATTATAAATCTTAGCACCGCTTTTTACCTTAACCCCGTTTAATAATACAGAGTTATAAACTTCAGCACCTTCTTCTACTTCTACACTTGAGAATAATACCGAATTACTTACCTTACCATCGATAACACAAGCCTCATTAACTAAAGAATCACTTAGCTGTCCAGTTTTTCCTATCCTGTGAGGAGGTAAGTTAAGGGAAGCTGTGTAAATCTTCCAGTTTTCGTCATAAATATCTAACTCGTTTTCAGGATCTATAAGATCTAGGTTTGCTTGCCAGAAGCTCCTTACAGTTCCTACATCTTTCCAATATCCATCAAATTTATAAACGTAAAGATTTAAGCCTTCATCAAGCATCTTAGGAATAATATCCTTACCAAAATCATTAGAGGAATCTTTGTTTTTGCTATCTTCGATTAGTTCTCTTCTTAATACTTGCCAATTGAATATATAAATTCCCATTGAAGCTAGATTTGATTTTGGATTTTCTGGTTTCTCTTCAAATTCAACTATCCTATCTTCATCATTAGTATTCATAATACCAAACCTTGAAGCTTCATCCCAATCAACTTCCATAACAGCTATTGTTGCATCAGCTCCATTTTTCTTATGAACATCTAAAAGCTCTCTGTAGTCCATTTTGTATATATGGTCTCCTGAAAGAATCAGAACATACTCAGGATTAACCTCATCTAGATAATTAATATTTTCATATATAGCAGAGGCTGTACCTTCAAACCATCTACCGCCATCTTCTGTGTAATATGGTGTGAGTATTCTTAGTCCTCCGAAGTTTCTATCGTAGTCCCATGGAGCACCTATCCCTAAGTGTTGGTTAAGTAATTGTGGCTTATATTGGGTAAGCACACCTATATCTTTGATGTCAGAATTTGTGGAGTTACTTAGGGCAAAATCTATAATTTTGTACTTTCCGCCAAAAGGTACAACTGGCTTTGCCATCTCTCTTGTTAAGGCTTTTAGTCTAGAACCTTGTCCTCCTGCTAAAAGCATGGCGCAAATCTTATTAGAATTTCTCATATTTCCTCCTTGATAAGAAAATTTATCTCTTTCTATATATACCCATTGTATAAAAATATATATATCTAATGTATAAAAATTAAACTTAAGTAAAACCTTTTCTCACTTATATTTTAACTAATATCCTATCTTTTGACAAGTAAAACTTTAAAAGTATAATTAATTGAAGGGGGGGTGACTTGGTTTCGACGTGGTCGACGATCCCATGGTTGCAAGTCGTATGCTAAAACGCAAATTGGCAATTAAATATAAACGCAAACAACAATAGCGAAGCAAACTTCGCACTAGCTGCCTAATTTAAGGCAAGCAATAAATATCGAGCTCGTCGCAAGCCTGATATTTGTTTCATAATTTAGCGACAACTATTGTATGTAAGCTTTGCCATACAATTAGTATCATGAAGCTAGCATAAGGATTTTTCGTAAGGTTTTTATTCTTTATGCAAAATTATAAATCTTACTAAGCTTGTAGATGCTATGGAGAAATCTTCCGCGGACAAGGGTTCAAATCCCTTCACCTCCACCACAATAATCAATAGATTACAAAAGTCTTTACACCTATATTTTTAAAGATTCGAATTTCTATAAAAATCAAAAAAAATATAATAGCGTAACATATTTTGTAACAAATTTTAATTACTTATATGCAAAAAAGGAGGCCTAAACCTCCTTTTCATTTGAAAATATTTATATTCAATTATAACTCGTTTATATAAAATCTATTGAATCTAATGTGTATAGATCAAAATCTAAATCCGTAGAATGAAAACCTGCTTTTTCAGAGTATACTCTACTGGTTAGTACATATTCTCCTTCATTCATAAAAATCTCAAGAGAAGACTTATCAGAATATATTCTTATATCACTAATTACATCGATTTTTAGCTGTCTAGATTCTCTCCCAAATGATGAATCACCCATATCTAATCTCAATATTCCATCATTATATGATAGACTTACGTCAGCTCTTAGCTTGATTTCGAAAGAATCTTTAGTATTTTTTGCTAAAGCCTCAAAGATAAAATCATGGTAACTCACTCCCTTTTCTAGACTAATATAATCCGC
Source organism: Anaerococcus sp. (assembly GCF_022770135.1). Classification (GTDB taxonomy): domain Bacteria; phylum Bacillota; class Clostridia; order Tissierellales; family Peptoniphilaceae; genus Anaerococcus. The sequence continues at coordinate 14,303 of NZ_JALEIL010000143.1, read as the reverse complement.
TCTAAGATTTTTCATCTCTGAAATAGGATTTTGATATAGCTTTCCATTTTTTACAGATAGCTTTCTAGGTATAGTAAGGCAATGCTGCCATTTATAATCAATCGTAGGATTTGTGTATACTGCATCTGGCATACCCATCCAACCTATTAGGATTCTTCTAGATTTTGAATCTTCAAATGTTTGCGGTGCGTAGAAATCAAATCCATAATCTAGTTCGTTAAAGCCACCTAGCTTATAAGTCTTTTCTGAAAGGTCAATTTCTATTGGGAAGTATCCAGCTTGGTAAATATTCTGATATCTATAAGTTTCGCTTTCTACACCTTGAGGGCAGAGAATCAGAAAATCTTTAGAATCAACAGTAAAAAAATCTGGACATTCCCACATGTAACCGAAATCGTAGTCGGTTTCAATCCTCATATGATAGGCGAAATTCTCTAAGTCTTTTGACTTATATACAAGTACAAGTCCTTTATCTTCAAGACTTCTAGCCCCAATAAACATATAATAATATCCATCTTTTTCATATATTTTTGGATCTCTTACATGTTTTGTCATATCTTTTGGATAATCATCATTATCTAAGATTAAATTTTTTTCAGAGTAAGTATAGGCATCTGATACTAGCTTAATGGTATTGTGCTCTCTTCCTTCTTTTATGAAATCATATTCACCATCATGCTTAACATTACCTGTATAAAAGAAGTTTATCCTGTCATCTTTAATAAAAGCAGAACCCGAATAAGCTCCGTCTTTATCAAATTTTGTATCAGGATAAATAAAGATATCTTCTCTTTTATAATTTATGAAATCTACTGTACTAACATGCCCCCAACATGTATCGGATTTATTTTCATCTAAGGGAGAATATTGGTAGTAAATGTGATATCTACCCTTGTATTCGCATAAGCCATTTGGGTCATTGAGCCAACCCGCTTCTGGATATATGTGAAATTTTAACATATTATGATCTTCTTTGGCCCTATCTTTCATCTTGCAAAACTCAGCAAAATTTTCTTCAAATATTTTCTTATCAAGCATATTTTACCCTTATCTTATTTCTTGTAATAAAAATCTTCTGCAGGCTTATCGCCCTTGTATAAGTTTAAATTGACTCTTGATAGTGAATCTAGAAATAACTTATACATTCCAACCATGGTATCTCCATCAATGTAAACAGAATCCATGCTATTATATATACCAATGGCCTCATCACTTTTTATATCATAAGCATTGATTATGTCAGCAGAAATATTAGCTTTTTCCTTAAAATTATCTACACTATTCTTATATTCTTTTAGGAATTGGTCAAGATATTCCTTCTTATCCTGGGCAAATTTCTTATTAACTATAATTACTTCTGAAATGAAATCTCCAACACCCTCTTCTTTTTGTTTGGAAAAGAAAGATAAGATTTCCGAAAAATCGTATAGCTTATAGTCATTCTTGGACCTTAATTTATATAGGTTTGGTTGAGAAACAATAGCTATTGATGATTCATTCTCTTGCTTTAATCTTAGTAATTCATCAAAATTTTTGTAATAAAGTGTACTTATCCCTAATAGATTTTTAGCTACAGATAATTTACTATCTATTAATTTATCATAATCTTCACCAAGATCTGGAATAAGAAGGGTTTTTCCCATCAAATCTTTTGGTGATAGTATATCAGTATCGCTTGTAGCGTAAAGATTATTGAGTAAAGTAATAGCCGCAATCTGGACTCTTCCTCCAGTTTCATTATACAAATTCGCAGCCATAACAGCTGGAACGACTGCTATATCAAAGTTTCCTTCTTCAATACTTTCAAGGTCACTTAAATGTTCTATGTCGTATGAATTTCCAGAAGACTTCTCTAGATCATCAACTATAATATCCGATGCAAAAGTTGTTGTATTTATTCGTATATTTTCAGATATGGGCTTTGATTTATCGAACTTTTCTACTTGTATTTCATCTTTTTTGCTAGGGTTATCCTCTTGCTTGTCGGACTTACAAGAAGTTATAGTTAATGTTGCCATAAGGATAAAAAGAATTTTTCTTAATTTAATCAATGATCTCTCTCCTGTCTTCTAAGGCTCTTTCTAGAGTTAATTGATCAAAGTATTCCAGGTTAGAACCAACTGGTATTCCTTGAGCAAGCTTTGTTATCTTGATATTTCTTTTGGATAGTAAATTCGTTAAAAATAAAACAGTTGTTTCCCCTTCAATAGTTGATGAAATAGCTAGAATTACTTCCTCAATATTCTCTTTTTCAATTCTTTCTAGCAACTTATCAATATTGAGTTGATCAGGACCCAGCCCATCTGAAGGAGAAATTAGCCCGCCTAGAACGTGGTATTTTCCTCTGTAGGCATGCGATTTTTCGATAGCTATTAGATTTCTCACATCTTCTACTATACATAAGTACTCTTCATTTCTTGTTATATCTTTACATATGTCGCAGACTTCATCTTCAGTAAGATTCCCGCAAATCTTACAAGTATGAATTCTATCTTTGACCTCGGTAAGACTTTTAGAAAAATCATCTACCGCTTTGTAGTCAGATTCTACAATAGCCATAGCGAGTCTCTCTGCACTTTTTCTTCCAATTGTAGGTAGTTTTTGAAATTGCTCTATTAAATTCTGTAAAGATTCCGGATATAAAGCCATTACATAAGACCAGGGATGTTGATTCCGCCTGTTAGTTTACCCATTGTCTCCTCGTTGTAGTCGCTTGCCTTCTTGCTAGCATCATTTACAGCAACCATAATCAAATCTTCAAGCATCTCTACATCTTCTGGGTCGACTACATCTGGATTGATTTTTATATTAACAACTTCTTTTTTGCCATTAACAGTAGCTTCTACTACTCCACCTCCAGCAGATGATGAGAATTCTTTTTCTTCTATTTCAGATTGAGCCTTTTCCATTTGCTCTTGCATCTTCTTAACTTGTTTCATCATATTGTTCATATTTGCTGCACCTGGTCTAAATCCGCCTCTTGCCATAATTTACTCCTTTATTTTATAATTAATTCTTCTTTAAATATTTCTTTTAACCTATCTATATTAGATAGATTTTTATTAACATCTTCTTTATTGACTAGACTTTGATTGATATTACTATCATCATTAATTTCGTCTAGTTTTTCTGATTTTTTAGTTTTTTTTTCTTCTTTTTCGTAATTTTCAGATTTTTCTATTTCTGTATTTTCAACCTTATTCTCTGTGAATTTTGAGTAATTATCTACAGAAAAAATTACTTCATCTTTAAGTATTTCATTTAATTCTTTTACAATATCATCAGTCTTGGTTTGGATAAATATTCCATAAAAATCATCTTTCAAATATAATACAAACTCTCCTGGCCTATAGGAATAATTAAAACCATCTTTCTCAAACATTGGCTTTAACATCCTACCAGCAGTTTTTATAATCATATCCCTTATATCATCAGCCATCTTCGTAGGAATATCTATACTCCTAGTCCCATTTACATTTTGAGATAGTTCTTCTAAATCATCATTTATTCTAGAATCTTCTGATCTAGCTAGTGAAGATGCCGATAAGGTGTTACCTTCCGATATTTCATCCTCTACTTCAATCTTATCAGTTTTATTTTCCTTATCTATACTGGCATCTTTTACTTTAAAAGTTTCATTAGTGTTGATATTTTCATATTTACTAAGGTCCAGTTTTGATATTTTATCGTCAACTAATTTATTAATCAGCCCAATTAAATCTTTCTCATTGCCTGATTCCAAGCTTCTGATTCTAGAATCAAGGGATTTAATGTCCTTAGAACTAATAAGTCTTATAGTCATAAGCTCTACTATAAGATCTGTATTATCAGAGCTTTTAAGTTTAGATGAATATTCATTTAATATATCTAGTAAATCAAGCAACCTATCGATTTCAATTTCTCCTGCCCTTTTTTTAATAAAGTCAAATCTTTCTTCGTTATCGAAAAGATCTGGATTTTCACTCATCTTATAAACCATAATATCCCTAAAATAGTTTATAATAGAATCAATTATATCCTTATTAGACTTGTTATTTTCTCTTAAAGAAAATATATAAGAAAGGGCCTGCTTTTGATTAAATGAAAAGATTGATTTCGTAAGCTTATCTATATCATAGAAATCTACCACACCTAGAAGATTTTCTACGTCAGCTAGCTTATAAGATTTTGTATCATAGGATAAGACTTGATCCAAGATGCTAAGAGCATCACGCATGGCTCCCTTTGCTTTTCTAATTATAAGATCTATAGCCTCATTTTCCATTTCTATATCCTTATCTTTGAGGATTATGGATATTTGCTCTTTTATCTTGCTCTTTTCTATCTTATTGAACTCAAAATTTTGTGCTCTGGATAAGATTGTGTTAGGAATCTTATCAATTTCTGTAGTAGCTAAGATAAAAACAAGATGACTTGGTGGCTCTTCCATTATTTTCAGTAAAGCATTGAAGGCCTCTCTCGTTATCATATGGGCCTCGTCTATTATATAGACCTTATACTTAAGCTTATTGGGTGGGTAGATGACATTATCCTTTAGGTTTCTAATATCATCAATCCTTCTATTACTAGCTGCATCCATCTCAATTATATCGATAGTAGATTCATCGTCAATGGCTTTGCAATTCTCACATTCAAGACAGGGAGATCCATCTACAGGATGTAAGCAATTGATGGCTTTTGCAAAGATTTTTGCACAAGTTGTCTTACCACATCCTCTCTCGCCAGCAAAAATATAAGCATGAGAAAAGTTATTATTTTTAACTTGATTTTTTAAGACATTAACGACCCTATCCTGACCTAAAACTTCATCAAAGGTCTTGGGCCTGTATTGTCTATACAAAGCTTTTGCCATATTATTTCCTTTCTATCAGGTTTATTATACCATAAGTCTCCTCTAATAATAAGTAAACATTATCATGAAGAGAAATTTGAACTTTGTTTTGCTTTATTATTTATATGGGGTATAGTCTACTAATGTAGCGAGGAGAGCTGTCCGAGTGGTTGAAGGAGCACGATTGGAAATCGTGTATACGTATTGTAAGCGTATCATGGGTTCAAATCCCATGCTCTCCGCCATGCACTAGACAGGGAGTTAGCGGTGCCTTGTAACCTGCAATCCGCTATAGCAGGGTTTAATTCCCAAGTGAGGGCTTAGGGTTTTTATTAAGACCTTTAAGATTGGTGTTGATTGTTAGAACTTACGCAACAGAAAGCTGTGAATCATGTCAGGACGGGAACGTAGCAGCATTAAGCAGTACTTTCTGTGTGCCGTAAGCCAACCTAACATGAGTCAGTCTTTCTGGACACTGTTACAAATTCTAAGTTCGACCTTGGGTGTGCTTACATATGAGCTAGTCTGAATTATCTAAATGATTTTTTCAGACTAGTTTTTTTCTACATTAAAAATACATATAAATATAATATAATTATTTAAAATAGAATTGAAGGAATATTAAAGTAAACCTAAAGAGGTAGAAAATGATAAGTAAAGTAATCAAAGATATGTTTAATAGACCAACTGAAAACCTAATGATTCCGGCATCTGATGTTGCGACTTGTAATGAAGAAGATACCCTCCTTCATGCTGTCTTAGTATTATCAAATTCGGGCTATCAAATAATTCCAGTTATTGATAGTGAAAACCATGTTAGAGGACTTATTTCTATATCTAACATAGTTACAAGCTTCGATAATCTTTCCTTGTTCGACGAAGAAAAGCTTAATGCAATCAAGGTAAAGGAAGTAATGAATCAGGTTGTTCCCATCCTATTCGATAACTACGATCTTGAAGATGTTCTGAGACTTCTAGTCAATAATAACTTTGTATGTATAACTCACAAGAACGGATATTTTTTGGGAATTATTCCAAGAAAAGTCGCCCTTGAAAGATTCACCCATATAGCCCACAATATAGACTCCGAATATGACCTTGTTGAAAAAATTAATAATTTAGTATAAATAAAAGTTCGCACCTAGTTAATCGATAACTCTAGTGCGAACTTTAATTATTTTATCCTGAAAATAGCTGATCCAAATGGCATGATATTAATACTATCGCCCTTATTTAGACTTCCGTTAATATTTCCACTTCCCTTATATTTTAGATCCTCAGTGTTAATTATTTCTTCCAAATCATATGGAGATTCGATCTTATAGTCTATATCAGTGAAGTTTATTACTACCAGAAAGCTATCCTTTTTATAAGTCCTCTTGTAAGCATAAAGACTGTATCCTTCCACGTCAAGTAAGGCAACTTCGCTATCTTCATCACTTAAACAATTTTCTTTTATAAATAAATCCGTAATGTCCTTATAAAAGGTATTGAAATCTTCTACGTTATTTTCAAATATCTTAAAATCAAATTTGTTATATACAGAGAATGTCTTAAGGTCTCCTGAGTCATCTCCCATAAAAAGCATCTTAGGAGATTTGAGTGAATATAAGAAGGTAAACAAGGTTTTAAGTTGTTCTAATTTCTTATCATTTGAGTACATTTTCATAGCAAGACTTGCCTCATTTAAGAAAGAGTCAACATAGGAAAATCCTAAAAGATTTTTGTCTGTAGCTTTATTTATCAAATCTATAATAAAGTTTTTGTAATGGTCCCTTTTCATAGGGTCATCTTTTAGCATATTGATACAAGCCTTAGTCTTATTGTCAAATACCATATCAAAATCAATATCATTTTTATATTCTCCACTAAAGCTAGCAAGGCTTAAGGCCTTAGATTTTTTGATATGAGTATTTAATTTAGATAAAAACTCTGAAGCTTCTTTGTTTATTCCCCTATTCTTATCTCCTTGCCAATACAAAATATTTTCTATGGCAGGAAAATAAATTCCATCGACCTTATATTCTTTCAAATAATAATCTACAGCACTTTGTACATAAGATTGACTTAAGGGCCTACTTAGGTCAAAATTAATGGATCCATGATAATTATATAGAATATCATCATAAGGGTAATTATAAATATTATTTCCATCGAAATTTATTAGTCCCATACTATCGGGATCAAACTCCCCTATATCAAGTTCTACTAAGACCTTTATTTTATTCTTATGAGCCAAATCAATAAATTGCCTAAAAGAGACTAAATCCCCGTACCTATTTGAATAAGAAAACAAATTCATAGGGGCATAGCCCATGGACTTGTAATTTTGATATTCATTTACTGGCATAAGAAGAATTGTGTCGTAATTATTTTCCTTGACATGATCTATTATGGACTTAAAAATCTCATCAGCTGACTTTTCCTTAGTCTTGAATAAAGATCCCAGAAAAACTTGTAAAATATTTTTAGCTTCAGTCCTAATCTGCCTATTCCTATATTTAAATGTGTCATCACAAATTACTGCTGTTTTTTCTATATAATTTATGGACTTTGCGAATGGATCAATTTTCTTTTCTTCTCTATCTCCATCTTTCATTATAAATTGATAAGCATCTCCGATTTTAGCCTGGTCAATTGTTATAGAAAAAACTCCTGTCGAATACTTTCTCATAGCTTGTCTTTCCCAATTGGTAAAGTCACCAATAATGTATGCCTCGCTAGTATTTGGAGCGAGTAGTCTAAATATATATCCCTTATCCTTCTTATGGGCTCCAAAAAACTTGTAACCGTCAAAGGATTTAGCTTCTAAATAATCTCTTGTATTCATAATCTACTCCTTTAATACATTATACTATTACTATTAAAAAAAGCAGGCCATTACTGACCTGCCTTGTATGTTTCTAACATTTCATCTGCTATTTCTATCATCATTGAATTAACTTTTTGGGACCATTCTGGATCAGAAGCATATGATGTACCTATGCCTTTTGCTGAAACTCCATTAAAATAAGTTCCATTCTTATCTAAATATTCTTCCTTAAGATGTTTAGCAACTGTATCGATTGAATCCTTAGGGTCTTTGAAATTACTTGCCATATTATAAGGATCGTGATCAATTGCATTAAATCCAAAAAGATTGTTCTTTTCCTTAAACAAATCACTTGTTCCATTTCCGGTTTCGTGTTTGGCCATGGCCATTAGCAATAATGGATTAATCCCGTATTTTTCGGAAACTTCTTTGAAGTCTTGACCCAATCCATAAAGACCTGTATCAGCCAAGCCAGAATCTAGCTCACTTCCTGTAAAAGGTATATCTTGTACGAGATAAAAATAGCTTTTGCTATTAACATTATCGCATCCAATCTCAATTGCCTTATCTAGATCTTTATCTAACTTATCAAATCTTTCTTTCTTCATATCTCTAAGATTGTAAGTTTCGGCATTAATCTTCTGCAAACCATAATACATTAGGTCTTTTTTCTCTTTTGAGCTAGCATAAGATTTGGTGTTAGCCAAAGTAATTCCTAGAGTTAGTATAGCGGCTGTACTTATTAATTTTTTAATAGAATTTCTTACCTTCATAACTATCCCCTTATCTATTATTTAATTATATATTAAATTATAGATAATGCAAGGACTTACTTGAGAGATCTGGATCCTGGCTTTGTTGCTGGGATATTTTTTAACTCATCAGGAATTTCGTCCTCATCCCAGGTATCTACGTCAATTTTAGTTGCAGAAATTATTGGAAGTCCATTTATTTCATCTTTATTGGACCTATTTACAATTGATGTCAAAGCGAGGACTTCTGCTCCACAAGACCTAATTACATCAACAGTTTCAAATGAAGACTTGCCTGTTGTGATTACATCTTCTACTATTATAACCTTCATGCCTTCTTTGATTTCAAAGCCTCTTCTTAGGGTCATCCTACCATTTTCTCTTTCGGTAAATATAGCATTTACTCCAAGCTTTCTAGCAAGTTCATAAGATATGATTACTCCACCCATTGCAGGGCCCACGCATAGGTCAACTTCGATACCTTTTTCCTTAAGCTTTTCTCCTATTATCTGAGCAACTTCTTCACAATAAACAGGATTTTCTATTAACTTAGCACATTGTATGTATTTGTTTGAATGCTTGCCACTTGATAGTATGAAGTGACCTTCCAAAAGCGCGTCCGATTTTTTAAGTAGTTCTAGTGTTTTATCCATATTTTCCTCCTAAATTATTCCCCTTATTTCTTCAAGACTTTCTATTTTTTCTTCTCTCATGAAATTTGATATTCCATCTATAATATTTTCCATCGACTTATAATCTATAAAATTTGCAGTTCCAACTTGGATTGCAGAAGCTCCCGCCATAATAAATTCTATGGCATCCTCGTAAGTCATAATTCCACCCATGCCAATAACAGGAATATTTACAGCAGATGTAGCCTCATAGGTCATCCTAACAGCTATTGGTTTTACACAAGGACCTGAAAGTCCTGCAGTTTTATTTTCAAATACTGGTTTTCTTCTTCTGATATCTATAGCCATAGCGTTTATAGTATTGATTAAAGAAATTGCATCCGCTCCCTCATCTTCAGCGATTTTGGCAAACTCGCCAATAGATCCAACGTTAGGAGATAGTTTCACTATTAAAGGCTTTTTAGTTACATTTCTAACCTTCTTTATTACTTCGCATGCCTTCTTAGGCTCAGTACCAAAGGCCATTCCTCCTTCTTTGACATTAGGACAAGATATGTTAAGCTCAATCATAGGGACACTTGTCTTATCTAAGATCTCAGCTCCCCTTACATAATCATCTACGCTATGACCTCCTAGGTTTGCAATAGCAACCGTATCAAATTTCTCGAGAAAAGGTAATTCTTCTTTTGTGAAGTAATCGATACCTGGGTTTTGTAGGCCAATCGAGTTCATTATACCTGATGCAGTCTCATGGATCCTAACTCCCTTGTTACCTAAATTCCTGTGAAGAGTAAGACCTTTGGAGCAGATTCCACCTAATTTATTTAGATCTATATATTCAGAAAACTCCTTACCAAAGCCAAAAGTTCCACTTGCAGCTATAACTGGATTTTTAAATTCTACTCCAGCAATTTTTACCTTTGTATTCATCCAAAGACCTCCTTGCTATCAAAGACAGGACCGTCCTTACAAACTCTTAGGAACTCTCCATCAGACTTTTCTATAGTACAACCTAGACAAGCTCCAATTCCACAGGCCATGTGAGCTTCCATAGATACTTCCATAGGAATATCTCTTGCCTTTTCATAAAGAGCTTTAAGCATTGGATTTGGTCCGCATGCGTAAATATAATCATAGTCCTTAGGATTTATAGCATCCGTTATGAATTTCTTGTCGTAGAAATCACTAGTAGTAACAACTTTGTTTACAAAGGGCTCAAACTCTTCCATATAGTAAGGATCTTTGGCAAATCCCGCATAAAAATCACACTTTTCTTCAAGGCTTTTTACCAAATATAAAAGTGGAGCTATACCAATGCCCCCACCTACTACTGCAATTTTCTTTCCCTTTTTGAGATTGAAGCCATTTCCAAGAGGGCCTAGGAGTTGTACCTCAGCATCTTTCTTAAGGCTTGCCATAATTTCAGTCCCCTTTCCTACAACCTGATAGAGGAAGGATAGTTCACCATCTTTTTCATCGCAAACTCCAAAAGGTCTAGATAAAAGTGGATCTTGCCTAAAGGAATCTGACCTAAACATAAAAAACTGTCCAGGCCTTGCCTTCATATCGCAAGCTAGCTTCATTAGGTAGATTCCTTGGGATATTTCTCTATTTTCTTTTATTATAGCTTTCTTATAGGACTTCATTTGCTTTAATTTCCTCATAAGTTTCTATAGCTTTTTTTCTAGCATAATATCCAACTTTTTCGCTGCCATCTTCATAATTTTGCCAGTTTTTAAGTATTGCCCTAGAAGAGTTTACTACTCCACCATTTAGCCCTTCTAGGAGCTTGTAAACATTCATGCTATCTGCTTTCTGTGCACCAAATCCAGGAATTAGGAAAAACATTCTATCATATCTTTTTCTGATTTTTTCAACTTCTTCGCTATGTGTTGCACCAACTACAAGTCCTATTGGTCCAAAGCCTGACTTTCCTATATACTTATCATTAAGCTCTTTCATCCTATCTCCTACCTTGTAGAAGAACTCTTCCCCATCAACTGGAAGGACTTCGAAGTCCTTGGCTCCAGGATTTGATGTTCTTAGAAGAACAAAGACACCCTTTTCTCCTCTTTCTATGTATTCTTCATAAGGCTCGATTGAATCCATTCCCATATATGGATTCAGAGTTATAAAATCCGTCTCGAAATCTCCCTCAAAGTGTGCCTTGGCATACATCTTGGCACTTGCTGCTATGTCACTTCTTTTTACATCTCCAATAGATAGGAGATCTTTTTCTCTAAGGTAAGAAAGTGTGTCCCTGTAGGCAATCATTCCCTCGATACCATAGGATTCGTAATAGGCAATTTGTAGTTTATAGATTGCACATACATCATAGGTCTGATCTATTATTTCTCTGTTATAAGAAAAAAGTGCCTCGCTAACACTTTTTCCTGCTTTCATATTTTCCGGAATATAATCAATGGAGCTATCAAGTCCAATACATACAAATCCATTCTTTGAAACTTTTTCGTATAATTTATCTATTATCTTCATATTTTAGTATTCCTTTCTTGTAAACTTTTTTAACTCTTCCAGGAAGTTTTTGTCCAATCATTAGTGAATTCTTTGACTTAGATAGAATTTCTTCTTCCTTATAGGTATATTCTTCGTCTAAATCTATTAGGACGAAATCTGCCTCGAATCCCTTTTCAAGCTTACCCTTATTTAAGCCAAGAATCCTTGCGGGATTGGTAGACATTATTTCTACTAGCTTGTTTAGAGAAATTTCACCGCTTTTAACTAGAACTTTAAAGCAGGTCGAAAAGGCTGTCTCAAGACCAATAAAGCCAGGAGCTCCCTTATCTTTCTCCTCTTTTGTGTGAGGGGCGTGATCGGTAGAAATTGCATCTACGTAACCCTCCTTTATCATTTGAATGAGGAATTTCCTATCAATTTCTTTTCTTATTGGAGGATTGACCTTCATCTCTTCTCTTTCTTTATTAGAAAAATTTATATGGTGAGGGGTTACTTCGCATGTTATAGGAGCGCCTAAGTCTTTGAAGTATTTTATGGCTGTCATTGCTCCCTTTGTGGATACATGGCAGAAATGGATTGGGGAGTCTAGTTTGTAGGCAAGGTAGCAATCTCTTATGGTCATAGCATCTTCTGCTATCTCATAATCCTTCCTAGAAACTCTTTCAACTTCTTCGTGAAGGGCAAGCTTTACTCCCAATTCCTTTGCTTTGAGGATAGCCTCATACATGATATTATCATCATTTACTCCCCTACCATCATCTGAGAGAAACTTAACGGATGCTGGCATTTTTTCTAGATGGTCTAAGCTTTTCCCTCCAAGATTTTCAGTTATGGTGTAGACTTGCTCTACATCGATTAAATCTAAATCTTTACTTCTTCCTATAATATCTTCATAGACATCAGGGCTTGATACTGGTGGATTCGTATTTCCCATAAGAAGGACAGATGTAAATCCTCCCTTAAGGGCTGCCCTGGATCCTGTTTCTATGTCCTCCTTGTAGGTAAAACCTGGATCTCTAAAGTGAACGTGGAGATCTGTGAAGGCTGGAACTAGGGCGAGGTTTTTGCAATCAATAACTTCCGTATCTTCGTCCTTTTCAAATTCTTCAACAATTATTCCATCTTCGACATAGATAGGTTTTCTTGTAATCTTTATGTCGTCAAAGCCATAAAAGTTAGTAAAAATCTGTTTCATCTATTCTTCCACATCATAAATATGGCCGCAGTAGGCACACTTGTAGTTCTTTTCTTTTTCATCTATTAGAATGAAGTCACTTTCTACAGATCTTTCGCTAGTTGATACGCATTTAGGATTTTGACAGTTTAAGATTCCCTTAACTTCCTTTGGAAGCTTTAAGCTTAGCTTTTCAACAACCTTCTCGTCTTTGATGATATTTATTGTAGCTGATGGGTCAATGATTGATACTATATCAAGATTTATGTCGATGTTGTTTGCAATCTTTAGGATGTCTTTTCTTCCGTGTTGGGTAGATTTTGCATTTAATATTATTGCGACCTCATCTTTAAGATGTCTTAGGTCAAGTTTGTTGAATATTTCCATTCCAAGTCCTGCCTTGATGTGGTCGATTACGATACCTTCTTTTATACTAGTTATTTCTATCATTGTTTGCCTCCAAAAGTTTTAAAATTAGCGCCATTCTTACATACATACCAAACTTAACTTGTTTGAAATAAACTGCACGAGGATCTGAGTCAACTTCGGTTGCAATCTCAGTCACTCTTGGGAGTGGATGTAGAACTATACAATCCTCTTTTGCAGCTTGCATTTTTTCTTTATCTAGTAGGTAAGAGTCCTTAAGTCTTGTGTATTGGGCTTGAGAGAAGAATCTTTCCTTTTGAATCCTGGTCATATATAATATGTCCAACTGATCCATCACATCATCCAGGCTTCTAACCTCTTCGAAATTATTAGTTCCATCAGCAAATACTTCCTTTTTTACATATTCCGGAAGCTTTAATTCTTCTGGAGATATGAGGATGAATTTATTGTCTGGGAACATACTCATTACTTTAAGAAGCGAGTGAACTGTTCTTCCATATTTAAGATCCCCACATAGACCTATAACGTGACCTGAAAGATCTTTCTTATAATTTGATATTGTGAGGATATCGGTAAGAGTTTGAGTTGGATGTTGGTGGCCACCGTCTCCTGCATTTATTATCGGACAATCCGCAGTCTTGCTTGCAAGAAAGGCTGCTCCCTCTTGTGGATGGCGCATGGCGATAATATCGGCGTATTGGCTTACTGTTCTTACTGTATCTGCAAGGCTTTCTCCTTTTGTTGATGAGGATACTCCTGCATCCGAAAATCCTACTACAGATCCACCTAACCTTAGCATGGCTGATTCAAATGATAATCTAGTCCTAGTTGAAGGCTCAAAAAAAAGAGTCCCTAATATCTTTCCGTCTGCACAATGGGAAAAATCATCAGGACTCTTATAAATAGCATTACCTAAATCAATTATCTCTAGTAAGTCGTCTTTTGTCAAATCAAATGAATTTAATAAATTTTTTATAGAAATCATCGTTTACTCCTTAAGTTTTTTTTATTATATCACGAAATAAACGAATGTCAAAATTTTTATAGATCTTCTCTTAATTCAGTTATTGATTTATTTGTTACATTTTTTCTATCGATGCCTAAATCATCAATGATTTCATCGATTTTTGATTGATTGGAAAATTCTATTTCCATATATGGTTCTGGGTAAGTTTCTTTATCCCAAATATCAATATCAAATCTTTGATTCTTGTATCTGTAGGAGATTCTTTCCTTC
>NZ_JALEIL010000140.1 GCF_022770135.1 Anaerococcus sp. | reverse complement strand
TTTAGGTATTTGATTGCTGTTTCGATTGCAAGTTTACCCATTTCTTTTGGTTTTTGGGCTACTGTTGCTGATAGATTTCCTTCTTCTACAGCCTTGATTGCATCTTCGTTTCCATCAAAACCTACAATAGTTACATCTTTGCCGCTTGCTTTTATAGCTTCGCTTGCTCCAAGTGCCATTTCATCGTTTTGGCAGAATACTGCTTTTACATCTGGGTGAGCTTGGAGGAGGTTTTCCATTACTGTCATTCCTTCTGCCCTATCAAAGTTTGCTGTTTGGCTAGCTAGTAGGTTGATTTTACCATTTGTAGCTTCTTCGAATCCTTCTCCTCTTTCACGAGTAGAGCTTGCTCCTGGTATTCCTTCAAGTTGGATTACTTCGGCATTTTCTCCTACTTTCTCTAGGATATATTCACCTGCAAGCTTTCCGCCTTCTACGTTGTTACTTGCTATAAAGCTTACAAGTTCACCTTGATCTGAGCCTCTGTCGACACAGATTACTGGGATATTTGCTTCATTTGCCTTTTCAACTGATGTAGCTATGGCTGTTGAGTCTACTGGATTAATAACTATTAAGTCAACTCCTTGAGTAATGAGGTCTTCGACTTGGTTGTTCTGAGTTGATGAATCGTTTTGAGCATCTGTTATTACAGCCTCTACTCCCTCTTTACCAGAAACTTCCTCTACACCTTCTCTGATTGATACGAAAAATGGATTGTTTAGGGTTGATAGGGAAACTCCTATTTTCATATCTCCGTCAGTTTTTGTCTCAGTGGCTGTTTCTTCTACTCCGCTTTCTTTACTTTCTTCCTTGTTGTTTTGACCTTCTATGCTACATCCTGTAATCATGAACATAGCAACTAATAAAACTGATAATAGTCTTCTTGCTTTTTGCATATTCTCCTCCTATTTGTTTCTCTTTCTGTCGATTAAGACTGCGATTAGTATTACCACACCTTTTACGATTTGTTGGTAGAAACTTGATACCCCTAATAAATTAAGTCCGTTGTTTAATACTCCCAAGATTAGGATTCCTATAAGGGTTCCTGTTAGAGACCCACTTCCTCCAGTCATACTTGTTCCTCCAAGTACAACCGCTGCTATGGCATCCATCTCGTAGGCAGATCCAGCTGTTGGTTGAGCTGAGTTTAGCCTTGATGTAAGGACAAGACCTGATAGGACTGCCATTAGTGCTGATATTACATATACTAAAATTTTGACCTTGTCAATTTTTATTCCTGATATGAAACTTGCCTTTTCATTGCCACCTACAGCGTAGATTTTTCTACCGTAGCTTGTTTTAGTTAGAAGGATCCATAAGATTAGGTAGGCTATGATAAAAAGGATTACTTGGAAAGGTATACCAAAGAATTGTCCCTTGCCAAGAAATTGAAAGGCAAAGTCATCCTTTGGTCCTGCTATTGGCCTACCGTCCATATAGACTAGGGTAAGCCCTCTAAAGATTGTCATAGTAGCAAGGGTCACTATAAATGGTGCAAGCTTTCCCTTGGTGATAAGAATTCCATTTACTAGACCCAAAACAAGTCCAAGGCCTAGGGCGATAAGTATCGCAAGAATTGTTGGCATGCCACCTTGAAGAAGGCCTGCAAAGATCGCCGATGTAAGAGCGAGTGTCGAACCAACTGATAGGTCTATGCCCCCTGTTAGGATTACAAAGGTCATGCCAAGGGCAATAAAGCCGTTTATGATTAGCTGACGCATCAAGTTTAGTAAGTTATTTACTTGCAAGAATGCAGGATTTAGGACACTTACAAAAACTATGAGTATAATCAAGGCTACTATTGTGCCCAGATTTTGATTTTCTTTAAATTGTTTTTTTATACTGTTCATAATCTTCCTCCTGTTGCAAGGGTCATTACCTTTTCTTGATCTGCATCCCTCGCTAGTATTTCTCCCTGTACTTTTCCTTCGTGGATTACATATATCCTGTTTGATATGCTCAAAAGCTCTGGCAAGTCACTGGAGATAAGTATTACAGAAACTCCCTTTTCTGTCATGGTCTTTATCAAATCGTAGATTTCTCTCTTGGCTCCTACGTCTACTCCCTTGGTAGGTTCATCCAAGATTAAGATTTCTGGATCTATTGCATACCATTTGGCAAAGACAACCTTTTGTTGGTTACCTCCGGATAAATCTCTTAGCTTACTCTCACTCGACTGAGTTTTTACCTTGAAGCTATCTACCAAGCTGTCTGATAAGCCTTTTTCTTTAGCTCTATCGATAAAGGTCTTATTTGAAAACTTATCGAAGTTTAGTAAGGATATATTTTCTCTAATTGATTCATCGAGGATAAGGCCTTCTTCTTGTCTGTTTTCTGTGACAAAACCAATTTTATTCTTGATGGCATCACCAGGACTATTTATCTCTACCTTTTTACCATCGATATAGACTTCTCCGCTATCTTTGGGATCAAGGCCGAAAAGCGATCTCATAATCTCGCTTCTTCCTGCTCCCATAAGGCCAGAAATCCCAAGGACCTCTCCCTTTTTAGCCTTTATATTTATATCCTTATAGAATCCTTCTCTAGTGAAGTTCTTAAGCTCAATTTTCACATCAGATATTTCAGAATCCATATCAGGATAGAAGTCACCTATATCTCTTCCCACCATATGGGATACGACTTCCTTCTCGTTACTGTCATTAGTATTCATGACAGCTACAGACTTTCCGTCTCTCATTACTGTAATCTTATTAGTTAAGGCAAATATCTCCTCCATCCTATGAGATATGTAAATCATTGATACATTTTCGTCTCGAAGCTTTTTGATTAGCTTAAATAACTTATCAATCTCATTATTAGTAAGTGCACTGGTTGGCTCATCCAGGATTAATAGATTAACCTTATTGAGATTAGCCTTGGCTATCTCCATCATTTGCCTTTGACCAACAGAAAGTTTTGAAACAGGAGTGTCTGGGTCTATATCTAAATCGAAGTTTGAAAGAAGCTTCTTGGTTTTTTCTCTCATTTTAGCCTTGTCTAGAAATATCCCCTTTCTTAGCTCGTTGTTCATGAAGATATTATCCATAACGCTAAGTTCTGGCCAGTCAGAAAGCTCCTGGTGGATAAAGCTTATACCAAAATCTTTGGCTTTATTGGTATCTCTTATATCGACCTTTTTCCCATCTATTAAAATCTCACCCTCATCTTTTTCAAGAACTCCAGATAAGATATTCATAAGGGTTGACTTACCAGCTCCATTTTCTCCCACTAGGGCATGGATTTCACCTGATCCTACTGTAAAGTCAACTCCCTTCAAAACATCGTTTTTGCCGAAGGACTTGTATATATTTTTCATCTCAATTTTCATAACAAACTCCTAAAAGATGTTTTTACTTCGAAGAATAATATTAGAATAAGCTGTGTTTTCTCCAGTCCTTATTACAAATTTTGTCTCTTTAAGCTTCTTCTTGAAGTCTTCATGGCTTATATATTCCTTATCTACCTCTGGAAGGAGGTCTGCTATGGCCTTTTCCTGGTCTGGGTTTTCTGTTTTTATCTCCTCTGCCAAGTAATAATACTCCACAGAAAAATCTTCTAACAAAACTTCGAGTACATCTATAAATTTTGGCTCGCCAAGTTTTAGGGCAAGATCGATTTTCTTATCCTTATCTATTGGAAGACCACAATCTCCCACAGCTATAAGGTCCATGTGACCCAAATCGGCAAGGCCCTTTGCTATATCGCTATTTAAAATTCCTTTTAATTTCATAAATACTCCCTCATAAACTCTTCTACTTCTGAAAGACTTGGGATAGAAACACTCGCTCCCTTTTTCATAACAGATAGGGCTGATGCAGATGTTGCAAGCTCAAGACAATCCCTAACCTTCTTCCCTTGATAGAAACTTGCTACAAAATATCCTGTGAAGGTATCTCCCGCACCCGTAGAATCTACTGCCTTGACCTTTTTGGCCTCTTGTCTTATAATATCTTTTTGTGATATATAAATTGAGCCTTCCTTGCCCAAGGTTATTACGAGCTTAAGATTAGGATAAGTTTCTTTGAAATATTTTATATTAGCCTCGACTCCACTCTTTCCACTTATGGCTTTCGCTTCATGCTCATTTAAAAGTAACATATCAATCTTGTCATAGTCAAACTTCTTGATTTCTTCTGTGATTGGAGAAGGGTTTAAGACTATCTTTAGGCCCTTTTCGTAGGCTTTATCGATAATATAATCCATCATATTGATTTCATTTTGTAAGACCAATATATCGTTTTCACCAAAATGGTCAAATACCCTATCTACAAAGTCCTTGTCGTTATCGAAGTTCGCTCCCTTATAGAGAACTATGGAATTTTCCCCCTTATCATCAACTTGAATTAAGGCGTTTCCTGTAAGGCTCTCACTTTCTCTTACAAATTCAGTATTTATATGCTCACTTTCCAAATACTCTGCCAAAAACTTCCCATCGATACCGATATTTCCCACATGATATACCGAATCAGAATTCTTCGCAAGGGCTATTGATTGATTGAGACCCTTGCCTCCTGCTCTTTTTTCTATAGACCTTGCACTAATCGTCTCACCTGGTCTAACTATGTGATCTACCGCAAAGAATATATCTATATTGATAGATCCAAAATTAATTATTCTCACAAATCCTCCCTACGCTTTCTCCTTCAAAAAGTATCGGCTCAACCTCTATCCTATTGTTTACTTTTCTCTTATTTATCAAATCATCAGCCAAATCTATGGCCTCCTTGGCAATCTGATTTAGATTTTGATCAATCGATGTAAGCCTCGGGCTTACGATTTTATTTAGAAACAAATTATCATAGCTTATTAGAGAAATATCCCTAGGAACCTTTATTTTGTTTTCTCTAAAATAATTTAAAAGTCCATAAGAACTCATATCCGAAAAAGAAAATATGGCATCTACTTTCCTATCTAGGAAAAACTTACCCGCATCATATCCTCCTTCGTAAGAATAATCTCCATGGATAATATTTTTAGAATCTATATAAATATCACGATTCATACTGGCTTTGATCGCACCAGAAAGTCTCCTTGAAGAGTTGGCAGTAGACCTTGGCCCTATGAGAATACCGATTTTCCTAAAGCCTCTGTCCAAAAGATAATTCATGGCAAGCATACCGCCAAGCTCGTTGTTGCCTGTAACTAGATTTTTCTTAGAATTTGAGAAATCAACCTCATCTAGGAAAATTACATTGTACTTTTCTATAATCTTATCATCCAAGCCCCTAACATTTCTATCGACAAGGAGGCAAGCCGCTATGTAATTATTTTCAAGAAGAGCCTCGAAGTCCTTCTTGGATATGGCCTTGTTATTTGAATTGTGAATATACAAAAAATAATTGTATTTTAGACAATAACCTGTCAAAAACTTAACTAAAACCGAAAAGAAAGGATTTGAAATATCAGGAATAACCGCCATAATCACATTGCTTTTCTTGCTAGCAAGGGCTCTCGCAATCTTGTTGGGGTTATAACCCAACTCCTCCGCAGCAGCAAAAACTTTCTCCTTAGTCTTGTCAGAAATCTTGTAATCAGTCCTATTAAGCACCATTGAAACAGTAGTAATAGAAACTCCAGCCAAAGCTGCAACATCTTTTATAGTAGCCATAAGCAACTCCTCATCCCAATTAAAACGTTTTAACTAATTTTAATATATAACTTTTCCCTTCTCTTGTCAAGTTATTTTTGTAATTAATTTTTAAATAAAGCAAAATCACAGGTTAATCCTATTATTAATCCTGTGATTTTTATTGGGTAAGTTAATCTTTAATAAATTCTGGCCCTAATTTTGAGAAAATTCTTTACAAGTTTTTCGTTTTTTATCACTTATGAAATAATCAAAATTTTTACATTTATTAAGTGAATATAGGGTCCTTTTACCATACTTTATCCTATAAACCCTTATAATCGACCTAGAAGAATTCAGAATTATAATCTACAAAATCACATATTCCCTAAGCCTTTCGAAGGCCTCTTTAATCTTGTCCAATGGGAGGGCTAGGTTCATTCTTATGGAGTATTTTCCGTTGAAGGCTCTGCCGTCTTGCCAGGCTACTCCGCAGTCCCAGCCTCTCTTTAGAATTTCTCCAATATCGACTCCCTTATCCTTACAGTAATCACTAAAATCAACAAAGAGCATGTAGGTTCCTTCAGGCTTACTTACACTTACCCCCTCGAAGTTTTTTTCTATAAAATCGCAGGCGTAGTTTACATTCTTTGTAAGAGTTTGATTTAATTCCTCAATCCATTCGCGACCCGTTTTAGAGTAAGCACCGATTAGTCCATGCATGGATAGGACGTTCATGCTGTTGTAGTGGGAGAGGGAGGATTCTTTGTTTATCCTATTTCTAAGATATTGGTTGTAGATAATATGGTAGGAGCCCACAAGGCCTGCTAGGTTGAAAGTCTTACTTGGGGCGTATAGGGCTACTGTGTTCTCGTGGGCGTAGTCGCTTACGCTTTGGGTTGGGATCTGTTTATTTCCTTCGAGGATTATATCAGACCAGATCTCATCCGAAATAATCTTCACACCATGCTTTTCAAATATGTCGCAAGCTTTTTTTAGCTCTTCCTTACTCCAAACCCTACCTGTTGGATTGTGAGGGTTACACATTATTGTTGCAGATATTTTCTCCCTAACTATTAGCTCTTCCATATTTTCATAGTCCATAACCCATCTTCCATCTTCGTCCTTGATTAGGTCGGAGTGGATTATCTTATAGCCATTATTAGTAAGTGAATTGGTGAAACCTATGTAGGTAGGGGAATGGACCAGGACCTTGTCTCCTCTTGAGCAAAATACATTGAGGGCAGAAATCACTCCACCCAAGACTCCATTTTCGTAACCGATATGCTCTTTCCTTATGTCACTAATCCCCTTCCTATCCCTGTGCCAATCGATTATAGCCTGGTAATAGTCATCTGTTGGAGCAAAGTAGCCAAAGGCTGGATGCTTGGCCCTTTCTATTATAGCTTCTTGGATTGAAGGGGCTGTCGCAAAATTCATATCAGCCACCCACATAGGAATTACATCAAAGCCTTCCTTAGGCTTATCTGGGCTCATCCCAGGCACAGTCCCAAGGCCGTCGACTGCTATAGCATCCATCCCATGTCTTTCAAGCATCTTGTCAAATTCAAATTTCATAAATCTCTCCTTGTATTCTCAAAGTCCCTATTTATATCATCTTACTTTTTATAAGATAAAACAAAAGACACCAATCGCTTGATGCCTCTTACTTTATTTCCTGTAAATTCTAGCCAAAATCAAAGCTCCTTCAGAAGGATCTGTGTATGGCTTTTCTATTTTTATTTTGTTTTTGGAATTTTCCTCTATTTTCTTGATTAGCCTATCCCCTAGGTTGAAGACTCCTCCAGAATAGGACACCTTTACTTCTTCCTTGAAGTTTAGCCCCTTTATTATTGAATCTATGACAGCTGCGGCCTCCTTAGATATTTCTTCCAAAAGCTCCTTGCAATATGGGTCTTCCTTGTCCAAGGCTTCGGTAAAAATTCTAGATAGAGAAGCTATCTCATCTCTTTTCATCTTCTCTGCCTTATCGATTATTTCCATATCTTCCGTAAGGTCTAGCTTTTCTCTTATGATATCATAGAGGATAGTCTTATCGCTTCTTCCGTCGCTCATTTTGGTAAAGTGATTGAGTAGCTTTAGTCCTATATAATATCCGCTCGCTTCATCGCCCAAAAGTGGTCCCCAACCACCAGATCTCATGGAATTTCCCTCTTCATCTACACCGTAGCCGATTTGTCCAGTTCCAAGAACTAGGTTTATGCCAGGCTTTGCATTAAGACTTCCTGCCCAGCCATTTACGCAGTCGTTAGCCACCTTAAATCTATCTGAGCCAATAGCCTCTCTTATACCTTCATCAATATAGGCTTCGGTATCAGGATACTGGCCGTAGCCTGGAGCTGCCACGAAGGTGTAGATGATTTCTTCTGGACCTATCCCAGCTTCATCACAGACCTCGTCTACTCCAAGCTTCATTATTTCAAAGAATTGTTGTTTAGTGACTTGTTTGGGGTGGATGGTGATTTGCTTGGACTCAAAACGCTTTCCATCTACATCCAAGAGGAAGGCAGTCTTGGTTCCTCCTCCATCTACTCCTAGATAAATTTGTCTTGCCATAATATCTCCTCGCTTTTTCTTCTTTTGCTTCAAATATATATGAAAAAAGAAAGTTTGTCAACACTTTCTTACAAAATCAAACATTTTCATATTGTGTTTTATAACAAATTGAAAAATATAAAGATAATGTTTGCCTATAATTTATTGTCTAAGATGATATAATAAGACTAAGGAGTTATTATGAAAATTATTTTAGCAGTTGATAAGAATTGGGGCATTGGCAAGGATGGAGATATGCTTTTTCATATAAAAAAGGATCTAGCTCATTTTAAGTCCTATACTTTAGAAAATATTTGTATCATGGGCAGAAAGACCTACGAGTCCATGGGAGGAGCCCTTCCTCATAGGGAAAATATAGTCCTTACTAGAAATAAGAATTATAAGGCAAAGGATACGAAAATTTTTACAGACTACAGAGATGTCTTAGCCTATGTTAGGGAAAGTCGCGAGGAAGTCTTTGTTATAGGAGGGGAGAAAATCGTAGAAATCTTCCTAGAATATTGTGATGAGGCCATCATCACCAAGATTTATGAGAAAAAAGAGGCGGATACCTTCCTCCATAATTTTGACCTGGATAAGGACTGGTTTATTAGTGAAGAATCTGATATTATGGAAGAAAATGGGGTATCTTTTAGATATGTGACATATAGGAGGAAAAATTATGGGAAAGATTGAAATTTTTGTAAGCGATAAGTGTCCGGATTGTACTTTGATCATGGCAGATTACGACAAGAATCCAGATAAGTACAAGGGAATGAGCTTCTATAACATTACTGACTCTATGGCAAATCTTAAGAGATTTCTCTACTTTAGAGATAGGCTGGAAGGCTTTGATAAGGTAAGAGAGGCAGCTAGGGTTGGGGTTCCTTGTAAGGTCATTGATGAGAAGGAGGTAGAATTTTTATAAAATCTATAGAAATTTAATAAAGAAAAATAATCGTCTCAATTATTAGCTAGCTTACAGTCTAATATTGAGACGATTTTTTTATTAAGTTAAAATCTTTTATAAGTCTTCTTATATTTATTTCTAAATTGATCCGAATCAGGATATTCATAAGCTTATAGAAGGATTATCCTAATATATCTCTCATTTTCTCCTTAAGCTTTTTCGTATCTTCATAGACATTTGGACTATCCATTATGGCCCTCACTACGCATATGCCATCGGCTCCAGAAGATTTTAGGACGTCGATATTTTCGATATTGAGTCCTCCTATGGCATAGACATCTATAGCTACCTTGTTTTTTATTTCCTTAAAAGTTTCTACACTGGTTCTTTTGGTCTTGACGTGGGTCTTGGTATCAAAAATTGCCCCAACTCCAAGATAGTCCGCTCCGTCTTTTTCCGCCTTTTGGGCCGCTTCGACAGACTTTGCAGTAGCTCCGATTAGGGCATCTTTTCCTAAAAGTTTTCTTGCAAGATCTACCGGCATATCTTCTTGACCTAGGTGGACTCCTATGCCCAAAGCCCAAGCCAGGTGGGCCTTATCATCTATTAGCATAGGGACCTTGTATTTGTCGCAGAGAGCCTTTACCTTTTTTCCCAATTCTAAAATTTCCCTATCAGGCCTATCTTTTTCCCTAAGTTGGAGGATATCTACTCCACCTCTTAGGGCATCTTCTATCCTTCTTAGGAATTCTTCCTCGTCATATTTATCTGAATTTGTTACTAAATATAGTTTTGTCAAAATTCTACCTCTCTTATATCAGCTCTTTGGCTTATTACTTCATCTTCTATCGTAGAAATTTCATCCATGAGATTTACTAAAAATGTTCCTAGCCTATCGGTATTTGCCATCTCAGAAGAAACTTCAAGGAGGAGTAAGCCCATAAGGGATGCCTCCACGGGATCTGTCACAGCCATAAAGCTTGAAATTATTCCCGTAAGCATGCAACCTGTCGCCGTGATTTTGGAAAGATTTTCTACTCCATTATTTACTACAAAATACCTATCAACTGTTACAAGGAGGTCGGACTTACCGGTAATTAGGACAGCCAGTTTATATTTTTGGCAAAGCTTTCTTGCTATTTGGGCTAGACTTTCTATATTTCCTTCCCTTATCTCATCATTCTTTCCTACATCTATGCCCAAAGCTTCGCTTTTTTCTCCAGCAAGGGCCTTAATCTCAGAGCTGTTTCCCTTAATCAAATCGAAATGATGTTTTTCTAAAAGATCTTGTGCATAAGTTAAACGAAGGCTTGAAGCTCCAACTCCCACAGCATCTAGGGCTAGGGGAATGTTTTTCTTACTAGCACATTGACTAGCCTTTCTCATGGCTACCATTCTCTCACTTGTTATATTACCCAAATTAAGGCTTAGGGACTGGGAGACGCTTACAATCTCTCCCACCTCATCAGGATGGGCTGCACAAACTGCCTTAGCTCCCGTGGCGAGAATCCCATTTGCCACCATGGTTATGGCTATGGGATTGGTTATGGCATGGATTAGGGGCGAAGTTTCTTCAACCTTCTTCCTATTTAGCAAAATCTGATTTAGATTTTTCATAAACATTAACTCCTAACTTCTTTTGGATTGGATAGAGGGCCTTGGCTCTTTGTAGGGTCTTTAGGAAGATAAAGGCAACCGTTCCTCCTATCACTGTAGCTATCAAAAAGCTTGGAAGGTAGAAGTACCAGGTGATATCTCCCTTACCCCAAAGAAGGGCCATGACTGGGTAGGAGGCAATCGATCCTATAATACCTGTTCCTATAATTTCTCCAACTACGCAAGCAAGGATAGATCCCTTACTCTTTCTGTAAAGAAAGCCTGACAAGAAGGCTCCAAATACTTGGCCTGTAATAGCAAGGGGAGGGATTCCCATAAGGCTCATGCGTATAGCAGCTGTAATAATTCCGTTAAGCAAGCTATACCAGGGTCCTAGAAAGACTGAACATACTATATTTACAAAGTGAGCGGTAGGAGCAAAGCCCTCAAATCTTAGGATAGGAGAGATAACAACTCCGATAGCTACAAACATGGACATGGTTACTAATATTAGGATTTTTCTTTTGTTTTCCATACTTCTCCTATAAATTAATATAATCGGTAAAGACTGGTGTCATGCCAATTTTTTTAAGGTCTTCGAAGGCTTGTTCGGTAGAACGGCTATCGTCAATCTCAAACTGCTCATCTCCCTCGTCGGCACTCTTCTTTGACCTGTGTCCTATGGAAGTATCCACTGAGGCAGAGATTTTTGTCGCCGCATATTTCACAGCCAAGTCCCTAAAGTCCTTAGACTCACGTGTTGAAAGGGTAATAGATGCAAAAGGCAAAAATATCCTAATCGCAAGCATGATCTGGAAGAACTTCTTATCATCAACGATATTAAAGTCAAGAGAATCATCCGCCCCGTGGGTTGGTCTAATCCTTGGAAGGGAAATTGCAATTTCTGCCTGAGGATATTTTCTTTGAACTTCCTTGGCATGAACGGCAAGCTTAAAGGCATCTTCTATGGGATCAGAAAGTCCAAAGAGGGCCCCAAAACCTACTCCCCTAAAGCCTGCCATAAGAGCTCGCTCTTGGGTATCGATCCTGTAGTTAAAGCTTCTCTTGTGGCCAAAGGGATGATAGTAGTCGAAGGCTTCCTTGTTGTAGGATTCCTGGAAGACTGTTACAAAATCCGCCCCTGCCTTTCTTAATTTCTCATAGGAAGAAACATTGGCAGGGTAGACCTCGATTCCTACAACCTTAAAATATTTGCTGGCAATCCTACAAGCATCTGCTATATAATCCACCGAAGAAAATCTCTCGCTTTCTCCAGTTAGGATTAGGACATCCTCGATCCCAGTATCTGCCAAAGCCTTCATCTCTTCTTCGATTTCTTCTAGGTTAAGCTTAGCCCTTTTGATATCGCTTTTTGCCCTAAAGCCACAATATCTGCAAGAGTTTTCGCAGTAATTAGCTATATAGATTGGAGAAAATAGGCATACATTATTGCCAAAATACCTAATCCTAGCATCTCGGGCAAGCTCCCCAATCTCTTCTAAGTGATTTTCTGCCTGATCACTTATGAGATTATAGAAGTCTCTTTCTGTGAGATTGGTCTTGTTAAGGCTTGCTAGGACATCAGCCTCGCTTACTTCAGTATCCCTTACTCTCTCGTAAGCTTCTTCGATTTTTTCTTTTATATCTGAATCGATTATATCCATTTCTGGAAAATAATCATTTACGCTTTTAATATTCATATCAGTCAAAAAAGTCCCTTAATGGTGATGATGGATCAGCTCCCTTATCTAAGACTCTACCTGGTCTTGCAAGGTAGGCGTATCTTCCTGCTTCGATTCCAAGCTTGAAGGCTTTTGCCATCATGGTAATATCAGATGCACTAGCGATTCCAGTATTGGCCATAATAGCTGCAGCTCCCATCTCCATTGCCTCTGCAGCATGGCTTGGAACTCCGATTCCTGCATCGACAATTACAGGAAGGTCGATTTCATCTATTATAATTTTGATAAAGTCCTTGGTGGCAAGACCCCTATTTGAGCCTATTGGGCTTGCTAGAGGCATTATTGAAGCTGCTCCTGCATCTCTTAGGTCCCTTGCAAAGTTTAGGTCTGGGTACATATAAGGAAGAACTACGAAGCCTTCCTTGGCAAGAACTTCAGTCGCCTTTAGGGTTTCGGCATTGTCTGGCAAAAGATACTTGGTATCTCTCATTATTTCGATTTTTACGAAATTACCACAACCCATTTCTTTTGCAAGTCTTGCTATCCTAATAGCCTCATCTGCATTTCTTGCACCAGATGTGTTAGGAATAATCGTAACTTCCTTTGGGATATAGTTTAAGATATTAGCAACATCCTTGGTATTAGCTCGTCTTAGGGCAACCGTAATCATTTCGGCTCCTGCAGATTCTACCGCAGCATCGATTAATTCTGGTGAGTATTTGCCAGAGCCTAAGATAAATCTTGACTCAAATTTCTTATCTCCCAAAACTAGGTAATCTTTATTTTCCATTAGCTTCTCCTTCAATAATTTTAACCGCATACAAGGCCTCAAGACTTGCTATCACTCCTACATAAGGTAAGTAAAGCC
>NZ_JALEIL010000133.1 GCF_022770135.1 Anaerococcus sp. | reverse complement strand
GGCTTCACCTGGTTCGTCCCATCCCTAGTATGCTTTGTAATAGGCTATATCCTAGGCATGATGGGTCTTGGAAAAAGGAGAGAAGAGGATGTTAAGGAAAGTTTGTTTTAGAAATTAAATAATTAAAAATACGGGCTTTTTGGCCCATTTAAAGTGTAGTCAAAATTAAAATCACCCTTATTTCGACCGAGCGAAGCGAGCGGAGAAATCTAACGAGCGTTCATTTCATTCACACTAAAACTTTTTACCATGCATCACTGCTGATGTATAACTTTTAGTTTTAGGGTTAAATGAGCCAGTCAAGGCACATTTAACTAGTCGAGATAAGGGTGAACTTAAGTCTAATATACATTGATTTTTTAAAAATCAGCAGTATGATAAGATTAACCATGATTTCTAGAATCAAAGCATGGTCCGACCAAACAAAAAGAGGGATTGGATCCCTTTTTTATTGTTAAATTTCTCATAATTAATTCATTATGCTTAAAGCACTTCATCTATTAAGTTAAATATAACCATAATAATATAATCAAATTCAACATTTTCAACGTATTTATTTTTATTTCTATAATTATCCCAACTCTTTAAGATCCTATTATTATTACCGATTAATTTTATAACATTAATAGCTTCATCTTTACTAATATAAGTATTTCGGTATTTAAAAGTTAACGAACAAGCTTTTCTTAGTTTATCAATATCTATTTCACTAGATTTATTTTTTATAATAATATATATATCATAAAAATCTTTCATTCTACTAGTTATTTCTGCTTTATCTATTATAGTTTGAAGTTTTTCAGCTATAACTGTTTCTAGTGGGTACAACTGTATTTCTATGTTATCACCAAGTATTGTAGTATATTTACTTAGTTCAGGTACTGGATAAACAGGATCGCCTGTAGCTATATCAATTGAAAAAGTCTTCCTTATATTAGATAGATGACCTACTAGATAAAATTTTACTCCTCCATATTTATCTTCAATTTTTATATCTTTGTGTTTATTTTTAACTTCAAACCAAACATCTTTTTTATCATTGTTAGATAAAATATCATCAAAAATTTTATCAATATTTTCATAATTAATATTGGTTTTTTTTACTAAAAAATCAATATCTCTAGTCGATCTATTTTCTATTCCTAGTGTATATGTTAAAAGCATTCCACCTTTAAGAGTAAAATTTTCCTTATATTTACTAAATGATAATAACTTTAAAAACTCATCAAAGAAAAATTTATCTAAAGCTAAATTATAATCAATATTGAGTTCACTTGATATATTTCTTAGTCTACTAGTAACACTATCCTTATTCATAACTTATAACCTCTAGAATATCCTCTATTTTATCAGATATATTAAATATTTCAGCATATTCTCTAAGTTTCCATATATTTTTTGACTTATTTTTCATATAATAATGCCAAGCTTTTGAAAATATCTCAGAATCTTGATTTTTTCGATCTCTAACAAGATCACACATAGTCCTTTCCATATCATAAGAATAAACTAAATTTCCCATTTCTGTTTTTACTTCAGTAATTCCGATTTTGTACCATTCTTTTTTGATTTGATGTACTTTTACCCTATCTTTAATTCGCCAAGCGTTATATCCTTGATATACAGTTACTTCCTCTATAAACGGCAATCTATCTGTTAGATTGTGAAGATATAGAGCTGTTTGATAAGAATAAATGCATACTTTATTTTGCAATTGAAAAAAATAAAGCTCATCATAATTATCAAAATCAGGGTCAAAATAAACACCTCTGTTTACTCTTTCTATATATCCTTTTCGCACCATATCAGTCAAATACCAAGAATCAATATTATTTTCTGAAATTTCTCGTGATGAAATTATTCCATTATTTTTTTTTATAATTTTTTTTATTTTATCAACGCTCATATTATTTCTTCCTTTTGTGCTTTATTATATTATATTTAAAGCACAATTGCAAGCTAATTATATATAATAGACCTATATATTCTATAAAAATAAATTTAATTTATCTAAAATTCCTTTAGCTTTCAAACTCCCTTATCTCCGCCAAGAATATATCTCCGTATTGGAGGAGTTTTTTGTCTCCTACTCCCTTGATCATTAGCATTTCGTCTTCTGTTTTTGGTTTTTTCTGGGACATTTCTTTAAGGCTTGCATCGGAAAATATTATGAAGGGTGGGATGTTTC
Source organism: Anaerococcus sp. (assembly GCF_022770135.1). Lineage (GTDB taxonomy): Bacteria > Bacillota > Clostridia > Tissierellales > Peptoniphilaceae > Anaerococcus. The sequence continues at coordinate 2,402 of NZ_JALEIL010000133.1, read as the reverse complement.
TCATTCTTGCCATATCTAGCCTTACTTCTTTTAGGTGTTTGAAGAGCTTTTCGTCATAGCTTAGGTTTTCATCGAAGCCGTCTTTTCTTACCCTTTCCTCTTCCTTTCTGATATTAACTAGGACTTTAACCTCCCCGAAAAGAACGTCTTTAGATTTTTCTGTAAGCTTAAGGATGGGGTAGGTTGTGCCTGAAACCTTGATATAGCCATCTGCTGTGAGAGTTCCTATCAGGTCTTTGATGTAGGTCTTGGATTTATCTTTCATAATACCATAGGTTGAAATCTTGTTTAGTTCTTTTTCCCTGGCGTTTTTATTCTTTGATCCCATAAGGCAATCTACAACTGTAGATGTTCCATATCTTTGGTCTAGGCGGTAGATACAGGATAAGATTTTCTGGCTATCTACTGTGGCATCTTCCTTTTCTATCTCAGATAGGCAATTGGTGCAGGCCCCACATTCATCCGCAGCATCCTGGCCAAAATAATTTAGTATATATTGTCTTAGACAGGCTGTGGTATTTACATAATTAATTATGGTCTGGAGCTTTTCTAGCTGGATTCTCTTATAGATTGGATTAGTTCCCATATTTATGAGGTGCTTGTTTATGATTATATCCTGGCCTGAGTAAAGGAGGATACAGGTCGCCTCTTCTCCATCACGGCCTGCCCTACCTGCTTCTTGGTAGTAGGATTCCATGTCCTTGGGCATATTGTAGTGGATGACATACCTAACATTCGACTTATCAATCCCCATACCAAAGGCGTTGGTCGCAACAATTATCTTATCCTCATCATAGATAAAGGCATCCTGACTCTTTTTTCTTTCACTTTCTGTCATTCCAGCATGGTATTTACCGACAGCATAGCCCAAAGCCCTGAGCTTCTTATGGATTGCGTCGACTTTCTTTCTGGTAGAAGCGTAGATTATTCCGGAATCTTCCTCGTGATCTCTTATAAAGTCCTTGAGATAGTTTATTTTCTTCTTTGGTTTTTCTACTAGAAATAGTAGATTCTTCCTGTCAAATCCTGTAACCTTGACGAAAGGATCTTCTAGTTCTAAGTTATCTATTATATCATCCCTTACTTCCTTGGTTGCAGTGGCAGTAAAGGCTGTGATTTGAACCTTACCAAGAGTATCATAAAGGGCTGGGATTAGCTTATAGGAAGGTCTAAAATCATGGCCCCATTGGGAGATACAATGGGCTTCGTCGACTGCTACAAAGGAGACCCTAAGGTCCTTGAGAAAGTCTATGAAAAAGTCATTTTCGAGTCTTTCTGGTGATATGTAGACAAGCTTAACAGCACCTGACCTTATCTCAGATAGGCTTTTCTTGTAATCTTCAAGGCTTAGGGAGGAATTGATAAGAGTCGCGGCGATTCCATTTTCCCTTAGGGCATCCACCTGGTCTTTCATTAGAGAAATCAAGGGAGATATGACAAGGCTGATTCCATCCATCATAAGGGCAGGAAGCTGGTAGCAAATAGACTTGCCCCCACCAGTAGGAAGGACACCGAGCACATCCCTACCAGCGAGGATCTCCTTTATAATCTCCTCCTGACCCTCTCTAAAAGAATCATAGCCAAAATATTTCTTCAAATTTCTAATCTCTTCTGTCATAAAGTCCTCTGTTTCTTTTCTTTTGATACTTATTTGATAAATATAAATACGGTAAGACGCTTGTAAAATTAATGATAATTTTATAATAGCTTTGTAATTTTATCTATATGGACTATAGCCTCTTAAGTCACTTATTTAATTCCTATTTTGCTTTATCATATCCTGTGTATTCCCATCCTAGGAATTTCCTAGAGAGATCCCTCCGCTGTCCTCCCAGAGCCGGACGGGCTTGCTTTCGACGGTAGCTTGCGGGCTCAGGTCCAAAGACCTTCACCTTATTAACTCTGAACGATAGTCATCGTTCTTTTATCCTTTGTTATTTCTTAACAAAGGATACTGCACTGTTTTGCTTTGCAAAACAGTGGCCCATGACGAGGGCTCCCTCGATTTTGAACTCTTCGAGTTCTTGGAACTTATTTTTCAAATAAGTCCCACTTATTCGATTTTTTACAAAAATCGAAGCCCGACTGTCCGGCACTCTGCCATCAGCTCACTATGTTCACTGTGGCCAGAACCATTAGGGACAAGCGGGGGAAGAAGGCCAGGAACCCACTTCCCTTATATCGAGCGTAGCGAAGCGGAGTCGAGATATCTCCAATGAGATCCCTCCACTGCGGTCGGGATAGGGGGGCGAGGTTCGGCAGGATAAGGGATAGGAGAAGGTCGGGATAAGGGGATGACCAGATAATTGATAGGTGGAGGAAATGTCGGGATTCCCACATCACCCTTATATCGAGCGGAGCGTAGCGGAGTCGAGATATCTCGTGTGGGATTTCTCAACTTC
>NZ_JALEIL010000130.1 GCF_022770135.1 Anaerococcus sp. | reverse complement strand
AAAATAGGAACATTAACCTTAAGAGTGCCTAGAACAAGAGATGGTAAATTCAGGGCACAAGTCTTTTGAAAGATATCAAATAAATGAAAAAGCACTAATTCCAACCATGCTAGAAATGTATATTCAAGGAGTATCAACAAGAAAAGTATCCAAGGTGATAGAAAATATGTGCAGAAAAACATATTCTAAATCCTTTGTATCATACTTAACTAAAGAGCTTGACGAAGAAGTAAAACTATGGAGAAATAGTGACCTAGGTACGATAAAATACCCCTACATAATTGTAGATGTAGTATACATAAAATAAAGGGTTAACAATAGAGTGGTATCAAAGGCCTACCATATTGCAATAGGAATAAATGAGAAAGGAAATAGAGAAATAATAGGATTATACTTAAGTTCTAGCTAAAGTTAATATTCATGGTCAAATTTCCTTTAATATTTAAAATCTAGAGGACTATCTGTACTTAAAATGCTAATATCGGATACTCACAAAGGTCTAGTAAAATCAATAAAAGAAACATTCGTAAATGTAATTGGGAGGTGACCTTATAGGATCTTCAATTTCTTCTTCAACAAAACATTTCAATCCACACCTCCATATAGGAGGTGACAAAAAAGGATAACTCCTTGGCTGGTTGATTTTATCCTATTTCAATCCACACCTCCGTATAGGAGGTGACTCTAAAAGACGAATTTAAAGGGCAACAAGCAGAAATTTCAATCCACACCTCCGTATAGGAGGTGACTAATGGAGCTTGCAAGTAAAGGGATAGATACAGGAATTTCAATCCACACCTCCGTATAGGAGGTGACTTATTTCAATTTTTCTAAGTCCTCTTGCTTTACAATTTCAATCCACACCTCCGTATAGGAGGTGACGTGTTATAATGGATATAACAATAAAAGATTATTTATTTCAATCCACACCTCCGTATAGGAGGTGACTAGGTTTTGGATTTGTGTATTTTTCATTGATTTTTATTTCAATCCACACCTCCGTATAGGAGGTGACTAGAGATTGGTAGGATTGGTATAAATGACCTTACCATTTCAATCCACACCTCCGTATAGGAGGTGACTTCAGAAAGCTTACAAGTTATAGATTTAAAGATAGATTTCAATCCACACCTCCGTATAGGAGGTGACCGCATTTTTTAGGGGTTTTTGCTTGAATTTTATTAGAAAAAATACGAAAACTCATAAAATTCATCATATTATGCTCATATATAGCGCGAGTGCTCCGGTGTTTTATGGGTGATTGGGGTCGTCTAGATTATAAGCAGGTCTTTATCGGGATCGTAGCTGTCATCTTTTCCTATGGTTTCTACCCTATTTTGCCAATTTTTCCCTAAATTGTAAAACCTTATACTATCATGGTCTTGATCAATTATTTCTAGTAATTTGGTCTTTAGATTTACTAATTGAGCTGGGGTAAGGGAACATTCAAAAACGGAGTTTTGAACTCTCTGACCATAGTTGACACATTGCTTAGCTACTTTCCTTAATCTCTTTATACCCGATTGTGACTTTGTATTTACATCATAGGTAATTAATACCATCATAATTATTATCCTTTCATCAAAAACGGTGGATAAGCTTCCAAATCTCCTCTTATATACCTATTTAAAAGCATAGCTTGGACATGAGGAATAAGCCCTATCTTTATTTTTTCATTTATAAAGGGATGGTTTATCTCATCTTGCTTTCTTTTTTGCCAATTTTCTAGCACTTTTGCCCTGCCCTTATCATTCAACAATACTGCTCCTGTTTCTTTTTTCTCAAAATCTTTAGCAGTGATAATATTTCTATTTATCATAGTTAGGGCAAGTCTATCGCACATATAAGCTCTTAGTTCTTCTATCATATCTAGGGCCATGGAGCTTCTTCCTGGTCTATCTACATGGAAAAATCCAACATAGCTATCTATGCCTACTCCTTCTAGGGCTGATTGCATCTCATATGTTAAAAGTGAATACATAAAAGATAGAAGGGCATTTGTATTATCTTCTGGTGGTCTTCTATTCCTATCTATAAAATAAAATTCATCTCTTTGGGATACTATCATTTCATCAAAGCAAGCAAAGTATCTGCTGGCTACATTTCCTTCAATAGCTCTAAGGCTATCTTTGTTGTCTGCCTTCCGTATATTTTTTAGGGCAAGGTCTATAAAATCTATGGTTGATAAAAGTTTTTCTGAGTCTATTTTCTCTTTGTGATCTCTGATTGCTCTTTTTAATACTTTTCTAGAATTAAATATTTTTGCATAGATGATATTTTGCACAAACTCTAAGCTATCATCGCTATCAGCTAGCTGGTATTGACGTCTTCTTAGTAGTACGTTGCCATTTGTCTTACCTATTACCCTACCACAAAACCTACCTTCTGGTGTAAAGAATGAAATAAGCAAATTATTTTCCATAGCAAATTTCATCAAGGCTGGACTTACTCCTGTGTAATTAAAACACATAATTCCATCTAATATATGGATAGGAAATCTTTTTAGAACTTTAGAATCCTTAATAATTACTACATTTTTCCCATCTTTTGATAGATAGGCATCATCTAAGGTTAGGTATAGGATATTTTGTAATTTCTTCATATTATTCACCTAGCAAATAATTTTGTACTGATTTTTTCTTTTTTGTAAGTCTGGGCATGCATAAATCATATAGGGAGCACATAGTACAATTTTTAAAGTACTCTGCATCTGGAGTAAGTTTATTTTCATACATAATATGCATTTGAGCTGCTATGGATCTGACTTCATCTTTTAACTGATTGGTTATGGCTATGGTCTCTCTTTTCTTGGTAGAAAAATAAAATAAATCTGCACTTTCTATCTGAATATTATATTTTTCTTCTAAACACATTACTTGGGCAGCTACCTGTACTACATCCCTATTATCTTTTTTGGCTTTTCCCCTCTTATATTCAACTACATTGGGCATCCACAAGCCTTTTTTATTGGCAATTGCTATGCCCTTATCACTTTTTATAAATTCTACAGTATCTAGGATGCCTGATAAACCTAGGTCTTTTGAGCTAACTGGTATGGCTCTTGAGATAATAATATTTTTTCTCTTTTCTTTTAAATAAGGGTCATCAGTTATTTCATGGAGCTTATTACCTTCAGCTGTAAAGGAGTTGTCAGACCATACTTGTTCGATATGGATTAGAGCCCACTGTCTTTTACAAAAATAAAAGTGTTGGATGCCGCTTAACATTAGGTAATCATCTGGAGCAGACATTTATATGCCTTCAATAATTTCGAGTGTTAGTCCCTTATCTTTATATTCTTTTAGCTTTTCATCATCTAGTCTAAAGTTATAGTCTTCATAGGAAGGATTGGTATTGTTTATGTCAATTTGATCATAGTTTACTAGCTGTTTAATCTTAGCACTTGATACATTGCCTAGCTTATTGCTGTGGGTAAACCAGTAAATCTCTTTTATTTCCATACTTCCATCTGGCCTAGCACTTGATACATCATTGATAAATAAAGTTCTTAAAGCTTCTTTTAAAATTTCTAGGTCTTTTTCATCAAAGCCAGTTCTTTCTGAGTAAAATGAGTTTACACTTCCTTGGACTAGATAAACTCCATAGTCTATAAAGTTTTTACTACCCATAGTATCAGATGATCTCTTCTCCCCTGCATCTTGACCATTGGTACTTCTTACTATTTGCATAGTTTCTGTAATAACTGGGTCTAGGGATTTTGAAATAGATATTGATACTGGGCCTCTGATACCTATTGATTTTTTGTTAAATGTTACCACTTGTCCAAAAGATCTTACATCTATCCATTTTTCATTCATAGATTTTTCTATTACTTCATTATCTTTTTCTTTATCGAAATATGCCTTATATCTTTTTTCTAAGGATCTAAAATCGTCATCTATCCTATCATTTGCTTTTACAAAGATATCATAACCTTCTCCCAAATCATTTTCCTTAAATTGGTCTTGCATCCTATTTCTAATTTTTCTTTTGATACAAACATCAGATATGATTCCATAGCCTAGGGAGTCTATTCTCGGCATATTTGAGGTAAGAGGATCTCCGTTTGGATTGGCATTTTTCACTTCAATAGTCATTAAAAAATCAACTTTATTATTTAGCATTTTCTATCTCCTTATTTACTTGATTTCTTAGTCCATATATAGAGCTGTTTTGAGCGGTATATCCAAATAAAAATTTATAATCTAAAGGCATATTAAAGCTTTTATCATCTAGCTTATAATTTTCACTTATTTTTGTAAGTAATTGTGATTTTATAGTGTCTAATCCCTTATACATCCTATAATCTGTTGTCTTTAGCTTATTTAAATAAGTATTGGTCTTTTTTTCTAATATAGTAATTGTTGTCGCTGGTCTATCTAGATAGTTACTCCAAAACTTCTCAGCATTTGTAAGTCTTTGTGGATAGTTTTCTTCATTTCCTGCATTTAAATCTTTGCTTGTATATGTGCTTAGTTCAATATTGTGATAGACACTAAGTAATCTTCCAAGAAGATAAGACCTATCATTATTATCTTTATCAATCATTCTTGTAAAATTCTCCTCATTTGAGTTTTTAAGTACTGCTCTTGCTACAAATAACAAATTATTCCAAACCCTAAGTTCTTTATAGCTGCTTCTTTTTCTAATATTTTGTTTAAATTTATTTTCTATATTTTTAGGTAAAGAGCTTCCATTAAGTAGGCTAGTTACTAAAGAAATATATTGGTTATTCATAAACTTTTTATTATCATAGTCTAAACTTCTGCCATTTTTTAAAGTTCTCTCTATGCCATAAGCATTTATAAAGATACTATAAAATGATGGAGTAAATGGATTAAAATCTTCAATACTTTCATTGTATCTTTCCCAATGGTATCTGTTTTCCCATTTTTTCAGGTTAGCTTGTAGCTCTGATACTTTTAATTGGTTAAAGTATTTTATAACTACCCTACCAGGGTTAAATGAATCAATTATCATACAATAAAAGTTAGAATCATCACTATAATTTGCTTTTCCTAGCTTAAAAGACTGGCTTATATTTTCAGTATTTATATTGGCAGGACTTGTTTTGATGCTAGTACTAGCAAGTTGGTTAAGAAAATCCAAATTTTTTCCACTTGATTTTTTAAAAGTTATATCTATGTTTTGAGAGTTTTTAATATCTTCAGAAAACCATGTTATTAAGTACTGTTTTTCAGCTATCCTTATGTGGGACTTATTATTTTCTATAAGGTAAGCAAGCATGAGGTGGATTTTTTCAGAAGTTTCTCTACCTACATTTAAGCTAGAGGTATCTTTATTAAGCCTACCTACATAGGCTTCTTTATTATTACTTACACTTATTAGTTTTGCGTTGCCTAATAGTCCCCTGTGTTTTTGAGTAATATATTCTTCTTTCCCAGAAATATTACATATACCATTTGGTCTATCTATAAAATTTGTAAAATTTATAAAAGATTTATGCAAATCTTTATAAGAGCTTACGCTTACATCTTTATCATCTAAAAAAGAACTTATCTCAAACTCCAAAAAAGTATCTGATATATTTGTCTTTTTATCTTCAAATTCTATATCATAGCCACTTAGATTTTTAAAATCACTTACTAAATTACTAGCTATACTTTTTAAAGCATCTTTTTTATCTAGAAAATCAAAAATAACCTTAAGGAATGTTTTAATATCTTGATCTTTTTCAAAATTTATCCAGGCTAATAAATTTTCCTTATAGTCGTTAAGTAAGTTTCCATCTTCATCAAAGATATACTTAACCTTATCCACTAGGGCGTGGGATGGGGCCTTCCTACCTGATCTTGATGCTGAGTCTTTTGTTACCGGAAAGATTATTACATCACTGATTTTATTTTCTTCATCAGCTTTACTTTTATATTGGTCTAAGTAGGAAACCTGATATAAACTTGAATCTTTTCTTATCTCAACTTTTATAATATTTGTTCCATTGGATTTTAATTTACTATGGTAGATAGGTAATAATATAGGATAGTCATTATTATCTACCAGCCCCATATCTAAAGCATAGTTATAGGAGTTAAGAAGAGCTTCTAGGGCATTCATAGACCACCGTCCTTAAAATTTTCATATTCTTCATATTCCTTATCAACTGATTTTATTTCATTTGGGTATTTAAAACTATAGGTATCTAGGGTATTTTTTATCTCACAATCTTTGCTATCTTTAAAGGTGATTTTCCCATCAACCATGCTAGTTTCAGTAAAACACGATACCAACTCCCCACCTGGCTCAGTAGGGTAGATAAATTCTTGAAACATGATACCAAAAGATAGGCTTTGACCATCATATAAACTCTTGGTGTTTTCGTATTCTTCTTTATCTATTTTCTGAGCAAATGCGTAGCACTCCCTGGTACCTAGAAAGATATCCCTTCTACCACCTTTTTTTAAAGATCTCTCCATAATAGCTTCGTGTTTTTTTATATTTCTATCATGATCCAGATCTTCCCTATCTAGGTTCCACTCAAAGTGGAACTTGATAAGATAAGATACGTCTTTCAAGTAAGTGTAAGAGTTCAAATCATTAGATCCGCCCATCATTAGAGTTCTAGCTCCCATAGCTTCTGTTTTTATTTCATTAATAACTTTCACTTCTTCAATTACATTCTTGAAAGTTGGCTTAAAATAAATTTGGTCAACAATCCCACGTAAAGCTTCTTTTGTGGGAACTTGATAGCTTGCTTTATCACCTGAACTTTTGGAAGATGGGGAGCTGAATAGCGCATAGTCCCCATAAATCTTCGCATAGAAAGATTTTGAATGATCCATTTTACCTCCTTATAGTTTTTTATTCAATGTACTAATTATGTTATCATCTTATTATATGTTTATAATACACTAACTTATTGTAAGTGTCAAGTGACTATAGATTAATAAAAAGTATAATATGAATATCTAGTATTTTTACTAGCGGATTGAAAAAATGTACTAATTATGTATACCTTCAATAGAAAAGAATAACTTCTTTTCTATTTGGTATATCAAAGCATAAAACTTTCTAGCTTAGATTCTTCAGTTAATCCAACTTTCTTATCATAATTTGATTCGTTTAATATTTTTATTCCAAATATATCTAGTCCATCTACCTTTACTAGCTTATCTTCAAAATCATTGGAATTATAGATACTTATAGTGTAGGGTTGGAGTTTGTTTAATAAGATTTTGATTTCATTAATCTTTTCCTTGTTACCATCATATCCTCTAAATTCTTCTATCGCTGCTATAAGCTCTTCTATCAAAGCAAAGCTTTCGCCATAGTAAACAATTACAGACTCACTATTATCTTCGATTAGGCTAAACTGATCAGAGGCTTCTTTTAAAGCTTGGGCATTTATCCCTTCTAAATCCCCACTTTGTCTGATTTCTTTATTTAAAGAGAGTAAATCTAGTAAGGTTTTATTACCGTCAACCTTTTTATCTAGATCATCTAGGTTAGAAAATAGTTTATAATAATATCTTTTATTTAATTCTTCTATATCAAAATTACCATCGTGATTGTCTAATACTTTTTTTGTTACATGTTTCTTATTTTCAATTGATTTTAAATTACCTAGCCTTTCATCATCCTTATCTAGATTTACTAGATAGGCTTCTCCCCTATCATAGTTACCTTCTCTATTACACCTTCCCATAGCTTGGATAATAGAGTCAAATCCTGCATATGACCTATATAACCTTCTAAAATCTAAATTCACTCCTGCTTCTATTAAGGATGTACTTATAACTATTACAGCTATGTCTTTATTCAATTTTTCTTTTATCTCATTTATGATATCAAGCCTGTGTTTTGGGCACATATTGGTTGTTAAATAGTATAAGTTGCTTGTGTCATCCATATCTTCTTCAAACATTTCGTACAAGTTCATTACAGATTTTTTAGTATTTAAAATTATAAGGGTTGATTTTTGGTTATCATTTAATACAGACTTATATATGTCAGCTAGCTTTGATTCTTTGCCATCATTTAGTAAACTTACCTCTACTCGGTCAAAGATTTGTTTTTGTCTATCATCTAGTTGTATCAAATTATTATCTTCATTATTAGATCCACCATATATAATTTTATGATTAATAGAATCATGGTCTAAACTAGGTTGGGTAGCTGAGCATAGGATAATTACAGAATTCATCACCTTACTTATAAAATTGAGCATCAGGTTAAAGATATGGGTCATTTCATCTGGTAAAGATTGGATTTCATCTAATATGATCACACTATTACTTAAATTATAAAATCTTCTGAGGTTTGATGATCTTGATTTAAACAAGGTATTAGAAAATTGTACCATAGTAGATAGGATTACTATTTGCTCCCAGGATTCTTTTATATATTCTTTCATAGCAGCTTTATTATCATCATCATTATTTTCAGTATCAAAAGAAGTATTATCAACTAGGTTTGAATGGTGTTCTAATATATACTTATCATTTGCTAAAGTTTTTTTATATTCATGTGCATTTTGCTCAAGAATTGATAAAAAAGGTGCTATATAAATCATCTTATTTTTATTGTTATTTTTCATTTGGTGAAGAGAGTATAACAAAGATAGCTTGGTTTTACCTGCCCCTGTAGGTAAATCTAATTTATATATTCCATTACTATCTGTATCGTACCTAGCACGGATTTCATCTACTATTCTTGCCCTTAGCTTATTTATATTACTAGTTGGTGGAGGATAAGAATCATACTCATCTTCTATTTGCTGGTAAAAATATTCTATAATTTCTTGACTTTCATTATTGGTTTTTTTATCAATAATTGTTTCATAAGCATTTATGGTATCATAAACATCTTCATTTTTTAGTATGGATAAGATAAGTCTGACTATACAATAATTATAATAATAGAAATCTATATCAGGATATTTTGAATTAGTTAATTCTAACTTTTCTATAATCTCCTTGTACTCTTTAAAACCATTGATATAAATTTCTTCAATGGAAAGTCCATATTCCTTACTGCAATACTCATCTATATTCTTTGCAAAATTTTCAACTATAGAATAATTATATTTTTGATTAATAGAATCATATTCAATTCTTTTATATATATTATTAATTACTTCTTTATTGTAGATGCTAATATCAAATACACCATGATGAGCCTCTATTACATACATTATTATTTCAGTATAAGATAAATATATTTGATTTTTAAACACATCATTCTTAAGCGTTAACTTCTTAAAAGTATTGTATATGTACTTTGCACCAGCTGATGAATGATTTACTTTAGTGTTTTTATTATTTATTATCATATCTTGAAATAGAGGATCCGCTTTCCCAAGATCATGTAAGAGACCCACTAAAAGAGCTGTATACTCAGTATTTATTTTTTTTCCTGATTTAAAATTTGCATCACCTACATTTTTTAGATGGTCGAGTAAGCTTTGAGCTCTCCCGTTCTCATCCTTGTGAGCTATTAACATACCGCCTCCAATAATGATAAATTTATATCTAATTACTATTTTAATATATTTTATCATATTAATATAATAATTTATACATCTCTTAAAAATAAATATAAAAAAAGCACCCTTTATAAGGATGCTAAAATCTTGGCGCGTCATTGAGGATTCGAACCCCAGGCCTTCTGGTCCGTAGCCAGACGCTCTATCCAGCTGAGCTAATGACGCATGGAGCGGGTGAAGGGAATCGAACCCTCGCAACCAGCTTGGAAGGCTGGGGCTCTACCACTGAGCTACACCCGCAAAAGGATACTTAAGTATTATATTGCTAAATCAAATATTTTCAATAAATTTATACTAATAAAAATAAAAACTTACGAGTCTCGTAAGTTAATTATGGAGCGGATGACGAGATTCGAACTCGCGACCCTCGCCTTGGCAAGGCGATGCTCTACCACTGAGCCACATCCGCATATGAAAAATTATGGAGCTGATGATAGGACTTGAACCTACAACCTATTGATTACAAATCAATTGCTCTACCAATTGAGCTACATCAGCGAACCTACCATCAACTATGATAGATAATAATTTATCAGCTAAAAGAATACAAAGATATAAATGCGGTTATAAATATTCTTTTAGCTTTAATTTTGGCGACCTGGATGAGATTCGTAACTCAGTCAGCCGTGCTGTTTCAAATCGCAAGATTTGAAATCTTTGAGACGAACGACAGTGAGTCCAAAGAACTCTCCGCCGTTACGGCGATCTATTACATATATTCTCTTCGGTCTTAATTAATTTTGGCGACCTGGATGAGATTCGAACTCACGACCTCCGCCGTGACAGGGCGGCATTCTAACCAGCTGAACTACCAGGCCATAGACACGCCTCTCCGGCGTATAGAGGAGCCTCCACGGAGTGGTGTCAAATACGACATCACTTCAAACGAAGATTTTCCTAAAATGATAATTTATATATAAATTATCTAATGGTGGAAGTAACAGGGCTCGAACCTGTGACCCCCTGCTTGTAAGGCAGATGCTCTCCCAACTGAGCTATACTTCCAAATTGCGACCCTACCGTGATTCGTAACTCAGTCAGCTGTGCTGTTTCAAATCTTTAGATTTGAAATCTTTGAGACGAACGTTAGTGAGTCCAAAGAACTTACCGCCGTGATCAGGGTGGTATCCTCTGAAACGAAGATGTTCTTTATATAACCTAACTAGGTTAATTATGGTGACCCTACCGAGATTCGAACTCGGGATACCACCGTGAAAGGGTGGTGTCTTAACCGCTTGACCATAGGGCCTTAATAATAAGCTTATACAATTTTTGACCATAGGGCCTTAATAGAAAGCCTATAAAAGTCTTATGGTCAAATGTTTGGTGACTCCAATGGGATTTGAACCCATGATACAGCCTTGAGAGGGCTGTGTCTTAACCACTTGACCATGGAGCCAAAAGCTCGGATTAGGCGAAAGCCTAATCCTTTATTTGGTAGCGAAGAACGGACTTGAACCGTTGACACTCCGGGTATGAACCGAATGCTCTAGCCAGCTGAGCTACTTCGCCACATGGTTGCGGGAGTAGGATTTGAACCTACGACCTTCGGGTTATGAGCCCGACGAGCTACCAAACTGCTCCATCCCGCGATAATATAATGGCGCTCAGGGTGGGACTCGAACCCACAACCTACCGGTTAACAGCCGGGTGCTCCACCATTGAGCTACCTAAGCGCAAAACGCATAAGCGTTTTAATTATTTTATTTAGCGGCTTCCACTAAAACCCGTTTGTTTCACAAACTCATTCGCTGCTTACGCAGCTTTGTTTCAGGGTCAAAATGCCATTTAGGCATTTTGACAGTCTCTCGGGAGTTGTTTTAAATGTGTATTCAAATTAACTCGCTCGAAAGATTAAACTGCCTTTTTGTTTAGCGGCTTCCTAGTCTCCCGGGAGGTTGCCCTCCGAGTACCATCGGCGTTGTTAGGCTTAACTTCTGTGTTCGGTATGGGAACAGGTGTATCCCTAGCGCTATCGCCACTATACTTTTTGAACCTTCTAAATAGC
>NZ_JALEIL010000126.1 GCF_022770135.1 Anaerococcus sp. | reverse complement strand
ACCCTATAGTAAATATCTCCCAACAAGCAAACGCAGTATTCCAAGCCCTTGCGGGAGCAGATAGGATATTTGAGATAATGGATATGAAAGAAGAAATCGACACAGGTTACATCGACCTTGTAAGTGCAATAGTTAGAAGAGACGGAACCATCACAGAGCATGTCGGAATGAGCGGAAGATATGCTTGGAAATGGGAAGAAGACGGAGAAGATAAATACCAACTTCTTGAAGGAAGATTAGAATTTAAGAACGTGGACTTCTCCTATGATGGCAAAAACCAAATCCTAAAGAACATTTCCTTCTACGCAGATCCAGGCGAGAAGATTGCCTTTGTAGGATCTACCGGAGCAGGAAAGACTACTATCACCAATGTAATAACAAGATTTTATGAAATAGACAATGGTGTGATTGAAGTCGATGGCATAAATATCAAAAATATCAAAAAAGAAGCCCTAAGAAAGGCTTTCGGTATGGTCCTTCAAGAAGTAAATCTCTTTTCTGATACAATCGAAGGAAATATAAAATACGGTAAGCTTGATGCAGACTCAGATCAGATTAATTCTGCTGCAAGACTTTCAGGAGCAGACTCCTTCATCAAGAGACTTCCTGAAGGTTACGATACAGAAATAAGTGGAGACGGATCAAGCCTATCAGATGGGCAAAATCAGCTCATATCGATATCAAGAGCGGCAATAGCCGAGCCACCAATGTTAATCCTAGATGAAGCGACAAGCTCCATTGACACAGCCACAGAGCTTGAAGTAACAGAAGCTATGGATAATCTCATGGCAGGATCGACCTCGATAGTTATAGCCCACAGACTATCCACCATCCAAAACTCCGATGTAATAATGGTAATGGAAAATGGAAAGATAATCGAAAGAGGAAGCCACGATAAGCTAATAGAAGAAAAAGGAACCTACTGGCAACTCTACACTGGTCAACTAGAGCTAGACTAGGAAAAATACGAATATAAAACTATAGTGAAATAGGCGGAAGAAAAAATTCCGTCTATTTTTATATAAGAAAAATTAGAAAGTAGGATCAATGAAAAAGCAAGATAATGAAAACATTTGACAAAGCCAAAATCCTATGTTATCATATATAGGTATTAACAAATAAGCCCAGATAGCTCAGTCGGTAGAGCAGGGGACTGAAAATCCCCGTGTCGGTGGTTCGATTCCGCCTCTGGGCACCAAAAAGCAGGCCCGTCCGGTCGGTAGAGGACCCTGCACGGCTTTGGGAGTGCCCTCCACGGAGTGGTCGCAGAGCCGTAGGCTCGAGAATATAAAGCCCCTCCGGCCAGTAGAGGAGTCTCCATGAAATGGTTCTGCGAAGCAGAAGGGCCCGTACGAAAACACGTTAAGCTTCGCTTAACTCAAAGCTTGCAATCGAAGCGGTTTTCGGGTCAAAACTTGCCCAAGCGGCATAGAGCGCCCAAGTCAAGGGTCATTTGACTGGCACAGAGAGGAAAGAACCCGCTTCCTGTTAGCGGTCCACGGAGTGGTTCTGCGAAGCAGAAAGGCCCCTACGAAAACACCTTAGTATAGGATGACTTAAATATCTCCAAGGATAGAAATAAAGATTGTTATTTCCAAAAAATTATTTAAGGAAAATCCCTTATCTCGAGCGAAGTCGAGAGATCTCTGAAATGAGATATCTTAGTGGATTCTTAGCTAGTTAGTGTTTAAAATTAAAGAAAAATATAATAATAACTTTACAAATCCAAAATATAACATATAATAATAGATGTGCGGATGTGGCTCAGTGGTAGAGCATCGCCTTGCCAAGGCGAGGGTCGCGAGTTCGAATCTCGTCATCCGCTCCATTGTTTTGGCGCCATAGCCAAGTGGTAAGGCAGAGGTCTGCAACACCTTTACCCTCAGTTCAAATCTGAGTGGCGCCTCCAAACTGCTCTCTTCGGAGAGCTTTTTTTGTTAGGAGAATTTATGTTAATTATAAGCAATAAGGCAAGTTTATATTTTAAGAGCTTCCTTGCTGATCAAAATATAGAATTTATAGAGACAATAGATAATCCGAATCTCGACATGAGAATCGCTGATCACCCTGACCTTTCTCTTTATGCACTTGATAAAGACAATATTATAGTGGCAGCAGAAGTCTTTGATTATTATAAAAATAAACTTACAGGAAAGAATATGATTAAAGGTTCTTCAGTAAGTGAGAAATATCCAAAAGATTCTATCTATAATCTTCTTAGATTTAAAGATTTCTATATCCATAATGACTTTACTGAGGAAAATATTGAGAGAATTCTTAAAGAGAGAAATTATAAAAATCTTTTTGTAAAACAAGGCTATAGTAGATGTTCTATTATTCCCCTTAGGGAAAGCCTCCTTACAAGTGATTATGGAATATATAAGACCCTTAAGGATAAAGTAAATATTATCTTATTAGATAATGATAAAATCGAACTTGATGGATTTGATCAAGGCTTTATTGGAGGGACTTGTGGACTAGTCCAAGGCAAGTTGATTTTTACTGGGGATATATCAAGACATAAGTCCTTTGATATCATCAAGAAAGCTTGCGATAGGGAAAATATAGATATTATTTATCCAGAAATCCCCCTTGTAGACTTGGGGTCTTTGATTTGGATATAGGCTTTTTAGGCTTTTTTCTTTTGGAAAAAATCGTATAATTTATTATAGTAAAGAAAAAAGAGAGAGGATAGTATGAACATTGTAAAACCATCTACAATTGCTGGGGTAATGGAACTTTTACCTAAGGAGCAATTAGTTTTTGATAAGATTAAAAACATAGTCGAAGAAACCTACAAGAAATATCAATTTATGCCAATCGATACACCAGTTATCGAGAAAAATGAGATACTCTTTGCCAAAGGGGGCGGGGAGACAGAAAAACAAATCTATGAAATAGCCTCTGACTCCAAGGATATGAGCTTAAGATTTGACCTTACGGTTCCTCTAGCACGCTACGTATCAGAGCACTTTCAAGATTTAAATTTCCCTTTCAAACGCTATCACATAGGAAAAGTCTATAGGGGTGAGAGAAATCAAAAGGGTAGATATAGGGAATTTTACCAAGCTGATATAGATATAATTGGTCACAATAGTCTTTCAATCTACAACGATGCCCTCCTACCTAGGGTTATTTATGAAATTTTTGAGAAATTAAACTTCTCTGATCTTACCTTCAAGATAAATAACAGGAAGCTTTTGAATGGATTTTTCAAATCCTTGGGCATAGAAGATACTACTGATGTCCTTAGGTCAATTGACAAGAAAGACAAGATTGGAATTGATAAGACTTTTGATGAGCTAGTTAGACTCACTGATGAGGAAAAAGCTAAGACAATCATAGAATTTATTGAAAATAAAGATTCAAATGAAGAACTTTTATCTAAATTATTTGACTTTTCTGTCGATGAGCTTTTCCTTGAAGGAGTTGACGAGTTAAATAAGGTCTATAGATATATGGTTGATCTAGGCATTCCTGATAGAAATATCAAAATCGACCTTGCTATTACAAGAGGACTCGATTATTATACATCCACAGTCTATGAGACCTTTATAAATGGCTATGAAAAAATCGGCTCTGTTTGCTCTGGTGGAAGATATGAAGATTTAGCAAGTAACTTCTCCAAGCAAAAACTTCCGGGTGTTGGTATGTCAATCGGACTTACAAGACTATTCTACCAATTCCAAGAGCTTGGCCTAATTGATGAGAAGATCAAGAGTCTAACAGATATTCTGATAATTCCAATGGATGAGTCCATCAACGAATACGGCATAGAAATCTTAAACAAACTAAGAGATTCTGGCGAAAGTGTCGATATTTATCTAGAAAGTGGCAAGTTTAAGAAGAAGATGAACTATGCGGATAAGTGCGGAATCAGAAGGGTTATCATTTTAGGAGAAGAGGAGCTAGCCAAGAGAGAATATTCTATAAAGGATATGGAAACTGGCGAGCAAGTCACTAAAAAATTTGAAGAACTTTAAAATAGGTTATAATTTCTAAAATATTGGGTATAAAATATATTGTAGACAACATATGATCATATGGAGGTAAAAATATGACAAAATTAACTGAAACTGTACAATCAGGTGATTGGAAAGCTGAAAAACACGTACCAGAACTAGAAGTTGAAAGACTTGAAGATGGTAAGGTAAGAGTTAACGCAAGAGTTGGTAAGGAAATTGAACATCCTAACACACTTGAACACCACATCGCATGGATTAAAGTATTCTTCAAGGCTGAAGATGGCAAATTCCCAGTAGAAGTTGGATCATACCAATACTCAGCTCACGGCGAAGATGAAATCTTTTCTGAACCATGTGCATCAGGCGTAATCAAAACAGAAAAGAAAGGTACTTTCTACGCACTAAGCTATTGTAACATCCACGGTCTATGGGAAAACTCTCTAGAACTTGACTAATAGATAGAAAAAGCGGATCTTATGGTCCGCTTTTACTTTTGAAAATTTTCTTTATTTTTATGTATTATTTAAATTTTAGATAAGATATAAAGCATTTCAAATTCTTTTATATTATCATCCTTATCTTTTTTCTACAGGGATAATTATTTTAGTGACATGCTTAGATGGATCTTCGACATCTAGGGGAGATATGAGAAACTCCTCTGTTATAGGACCTGTGACCTTGTAACCATTGTCGTTAATCCAGGTGAGCATTTTCTTATGTTTTTGTCTAATATTTTTGTAATCTCCCACATAATAGGAAGTTACAGCTTCGAATCCTCCCCAAAATCTTGTTACTCTTTTATTAAGTATACCAGCTTCGATTTTTGTTACCTGCATGGCAAATTCTACGTCAGAGTTTTTTTCTAGAAATTGATCGAAGGGCTTTCCGTGAAAGATTATAAGAATTGATCCCATCATCTCAAGGCCGTTTTCAGTACATTTTTCGTAGATATCTATCCATCTTGTCAAAGTAATATCTGGATGAATATAATTTTTCATGATTTTTCTTGAAAATACCACTGGGTTTTCTTCTATGTAGTCGATTTTAACTGGAAAGTCTATTGGATCTATTCCTTCCTTGATTATGTATTCTGAAGCCTTTTTGGCCCTGGCAAATCTTTTGATTGCAATATCACAGGCAACCTTTCTAGCCTGAAGTATTTGTATTTGTTTTTCATATTCCAAAGATTTTTCTTCTATTAGATTTTCCAAATTGTCT
>NZ_JALEIL010000102.1 GCF_022770135.1 Anaerococcus sp. | reverse complement strand
TGATGCTTATTATGATAAATATATAGAAGAAATCGAAGTAAGTCCAGTAAAGACTTCCGCCAAAGCCCTAATCATAGGAGGAGGACCAGCAGGACTTGCAGCAGGAATCTTCCTTAGAAGAAACGGGCTAGAAGCCAAAGTTATCGAAAAGTCCGACAGACTATATGGCTATGCAAATGAGCTTGTCTCAGATGAAGCTGTAGCAAAAGATATAAGGCTTGCCGAAAAGATAGGACTAGTCTATGAGCTTAACAAAGACCTAGATCTTGACCTAGAAGAGCTAAAGAAGACCTACCAATATATTATAATAGCAACGGGAAGTAAGACAGATTATGAGAAACTTAAGGCTTCTGGTATAAAGGTCGACAAGAAGGTCCACCTCCTTCCTACGAAAGAGACCAATATCGAAAACGTCTATCTAGCAGGAGATATCACTAAGGGAAGAAAGTCCATAGTAAATGCCATAGGGGATGCAAAAGTTATATCCAAGGATATCCTAAGAAAAGAAAATCTCGAAAATGACTTTATAGAAGCGACCTATGAAAAATCACTTGATTCGATAATCGAAAGACGTGGTTATCTTGAACTTCCTAGGGACAAAGACGGATCAAGATGCCTATCTTGCGATAAGATTTGTGAAATTTGTACCGAAGTTTGTCCAAATAGGGCTAATGTTGCCATAGAAGTGGAAGGATTTAAGAATAAAAGACAAACTATCCACCTCGACGGCCTCTGCAACGAATGTGGCAACTGCGAAAGCTTCTGCCCACACGATGGAGCACCTTATAAGGATAAATTTACAGTTTTCATAAGAGAAGACGACTTCGATATGTCTGAGCAAAGTGGAATATATAGGCTTGATTCTAGTAAGTACAAGATAAGACTTGAGAATAAAAACGTTATCGAAGCGGACTTATCTGATGATAAGATTAGCGAGGATTACAAGAAGCTAATCAAGGTCCTAGAAGATAGATACAGCTACTACCTATAAGGAGAAATTATGATAATTAAGGCAAAAACCATTATTACCAACGATAAGGCTAACAATTTCTATGAAGATGCGGCGATCCTTATAGAGGAAAATATCATAAAGGAAATAGGAGATTTTGATAAGATAAAAAGAGAAAATCCAGACGAAGAGGTCCTAGACTTTTCTGATAAGCTTGTAATGCCAGGCCTAATATGTGCCCACTCCCATGCCTACTCTGCCTATGCTAGAGGAATGAGCGTATCAAAGCCAACTGATAATTTCTTCCACGTCCTAGAAAATCTCTGGTGGGCCCTAGATAAGGAACTGACCCTAGAGGATGTGAAGCTTAATGCCCTAACGACCTTTATGGAATCAGTCCAAAACGGTGTAACGACAATTATAGACCATCACTCAGGTCCAAATGCCATAGAAGGGTCCCTGTCTACCATGGCAGATGCTGCCACAGATTTAGGAATTAGAGCAAGCCTTTGCTATGAAGTATCCGACAGGGATGGGATGGAAAAAAGAGACCTAGGTATTGCTGAAAACATCAACTGGATCAAGGAAGCAGAAAAAAGAGACGATATGATAAGTGCTCTTTTCGGCCTCCACGCTTCCTTTACCCTATCAGACGAAACCCTAGCAAAATGCCAAAAGGCCATGGAAGAAGTCGATTCTGGCTACCATGTCCACATAGCTGAAGGCATAGAAGACGAGTGGGAGACAGTAAAGATGAGCGGGAAGAGAATCGTAGATAGGCTCGATGCCTATGGAATCTTTAACGATAAGACCCTCTCTATCCACAACGTTCACATCAATGAAAGAGAGATGGATATCTTAAAAGAGAAAAATGCTATGGCAGTCTTCAATCCAGAAAGCAATATGAATAACGCCGTGGGAGCTCCTCCAACAGTAAGGATGCTCGATAAGGAAATACTTTTAGGACTTGGGACAGATGCCTACACCAACGATATGTTTGAATCAATGAAGGTCGCCAAGGTCCTCATCACTCACGAAAACCACGACCCAACCAAGGGCTTTGCCGAAGCAATCAAGATGCAATTTGAGAACAATCCAAAGATTATGGAAAGATATCTCAAAAGGCCAGTAGGAAGAATCGAAGAAGGAGCCTACGCAGATATCATAGCCCTAGACTATGATCCGATAACTCCTCTAGAAAAAGACAACTGGCCAGGTCACGTCCTTTTCGGCCTAAGCGGCAAATGCGTGACAGATTCTATCATTAATGGAAAAGTGGTCATGGCTGATAGGAAGATTAAGACAGTCGACCAAAAAGAAATTCACGAAAAATCAAGACAAAGAGCAAGAGCAATCTGGCCTAAACTTTAGGCTAGATTGGAATACATAGAGGGTATTATGGAAAATAATAATTTAAAAGAAGTTAAAGAGATAAATCAAGATTTTGAAAGTTCCCCTGTACCTATAGATAGTAGAAAAACGTTTTGGGGAATAACGATAGTTTGGCTTGGATTTGTATTTGTTATAACAAGTATGATTACAGGCGGAGGGCTTGCCGATGGCTTGAGTTTTAAAGACATTATATTAACAATTGTTTTGGGAAATATATTTTTAACAGTAATTGCCATGGCGGTAGCTAACATGGCTGCTAAAACGGGCTTATCATTTGCATTAATGACAAGATATTCTTTTGGTAAGTCTGGTTCTAAAATAGCGACAATGTTTGTCCCTATTGTAAGTATAGGATGGTATACAATTCAGTCTGCTATTTTCGGCCACTTTGTTTCTCAAATATTCAGTATAACAGGAGTAGGAGAGTTAGTAATATTATTCGCTAGTGCGATAGTAATGGGATTGTTCGCTTTGAAAGGAATGGAAGCAATAACTGTACTAGGATATGTTGCAATACCAGCGATTATATTTCTATCTTTAGCTACGGCAATTAGATCAGGAGGACTTGTAGGATGGCAAAGTGTAATAAATTATAAGCCAGCAACAAGTATGACCTTGGTTGAAGGTGTAACAATAGTAATTGGCACTTGGATATTTTCTGCAGCAACTGCAATTGCAGATATAATGCGATTTGCAAAAAGCTCAAAAGATGCTATGAAATCTGCAGCTGTAGGCTTATTATTTGGGAATGGTTTATTAATAATTTGTGGGGCAATTTCTGCCATAGGAAGCAATAATTCAGATTTAACAGAGGTGTTACTAGGATTAGGGTTAGTAGTACCAAGTTTAATTTTGATGACGACTAATATATTTACAACTAATGCAGCTAATATGTATTCTTCCTCACTAAACTTATCGAATACTTTTTCTAAAGACCGTAAGAAGATAATTGCTGTTATACTAATAATATCTGGTTTACTTTGTTTGACAAGGCCTTATCAGATAGATGTTCTATTTACATTTTTAAATACTTTAGGAATAATTGTTCCTCCTTTAGCAGGGATAATATTGTCGGATTATTATATTGTGAATAAAGGTGAGTACATAGACTTGAAAAATGCTAAACTTAATAAATGGACTTTAACACCATGGTTAACTTGGGCAATAACATTAGTGTTAGTTTACGCTCTTATTGCATTTTTTGGAACAAATGAAAGTATTTTGACAAGGGTATTTGGTCTACCAGCATTAAATGGAATAATATTTGCTATGATTTTATACCCAGTTATTTATAAGATCGGAAAGGGAAAATAAGGTATACCCAATGAAAGAAAACATTAATAAGTTCAAAAAGATTGCTATATCTGGAATTTCGTTTATGGGAATCGGCTCATTTATGAGTTGTTTATCTACTGTTTCACTATATAAAAACTTAGGAACTGCAATATTAACATTAGGATTGATACTATCAATAATTGGATTTTATAAGTGGAGGCCTTAATGAATGTTGATTACAAACGATTCTTAATAAGAGCTAACACAATTGCTGAAGAGTCTGTTATGAATGGTAATAATCCTTTTGGAGCAATATTAATAGACAAAGATGGAACTATACTGCTCGAATGCGGTAATCTTGAAGGGACACTTGGAATAGCGACTGCCCACGCTGAATTAAAACTTTGCGAAATGGCATCAAAAGAATATGATAAGGAATTTCTTAAGACCACGACACTTATAACAACAGCCGAACCTTGCTCAATGTGCTCAGGCGCAATATATTGGACGGGTATTGGAAGAGTAGTCTATGGAATAAGTGAGAAAGAACTAAAGAGATTAACAGGAGATGACGTTAGAAATTTAACCATGTCTCTAGATTGCAGAAAAGTACTTAATTCTGGACAGAAAAAAATCGAAGTAATAGGACCAGTTAATGAAGTAAAAAGTGAAATAGAAAAGCTTCATAAAAAATTTTGGAAATAAATAAGGAGAAATTATGGAAAAAAATACTAATCAAGCTGTCTCAAAGTCATTGTTTGACCTTGATGGCAAACCTGAATTCAAGAAGGCCTTCCCCATAGCCCTTCAGCACTTGTTGGCTATGATAGTAGGTA
>NZ_JALEIL010000098.1 GCF_022770135.1 Anaerococcus sp. | reverse complement strand
CTACCAAGCCATGAGACTAAGTGGAGCTGGAAATATAAAGGAAGCTTACGAGGATACCCTAGAGGGAAAACTCCCACAAGCAAAGATTACCAAGGAAGCGGCTTTGGGATATTCTTCCTACGGCAATCAAATTGGCCTTGCAACAGGACTTGTAGATGAGTTCTACCATGAAGGCTACACTGCCAAGAGGATGGAGTGCGGAGCAGTTATAGCAGCAACACCAGCAAGAAATGTCAAAAGACTTGATCCAGCCCCTGGTGATTTAGTAATCCTTCTTGGTGGTAGAACAGGAAGAGATGGTATAGGCGGAGCTACAGGCTCATCTAAATCTCACAAGATTACTTCCATCCAAACAGAATCTGCCCAAGTCCAAAAGGGTAATGCTCCAGAAGAGAGGAAGATTCAAAGACTCTTTAGAAGAGAGGAAGTCGCAAGACTTATCAAAAAATGTAACGACTTCGGCGCAGGTGGGGTTTCAGTTGCTATCGGAGAGCTTGCTGATGGAATCGATATATATCTTGACAAGGTTCCATTAAAGTACGAGGGTCTAAAGCCTTTTGAGATTGCCATATCAGAATCCCAAGAGAGGATGGCTGTGGTAATTGACAAGAAGGACCTTGATGAATTTATGGCCTATGCCAAGGAGGAAAACCTAGAGGCAAGTCTTGTTGCGAGAGTTACAGATAATAATACCATGACCCTTTACTACGGAGACGACATTGTAGCTAAACTTTCCTACGATTTCATAAACACCGATGGGGCTGAAAGATATGCCAAAGTTTCTTATCTAAGCGAAGATAAGCCAGATCTTTTAAAAGAAAAAGATGATAACCCAAGTAAATTCTATGAAAAGATAAACGACTTAGATCGACTAAGTAAGAGAAATCTTATAGAGATGTTTGATTCATCCATAGGAAGAAATACTGTCCTAAGCCCTCTTGGAGGAAGGAAACTCCTAAACCCTGCCCAAGTTATGGCAGCGAGAATTCCAGTTGATAAAGGCGTATCAAAGACAGTTTCTCTAATGAGCTATGGATTTGACCCAAAACTCTCATCAGAAAGTCAATATCTTGGAGGCTATTATGCAGTTGTAGAATCTCTTGCAAGACTTGTTGCAGTAGGATCAGACCTAGAAAAAATTAGACTATCCTTCCAAGAGTTCTACGAGTCTATGGATAGCGATAAAGCCTGGTCTAAGCCTCTTAAGTCCCTACTGGGAGCCTTTGAAGTATCAAGCTTTTTCGAAACACCTCCTATAGGCGGTAAGGATTCTATGAGTGGGACTTTCGAAGATTTAAAGGTTCCACCAAGTCTAATATCTTTTGCGGTAACTACTGAAGATATAGAAAATATTATTACCAATGACTTTAAGGGATCTGGAAGAATTGGTCTTATTAAGACCAGCTATAAGGAAGACGGAAGCCTAGATCTAGAAAAATTAAAGGAAAACTTCCAATATCTTAACAAGGAAATAAGAGAGGGAAATGTAATATCTGCAATTTCTCTAAGTAGGAAGGGACTTCTGGCAGACTTATTTGAGCAAAGTATAGGAAATACTGGTTTTACAATAGATTACGATAATCTCTACAATCCTATGTTCGGTTCTTTCCTAGTTGAATATAAGGATGATCGTGAGTTTATAGAAGATATTGGAAGCTTTAGCGAAGATATCATCGTAAATGGAGTAATACTTAATAAGGAAGAGCTTGAAGATATTTACCTCCATGGCCTAGATGAAATATTCCAAGGATATGAAAATACTCCATACGAAAAGCTAAGTCCTAGCAAGGTTACTAGGAGATTGAAAGCCAAAAATAATGTTTCAAAGCCACTTGTTACAATCCTTGCCGCTCCTGGAACAAACTGTGAGCTAGATAGCGAGAAGGCCTTTAGGAAGGCAGGGGCAGATACGGAGATTTTAGTCTTTAGGAATCAAAATGAAAGCGAGATAAAAGAATCTATAGATAAACTAGCAGATCTTCTAAAAGAATCTCAAATCTTTATGATTCCTGGAGGTTTCTCATTAGGGGATGAGCCAGATGGTTCGGCTAAGTTCTTGGCTAATATTATAAGAAATGAAAAAGTAGCTAGAGCTATAGAATACCTACTTGAAGAAAATGACGGCTTAATATTAGGAATCTGTAATGGCTTCCAAGCTCTCGTTAAGACTGGACTCTTGCCATATGGCAGGGTTAAAATCCAGGAAGAAGCTGATCCAACCCTAACATTTAATACCTCATCCCGCCACATAGCAAGTTTTGTAAATACAAGGTGCTTGACTAATAACAGCCCATGGACAGTGGGAATTGACCTAGATAAGACCTACAGAGTTCCAATCTCCCACGGAGAAGGAAGATTTATTGCAAATAAAGAAAAACTAGAAGAGCTTTTAGAAAATGATCAGATATTTTCAGTCTATGAGACTTCTCCTAACGGGTCTAACTATAATATAGAAGGAATCCTATCAAAAGATGGGAAGATCTTAGGAAGGATGGCCCATGCTGAAAGAGTTGATGATGATTTGTTCAAGAATGTCTATGATGTAGAAAGAGAATTGTTGTTTGAAAATGCTGTAAATTATTTTAGAAAGGAAGAGAAATGAAATTTTTAGGAGACGGATTAACCTTTGATGACGTTCTACTAGTACCAGGACCTTCGGAAGTCCTACCAAACGAGGTAGATACTACAACCAATCTTACCAAGAAAATAAAACTAAACATACCAATAATGTCTGCTGGTATGGATACTGTAACAGAATCTCAAATGGCTATAGCCATGGCCAGACAAGGTGGTATAGGAATTATCCACAAAAATATGCCTATAAATGAGCAGGCTAGGCAAGTTGATGTAGTAAAAAGGTCAGAGCATGGGGTTATAACAGATCCCTTCTACCTTCATCCAGAAAACCTCCTCCAAGATGCCTTAGATATAATGAAAAACTACAGGATTTCAGGAGTTCCAATTGTCGATAAGGACATGTATCTTAAGGGTATTCTAACCAATAGAGACGTAAGATTTGTCGAAGATCCAAACCTTGTAATTGATTCTATAATGACTAAGAAAAACTTAGTTGTAGGTTACGAGGGAATCAAGATGAAAGAAGCTATAGGACTTATGGAAGAAAGTAAAATCGAAAAGCTTCCTATAGTAGATGAGGACTACAAGCTAAAGGGCCTTATCACAATAAAAGATATCGAAAAGTCCAAGCAATACCCACAATCTGCAAGGGACGCTAATAACAGACTAGTAGTTGGAGCTGCTGTTGGTATTACCAATGATATGATGGATAGGGTAGATGCCTTAGTTGCTGCCAATGTTGATGTTATCACCTTAGATACTGCCCATGGTCATTCCAAAAACGTCCTTTCAGCTATAAGAAAGATCAAAGAAAAATATCCAGACCTAGACCTTATAGCTGGAAATGTCGCAACTGCTCATGCTACTCGTGACTTGATAGAAGCTGGTGTAGATTGTGTGAAAGTCGGCATTGGCCCAGGATCAATATGTACAACTAGAGTTGTAACTGGTATAGGAGTTCCACAAATTACTGCTATCATCGATTGTGTAGAGGAAGCTAAGAAATTTGGCATTCCTGTAATAGCAGATGGTGGTATCAAGTATTCAGGAGATATAACCAAGGCCTTAGCTTGTGGGGCTGATGTAGTAATGGCAGGATCGCTTTTTGCTGGTACTGAGGAATCTCCTGGAGATACAATTCTTTTTGAGGGAAGACAATACAAGGAATATCGTGGCATGGGTTCCCTTGCAGCAATGAAGGATGGATCTGGAGATAGGTATTTCCAAACTAATACCAAAAAGTATGTTCCTGAAGGAGTTGAGGGAAGAGTTGCCTACAAGGGTCCTGTTGGAGAGGTAGTATACCAACTCTTGGGCGGACTAAAATCAGGAATGGGCTATGTTGGAAGCAAAGACTTATCAGAACTTTACGAAAAAGCTCAGTTTATAAAGATCACTCCAGCTTCCCTTATAGAAAACCACCCACACAATATCACAATTACTAGAGAATCACCAAACTATTCTAAAAATTAGGAGGAATTATGACAGACGTAAGAATAATAATGGGCTCAGCCTCAGATGTAGAGATAGCTAAAAAGGTAACATCAATTCTTAAAGACTTCGATATTGATTACCAAGTATCTGTAATTTCAGCTCACCGTGCTCTAAATGTTTTGGAAGAGACAATTAAAAAAGATGACTGTGATGTCTATATAGGAATTGCTGGCATGGCAGCTCATCTTGCTGGAGTTATGGCAGGGATGACCATAAAACCTGTAATTGGAGTACCTGTTGGGGGAAGCAACACAGCAGGCCTTGATGCCCTACTTTCTATGGTTCAAATGCCAAAGGGAGTTCCAGTAGCTACAGTTGCCATAAATGGTGGCAATAATGCAGCTCTCCTTGCTATACAAATTCTCGCCCTAAAAGATGAAGAGCTAGCCTCTAGACTAAAAGATCACAAGAAAGAAATGCTTGAAAAAGTTCTAGCGGATGATAAAAATCTCGGTGAAATATAATGGCAAAATTAACTTATAAGGATAGCGGAGTCGATAAGGAAAAGGGCTATAAGGAAGTAGAGTTAATTAAAAAAATCGTAAAAGAAACCCACAGCAAGGAAGTCCTCACAGATATAGGAGGCTTTGCCGGAGCCTTTGCCCCAGACCTTACAGGAATCGATAATCCGGTCTTCCTAAGTGGAACTGATGGGGTTGGGACAAAGATAAAACTTGCCATGGAGATGGATAAGCACGATACTGTAGGAATTGATTGTGTGGCCATGTGTGTCAATGACATCCTCTGCCAGGGAGGAAGGCCCCTATTTTTCCTAGATTATATAGCTACAGGCAAGCTTAATCCAGAAAAGATGGCAAAGCTTGTCGAAGGAGTCGCAAAAGGATGTAAGGAGGCTTCAGCAAGTCTAATAGGAGGAGAGACTGCCGAGATGCCAGGTATTTATAAGGAAGATGATTATGACTTGGCAGGCTTTGCGGTAGGAATCTGTGATATGGATAAGCTAATTGATGGGAAAAGTCTAAAAGAAGGAGATATAGCCATAGGTCTTTATTCATCTGGAGTTCACAGCAATGGATTTTCCCTAGTAAGAGCGAGTATGAAACAAGCAGGAGTTTCACTAGATGATAGATTTAGTGAGGAAGAAAGTATTGGTGAAAAACTTCTAAGACCTACCAAAATCTATGCTAATGAAATCAAATCCTTACAAGAAAATATTGACTTAAAAGCAATTGCCCATATAACGGGAGGAGGTCTTTACGAAAATGTCCCTAGAGTTCTTAGTGATGATTTGGGAGTAGACTTTGACCTAAGTAAGCTCGATCTTGATCCAATCTTTACTAAGATTCAAGAATGGGGAAATATAGACACAGATGAAATGTATCATACCTTCAACATGGGAGTAGGCATGGTAGTGTTTGTAGACGAGAAAGATAAAAACTTGGCCCTAGACCTCTTAGAAGGCAAGGCTCAAGTAATTGGAAAAGTAAGAAGTGGAAATAAAGATATCAAAATAAATCTATAAGGAGATAAAAATGGAGAAAGTATATACAGGAAAGACAAAAGACGTTTACAAATTAAATGATGAAGAATATTTATTGAAATTCAAAGATGATGTAACAGGAAATGACGGAGTTTTCGATCCAGGCGCCAATAGTGTGGGACTTACAATGGAAGGGGCAGGCCATCAAGCTGTTGCCATGACCAAGTTCTTCTATGAAAAATTAAATGATAAGGGACTTACAACCCACTTTATTTCAGCCGACCTAGATAAGAACGAAGCAATAGTTAAAAAGGCAGAAGTCTTCGGTCAAGGTGTTGAAGTAATCGTAAGATATTACGCAGTTGGATCTTTCATAAGAAGATACGGCAAATACATCGAAAGCGGAACAAAGATCGATCCTTATGTAGAAATCACCCTAAAAGATGATGAAAGAGAAGATCCACTAATCACCAAGGATGCCCTAGTTTTACTAAACATAATGACTGAAGAAGAATATGAAGAGCTCAAGAACTTAGCCTTGAATATTGGCGAAATCGTAAGAGAAGAGCTAGGTAAAAAGGACCTCGATCTTTATGATATCAAATTTGAATTCGGTAGGATTGAAGATGGTAAGGTAGCCCTAATAGATGAAATCTCAGGCGGAAACATGAGAGCCTACAAGGGAGATAAGTATATCGAGCCACTTGAACTTGAAAAAATCATGCTAGGTTAATTAATTAGACTCTAGCTAAAGCTTTGAGAGAGGAAGTTTTAGCTAGGGTTTTCTTTTGTCAAAAATCACTGAGATAATTTCATTTTATAAATTTAAAAGTATAATAATACCTATGATACGATAACGCTTTAATGTAAAGGAGAAAATTATGGGCTTATCATTAGCTATGAAAATACTTAAAAGTCACTTACTTAAGGGAGAATTGATTCCTGGCGAAGAGATCGCAATTAGAATCGATCAGACCCTAACCCAGGATTCTACAGGAACTATGGCCTATCTTCAATTAGAAGCTATGGATATAGAAAACGTACAGACACAAAACTCACTTGCTTACATAGATCACAATATCCTCCAACAAGGATTTGAGAATGCTGACGATCACGAATTTATTAAATCTGCTGCCAACAAATATGGTATCACCTTCTCTAAGGCAGGAGGAGGGATTTGCCATCAGGTAAATCTAGAGCAGTTTGCCAAACCAGGACATACCCTCCTAGGATCTGATTCCCACACTCCTACTGGAGGAGGACTTGGCGAGCTTGCCATTGGGGCAGGAGGGCTTGAGGTTGCAGTAGCTATGGCCAGGGGCTTTTACTTTGTAAAAGTGCCTAAGATATATAGGGTAAATCTAAAAGGAAGTCTTCCGCCATATGCTAATGCAAAGGATGTAATCTTATACATATTAGGAAGGCTGACTGTTAAGGGAGGAACTGGCTATATTATGGAATATAGCGGGGAAGGTGTGAGGTCCTTATCCGTCACAGATAGGGCGACGATTTGTAATATGGGAGCAGAGCTTGGAGCAACGACTTCGATTTTCCCATCAGATGAAAATACTAGAATTTATCTTAAGTCACAAAACAGAGAAGATGATTATATTAATCTTGAAGCCGACCCTGAAGCCTCCTATGATGAAACAATCGACATAGATTTAAGTAAGATTGAACCTGCTGTCGCAAGACCTCATTTTCCAGACCAATATAAGCCTGTTAAGGACTTAGGAAAAATAAAGGTCGATCAAGTAGCTATAGGCTCTTGCACTAATTCATCCTATGAAGATTTGATGAAAGTTGCCTCAATCCTAAAGGATAGGACAGTCCATCCAGATGTTTCCCTAGTTATTTCTCCAGGATCTGCCACAATACTTGAAAAAATCTCAGAAAATGGGGCACTTGCGACCTTTATCAAGGCCGGAGCCAGAGTCTTGGAGTCAGGATGTGGACCATGTATAGGAATGGGACAAGCTCCAAAGGCTGGGGCAGTTTCCCTAAGGTCTTTTAATAGAAACTTTAAAGGAAGATCTGGGACTATGGATGCTCAAATATATCTAGCAAGTCCAGAAACTTGTGCTGTAAGTGCTGTTATGGGCTATATAGCAGATCCTAGAGAACTTTCCTATGAAACAGATTTTGATAAAAATGTAAGCTTTAACCAAAGCCAAGCCTATTTTATAAAGCCAATCGAAGATAAATCAAAGAGAGTAAAGGAAACGGTTAAGGGGAAAAATATAAAAGACTACCCAAAGGCAGAGAAGCTAAAGGATATAGAAAAGAAAATAATATATAAGGCTGGCGATGGGATAACTACGGATGATATTTGCCCATCAAATGCTAGGCTCTTGCCATTTAGGTCAAATATCGCCTATCTATCAGACTTTGCTTTCACTACCAAAATTGGTGACTTTAAGGAAAGAAGCGAGAAATATAAGGGAGGAATTATCCTAGCAGGAGAAAACTACGGTCAAGGCTCTTCTAGGGAGCATGCTGCCCTCATTCCTTTATATCTTGGAATCAAGGCAGTCGTTGCTAAGTCCTTTGCAAGGATTCATAGGTCAAATCTTATAAATAACGCCATAATTCCTCTGGAGTTTGTGAATCCAGATGATTATGAAAAAATAGATGAATATGACGATATTAGGATTTCAAATATAAGAGAAGATATAGGAAAGGGCGAGTTTATCCTAGAGGATTTAACAAAAGATATAAAGATTAGATTAAAGGCCGACCTATCGGAAAGGGAGAAGGAAATCCTCCTAGAAGGTGGCTATCTAAATTATGCGAAAGGATTGGAATTATAGGAGTATGTTTGTAACTTTAATTAAGGGAGATGGGATAGGGCCAGAAATTACAGAGTCCCTAAAGAAAGTGGTAAGCAGTCTAAAAGTTGATATAGAATTTGAAGAAATAAATGCAGGTCTATCTGTCTTTGAGAAGGAGGGAGTCTACATTCCCCAGGCCTTATTCGACTCTATAAATAAAAATAAAATCGCGATCAAGGGACCAATTACAACTCCTATTGGTCATGGTTTTAGGTCGATTAATGTAGAACTTAGGAAGAAGTTTGACCTATATGCAAATATCAGACCTATAAAGGCCCCGGGCCCGCTCGATTTGAAGTTTGATGGAGTGGATATGGTTATTTTTAGGGAAAACACAGAGGACTTGTATGCCGGTGTTGAAGAAATGAAATCTCCAGATGAGGCTCATTCGATAAAAATTATTACTAGGGAAAAATCAGAGAGGATAATAAGAGCGGCCTTTGACTATGCTAGGGAAAATAATCGCAAAAAAGTCAGCGTTATAACCAAGGCTAATATTATGAAGCTAAGTGATGGGCTTTTCCTAGATGTGGCAAGGGACCTTGCAAAAGAATATCCTGATATTGAAGTCGAAGAGCTTCTAGTAGATAATACTGCCATGCAAATGGTTATGAATCCAGAAAGATTTGATGTTTTGGTAACAGAAAATCTCTATGGGGACATCCTATCAGACCTTGGAGCAGGTCTTGTTGGAGGTCTTGGCCTTATGCCTGGGGTAAATAAGGGTAAGGATATTGCAATTTACGAATCAATTCATGGTTCTGCTCCAGATATAGCAGGGAAGAACCTTGCAAATCCTATAGCCCTCCTCCTAAGCTTTTGTTTATTACTCGATGATATAGGAGAAAAAGATAAGGCAAAAAATCTTAGAGGGGCAATCTATGAAACTTTGAAGGATAAGAAAAACTATACTAGGGACCTTGGCGGGACAAATTCAACTTGTGGCATTACAGATACAATAATTTCTTTCTTGGGTGATAATAATGGATAAGAAACAAGAAGAAGGACTAAAGTTCTATGCCAAAGAGATTGAAAGAAATAATAAAATCAAAAAAGAAGTCTATGAAAATTATAATATAAAAAGAGGGCTTAGGAACAAAAATGGGACTGGAGTCCTTGTCGGAGTAACCCAAGTGGGGGATGTGTGTGGATATAAAATTATAGATAATAAAAAAATTCCCAGCCGAGGAGAACTCTACTACAGGGGCTATCCTATTACTGAAATTGTAAGAGATATAGAGAGTGATAAAAGATTGGGCTTTGAAGAGATTATCTACCTCTTACTATTCAGTAAACTAGCAAACGAGGATGAGCTAGAATCTTTTAAGAGAATCCTTGTCGAAGAAAGAGCCCTGGCAGATGGTTTTTTTGAGGACATCATCCTTAAGGTTCCTGGTTCTGACATAATGAATAAGATGATGAGGTCCCTGCTCGCTCTTTATACTTATGACAAAAATCCCGATGGGACAGATGCCCTAAATGTCCTAAGCCAATCCCTATCTTTAATTTCAAAAATACCAATACTTGCAGTCTACTCCTACCAGGTCAAAATCCACAACTTTGATAAGAAGTCACTGATAATTCACAATGCAGATGATAACTTGACAATCGCAGAAAACATCCTACAAATGCTAAGAAATGATCAAGCTTACGAAAAAATTGAGGCTGAAATCTTAGATTTGATGCTTATAATTCACGCAGAGCATGGTGGAGGAAACAACTCAGCCTTTGCGACCCATGTGGTATCCTCTTCTGGGACAGATACATATTCTGCTATTGCAGCAGGTCTTGCATCCCTTAAGGGTCCCAAGCACGGTGGGGCCAATCTTAAAGTAAGTAGGATGCTTAAAGACATAAGGGAAAATGTAGATGACTTAGATGACACTTCTAAGATAAAATCCTATCTAGAAAAAATCCTAGATAAAAAAGCCTTCGACAAGAAGGGATTAATCTATGGCCTAGGACACGCTGTCTATACACTTTCAGATCCGAGGGCAATCCTTCTAAAGAAAAAGGCAAAAGAGCTTTCTATATTAAAGGGAAGGCAAGAAGATTTTCACTTTATAGAAAATGTAGAAAAAATAGGAAAAGATTTGATAAGTCAAAGACAGAATAGGCCGTATCCACCTTGTGCCAATGTCGATCTTTACTCAGGATTTGTCTACGATATGTTAAATATTCCAGAAGAGCTCTACCTACCAATGTTTGCTATAGCAAGAACAGTTGGCTGGTCTGCCCATAGATTAGAGCAAATTCAAGATGAGAAAATAATCAGACCTGCTTACAAGTCTTTAAATGGTAGAAGAGACTACGTTCCTTTAGGCAAAAGAAAATAAAGTCTTGTAATTTTAAAATTTAATATTTTAATTAAATTCAGGTAAGTGGCTCGCTTGCTTGAATTTTTTTCTTTTGGGTAGAATTATAAGGTAAGTAGATAAAAAATAAAAAGTGAGGATTTAATCTCACATAAAGTGAATGTTTTAAAATAATTAATTTATAAATAAACTGAGAATATATTAATTAAATCCAGGAGGAAGAATGATAAAAGAACTTGTTAGAAACAAGATCGGTATTATCTATCTTGATAGGGCTGATAAAATCAATGCCTTAAATCTTGATATGATATATGAAATTTATGACATATTAGAAAAATGGAAAGATGACGGAAGGATTAGGGCAGTCTTATTTGATTCCCTAGCAGATAAGGGATTTTGTGCTGGAGGAGATCTCAAGGAAGTCTATGAAGATTATCTTACAAATGATAAGGAAGACGATAAAGATAAGTTCTTTAGGACAGAGTTTGAGCTAGATAAGTACATCGAAAGATACAAAAAGCCAGTAATTAGTCATTGGTTTGGCATAACTATGGGAGGAGGAATTGGGCTTACTATAAACTCCGATATAATTATTACAGATGAGACTACAAATTGGGCCATGCCAGAGACAAGACTTGGTTTTGTGCCAGATGTTGGAGTATGTAAGGAGATTTCAAAGCTTCCCCAAGCCCTAGGCCAATACCTTGCCTTAACGGGGTCAAGTCTTGGGGCTAGTGATTTGATTAAATATGACCTAGCAGACTTCTATATTAAATCTTCTAAATATGAAGATATTATAAACAAACTATTTACCTTATCTGACGAGTACGAGGGAGATAAATTAATAGATGAGTTTAGAAAAATCCTTGAGAATAATGAAAATAAGGAAAATACTTCAAAGATAGAAGATGATTTAGGAAAGATTGAAGAATATTTCTCCCTAGATTCTTATAGGGTTATTTATGAAAAACTTAAGGCAAATACAAGTGATGAATTTGCAAGAAAAACTCTTGCCAACCAAAATGAAAGATTTCCTTTTATGCTAAGCCTTCAATTTGAGAAATATTTTCTCTGCAAGGACTTAACTTATGCTGAAACTATCGACCTAGATTACGAAATTTTAAAATACTCTGTAGAGCTTGGATCTATGGAAGAAGGAATCAGAGTAACTATGATTGATAAAGAAGATTCAGCAAAATGGCCGATCAAGAGTATTGATGAAGTAGATATGGGTAAGGTAAAAGATCTTTTAGGCATAGATAAGACTTACGAAGAAAGACTTAGTAATTAATTAGCTCTATATTAAATTGGGTATAAATTTATTAATAGAGGAGGAATTATGAACAAGAGAAAGATAAGTATGATTTTTTTCATAATTGGTCTTTTGGCCTTTGGCATATCTTTGATACTACCCGTTGATATCTTAGAAGCTTATACGAACTTAAGACCTGTAGGAATTGGAACCCTAATAGTTTGCCCAATATTAGGTATAATTGGCCTATTATTTGCAATTAGAGAAAAAACAATAGTGGTAGCTCTACTAAATGTTTTATTGATTTTATCATTTCCAATAGTTATGCTTATAGGATATAGCTTAATGTAGTTACTAGCTTCTAGCTTAGGCTGGGAGCTAATTTATTTATAAAATAAGAAAACATTTGCACAAAAGGAAGGAATACAAATGACTAATAAAAAATTTTCAATCCAAGATACCTACGGAGAAAGATTCAAACATTGTTGGGGATGTGGTCCCGATAACGAATCTGGTCTTCACCTAAAATCCTATCCAAGTGAAGATGGGACTTCTTGTATAGCAGAAATCATTCCAGATGCTAAATATACTGGTGGAGTCCCACAAAACCTATTTGGAGGAATGATAGCCATGCTATTTGACTGCCACGGAACAGCTTCCGCTGCCTATTTCAAGCACAAGGATAAAGGACTTGAACTTAGCGAAGATACAGTAATAGGTAGATTTATTACAGCAAGACTTGAAATAAACTTCAAAAAACCAACTCCAATGGCTGAGACTGTAAAAATAATAGCAGAGCCTTTAGAGATAGGAGATAGGAAAGTAATAGTAGATATGAAAATGTATGCCAAGGAAGAATTAAGGGCTGAGGCAAAGATGGTAGCTGTCGCAGTTAAGGATAATATGTAATGCCTATTATTTAAGTTGATTTTTTATAAAAAATATTATAGTTTAGAGCTTGTTAGTCACTGCTTATCTAATATCGAAATTATTTATAAGGTCGTTAATAAGATTACAAACGGTATTTTATTTGAGCATTTGTGAAATCTTGCAGGCTCTTTTTTTATTTAGATAGCTACCGTATTGACAGATAATGACTATTAGCTTATAATATGAATAAGAGCTAATGGATATTAGCCTGGGAGGATTATATGAATACTAGAGAAAAAATTCTAGATAAATCTTTGGATTTGTTTTCTGAAGATGGGTATTCTGACGTAAGCTTAGAAAAAATCGCAAGTGAAGTCGGAATCAAGGCTCCATCAATATACAAGCACTTTAAGTCAAAGAAGGATATTTATGATAGCCTCTTGGCTACGGCTATATGTAAGGTGGACCAACGTCTAGAAGGGATTGATAAATATGTAGTGCATAAGGGCGAGTCAAATAGGCTTGATCTTCCTAGACTTTCTATCGATATATTTGAGTATCTACTTCATGATGATTATGTTTCACGAATCAGGAAAATGATTTCAATAGAGATGTATAAAAATCCCCATGCTATGCAGTTTTATGTAGAGAAGTTTATTGAAAATCCAATTGCCAAACATGAGGAGTTTATCAGAAATTTAGATATAAAAGAAGATGTTGACGAAAAGGTCCTAGCTACAATATTTTATTCACCAATTCTTCTTGCCGTAAAGCTTTATGATGCTGATCCAGCTAAGGAAGAAGAACTAATAGGCTTGTTGAATAATTCATATAAAATGTTAGAAAATATACGGAGATAGTATAGAGGAGGAAAATATGAATTTGAACGAAAAATTTACAACTTATGCAGTAGGAAAAACTTTGTCTTATATCCACAAAGATCCAGAGAAGAATTTGCCAAAGGCGGTTAGCCTTGCTAGAAAGATATCTCCAAACGCTTATTCTTCACAAATCGATAGGATTGAAGAAGTTATAAATGATCCTGATAATGTCTTTTATAAGTACATAATAAACATGCTTGATAGAATCGATGAGGATGTTTTCGATAAGACAATTACAAACTTTATGTTAAACGGTGTACTATTTAGTGAAGATCTTAAAAGAGAAACAAGAGAAAAATACAATTGTAATGTTCCTTGGACAATTCTTCTTGATCCAACTACAGCTTGTAATTTGAAATGTACTGGATGTTGGGCGGCAGAATATGGTAAGAGCCTAAATCTAAGCTATGATGAAATAGACGATATCATAAATCAAGGTAAGGATATGGGCATATATTTTTACATATATACAGGTGGGGAGCCTTTAGTAAGAAAGAAAGATATTTTAAAGATTGCTGAAAAACATAACGACTGTGAATTTCTAATATTTACCAACTCTACCTTAATTGATGATGACTTCGTAGACG
>NZ_JALEIL010000062.1 GCF_022770135.1 Anaerococcus sp. | reverse complement strand
TAACCCTTATTTCGACCGAACGGAGTGAGCGGAGAAATCTAATGAGATCTCTCCATGCGTTCGTTTCACTCTCTTAGTCGAGATAAGGGTAACTTAACGATAAAATAAATTTCGATTGAAGTTACTTTGTCTACGCTCTGCAATCTATTTATAGATTATTTTTTTCCTTGTATTTCTTTATGAAGGCCAAATCTTCTTCTGTGAGCTTATATTTTTCTTGATCAGTTATTATCTCTGGTCCGTCTTCATGGATTATTAGTTGGTGCTCAAATTGTGAACATTTAGACCCATCTTTTGTTCTTGCTGTCCAACCATTATCGTCAACTTTCATCTTCCAATCACCAGCTGCAATCATAGGTTCAATAGTAAATACCATACCCGCTTCTATTCTTGGTCCTCTACCTGCCTTACCGTAGTGGGGAACTTGTGGATCTTCGTGCATTTCATTACCAATACCGTGACCTATAAAGTCTCTTATAACGGAAAATCCATTCTCATCTTCAACATATTCTTGAATGGCAGCTCCAATATCTCCTATTCTATTTCCTGGAACAGCAGCCTCTATACCTCTTTTTAGACATTCTAGATCGACATCGACTAATCTTTGATCTTCTTCACTCATCTTTCCAATAGTATAAGTCCAGCATGAGTCAGCAAGACCACCATCAAGGTCTATTACATTGTCTATTGAAACAATATCCCCTTCTTGGAGGACATAATCTGTTGGGTAGCCGTGGCATATTTCATCATTTACTGAAATACATAGGGTAAATGGAAAACCACCATAACCTAGTTGAGCAGGGATTGCCTTCTTGTGTTTGGTAATAAATTCATTGGCAAATTTATCAAGGTCAAGAGTCGTTATTCCTTCTCTAATAACTTCTCTGATAGCTAAATGAGTTTGGCAGAGAATTTCTGCTGCAGCTCTCATCTTTTCAAAATCTTTTTCTGTATATAATCTTATCAATTCTAACTCCTCTATTAAAATAAGAAACTGTTGCAGAATGAATAAATCGTTCCAATATCGTTAGAAGAACCTCTACGAAAATTTTGCCTCCATTTGCCGGCAGGCACCACTAAAAATTTCCTAAGAGAACCTTCTAACGATGGAACGATAATTATTCATAATTTTGCAACAGCTCTTATTCTATAAATTCTTACTTGCGATGTAGGTATATTCTTTCCCATCTACAACTGGTTTGATGTCCCACTTGCTATTAGATGAAATTGTCTTTCCTAATTCGTCAATATAATACATTATTATACCAGCATCTATTAAATTTACATCGCCTGCATAGTCTTTGATATAGATTGAAAGTTTGTCATCTTCTATTAGGAATCTCCATGGTTGAGAGTTGTATGCGGATGGAGCATATTTCGCATAGTCAAATATGCTATTAAGTCCTCTTTGCTCGAGATCTTCATCACTTGCAGGATTGTCAAAGCTATCTATATATACCAAGTCAGAGTTTGCAAGTCTATCGTAGTACTTGTGCTCTCTAACTGTATCATCTATTGGATAGCCTATAGCTAAGAGTATTGAAACATCCCCTTCTGTATAGTTGAAGGCAGATTTCTTGATGTCTTCTTCTACCTCACTTACTGTAATCCAGCAATTACCAAGCTTAAGTTCATTTAATTTAGTGATAAGCTCTTCCATAGCGTAAGCAGCTTTGACATAGGTCTCTTTTTTATCATTTAGAGTGTTCAAAGCAATATAGCTTGGAGCCTTGATCATAACTCCCTTATAGCCTGCTAGACCTTGGAGTTTTTGATAGACGTCGGCACCATCTGTTAGTAGTAAGAATTTAATGTCTTCTTTGCCGTGCTTTGTAGCAGCAGCTTCCATTTCTTTGTTTAATTCTTCTACTACTTTGCTTGATAAATTATCTTCTTTAAAGTCTCTAGTTGATGTTCTTGATTTCAAAAAATTTTGTGTAAGCATTATTTCCCCCATCTATTTTTTTCTTCTTCTTATATTTTAACATATATTTAAAGAAATTAATATGATAAAATAAAGATATGAAACTAACTAGCCAACAAAATTTAGCCTTAAGGCACAAAGATGGTCCAATTTTGGTCCTTGCAGGCCCTGGAGCGGGGAAAACTACTATGCTTTTGGAAAGAATTAAATTCTTGTCTACAACTATTGATCCTAAGCATATCCTTACCATAACTTTCTCTAAAACCCAAGCCGTAGATATGATGGATAGATACAAGTCTTCTAGGACAAATTTTATGACTATCCACGCCTTTTGCTATCTAATTATAAGAAATTATCTCAAAAAAAATAATAGGAATCTAAGACTATTAGAATCCGATGACCTTTATAATAAATACGATTTGATTAAGAAGATTTACTTTAAAATCAATAATAAAAAAATATCAAAAGAAGATCTAAATGAGTTTTTCAGATTAACATCTTATATGAAAAATGCCATGCTTGATGAGACCTATCTAGAAGACTCCAAGGTGAAAAATAGCCTTCAAATCTATAGGGCTTATGAGAATTTCAAGATAAGAAATTTCTATATAGATTTTGATGATATGCAAGTTATGGCCCTTAAATTAATTCAAAACGACCAAAGACTTTTAAATTCTATTAGGAATAAATACAAATATATCCAAGTAGATGAAGGACAAGATACTTCTCTAATTCAATTTAAAATTATCGAAAAAATCGCAGCTCCCCTAAATAACTTGATGATAGTAGCTGATGATGACCAGTCAATTTACTCATTTAGGGCTTCTGATGTCTCATATTTGTTAAATTTAAAGTCTATCTATCCTGATTTGAAAATTATAGAGATGACAGAAAACCATAGGTCTTCAAAAAACATCGTAAATATTTCTAAGGCTTTTATCGATACTAACCAGAACCGTTATCCCAAAGATTTATTTACTAATAATGATTTTTCCGGAAAAATTACTATCAGAAGTCTAAGAAACGTCAGAGACGAATACAAATATATCATAGAAAATATAAAAAAAGGAAAAAAGAACGCAATTTTATTTAGGAACAATATTCAAGCCCTAAATATAATTTCCTTTTTAATGGAAGATGAGATTGACTTTTCTGTGAATATAACTAGACTCAATTTCTTTGAATCAAAAATTATAGATGATTTATTTAATATTATTGAGTTTTCGGATGATTTTGATAGGTTTGACCTTTTTTGCGAGATTTATTACAAGATTGGGACTTTTCTTAAGAAAAAAGAGGTGGATAGGCTTTCCCATAAGGCTCTTAATAAAAATGTTTTTGAGGCCCTTTATGATATGGACTTGGAAGATTACAAAATAGAAACCCTAATCCAAAAGGAAAAACAACTAAAACATATTAGAAAGCTTAGTCTTGACAAGAAGATATCTTATATCTATAAATATATGGATTACAAGTCCTATATATCAAATTTCAGCAAGAAATATAGGGAAGAAGTTGTAAATAAAGACCTCTTCGTTGAATCGATGGTTAACTTTACAAAGAATTTGGAAAGTATTGA
This sequence comes from Anaerococcus sp., assembly GCF_022770135.1. Classification (GTDB taxonomy): domain Bacteria; phylum Bacillota; class Clostridia; order Tissierellales; family Peptoniphilaceae; genus Anaerococcus. Next base: position 31,038 of record NZ_JALEIL010000062.1, on the reverse strand, counting down.
AGATTTTTATAATAAGAAGGAAAAACTTGAAAAAAAGCTCTCATCTTCTAATGCTGATCTGATTCTTTCAAGCATACACAAGTCCAAGGGATTGGAATATGATAATGTATTTGTTATCAACATGGTGAAAAATGAGTTTCCTATCATAGTTGATAATGAAGATATTGTAAATAAAATCGAAGAAGAAAGACGAGTAATGTATGTTGCCATGACTAGGGCAAAGAAAAATCTCCATATCCTAACAATAAAAAAGAGGGGATCAGAAAAACTATCCCCCTCTATCTTCTATAACCACATCAAAGACTTAATCTAAGCTCCTTAATGAGGAGCTTTTTCATATTTTAATATATCTCCTACCAAGTACAAGGATCCACACCAAAGGACCAAGTCATCTTCACTAGCTTTTTCTTTAGAATACTCATAAGCCTCAATTGGATCTTTAATCTCTATCGCATCTTTTGCTTTATCCTTGACTAATTTATAAAGCTCATCTGTATCAAAGGCCCTTGGATTATTCTTTATTTTTGTAACTATAATTTCATCAGCAATCTTGGCCAAGGAATTAATAATATAATTATAATCCTTATCCTTTAATATGGAAAATCCTACTATGAGCTTTCTATATTTGTATGAAGATATGGCATTAATCAAGGCATCTATGGCTTCCCTATTGTGAGATCCGTCTACTAAGACTCTTGGATTTTTATTTATAAGCTCTAGCCTACCAGGATTTCTCGTAGTCAATAATCCATCATATATATCCTTATTACTTAGTTTGAACTCTTCTTTTAAGAAGTCCAATGTTATAAGAGCTGTAACAGCATTATAAATTTGATGGAGGCCAACTAGCCTTGTCCTAATATTTTTATAAGACCTAAAAGAAAACTCATTATAGTCAGGCCCTGTTTTTATTATTTCTATCTCTGTCTTATCAAAAGTATGGAGCCTGCTAGAAGTATTTCTTACCTTTTCTACGAAAACTTCTTCTACATCACCTTCCTTTGGATATAGGAATACTTCAGAATCATCTTTTATAATTCCAGCCTTATTCTGGGCTATTTCTTCTAGACTATCTCCTAGGATTTGGATATGATCCTTAGATATTGTCGTTATTACACAGGCTATTGGACTTTTAATAATATTTGTTGAATCTAGACTTCCTCCTAGCCCTACTTCAACAACTGCGACGTCCACCTTTTTTTCATAAAAATAAATATACATTATAGCTGTCAAAACTTCAAAATAGGAATTGTGAAGGCCTTTTTTATCTAATTCTTCTAAGGGTTTTTTTAACCTATCGATGATTTCTGCAAAATCTTCATCGCTTATATCTACTCCAGAAATTGATATAGCTTCATTTATCTTAGTCATATATGGTGAAGTAAATAGCCCTACCCTGTTTTTCCTTGAAAGTGTATTGGCAATCATATTTGCAGTAGATCCCTTACCATTAGTTCCTGCAATATGTATTACTTTTATCTTATCTTGAGGGTTATCAAAATATTCTAAGAGACTTTTTATTTTCTCTAAACTATGACCCCCGTTTGTACTTCCTCTATTTAATATAAATTCGTAGTATTGATCAAAATTTTCCATTATATCCTCCACCTTCATATTATAATTAATAAAGATCTTTTGAGCAAGAGAAAACCCCTCCATCCCTAGGGATATTGGGGCTAAGATCTTATATTATTTTAAAGCATCAACAAAGGCCTTTACATGGGCAGGTAGGTCTTTAGGAGATCTACTTGTAATTATATTATTGTCTACAACTACTTCCCTATCCTCCCATTTTGCACCAGCATTTATCAAGTCCTTTTTGATAGTAGGCGTAGAAGTAGCCTTTACTCCATCCAAGAGTCCTGCATCAGAAACAACCCATGGACCGTGGCATACAGCAGCAATTGGCTTCCCGTTTTCGTGAACTTTTTTGACAAAATTTATTGTTGCTTCGTGCTTTCTCATTCCGTCTGGTGAGTAACCACCTGGTATATATACTCCATCAAACTCACTTGGATCGGCTTCTTTACTTGATATGTCAGATTTTACCTTATAGCCAGCCTTTGATGGATACTCAACGTCCTTCTCACTTCCTACAAGGACAACTTCGAAGTCCTCTCTTAGTCTATGATATGGATATATTAATTCACTTTCTTCGAATAGTGATTCTACTAATACTGCTATTTTTTTCATATAAACTCCTTTTCTCTTTCTCACGTCTTACTATACACTTACCCTATGTGGTATAATCTAAACAAGGAGTTTTTATGAAGAGAAATTATTATTTAGATAGCTTTAGGGGTTTTACCATTATATCGATGGTACTTTTCCACCTGGCCTATAATATAAACTATTTTAGACCTATAAGCTGGTATGATGGAACTATTTTTAATAGGATTTGGCAGATATCTATAGCCCTTTCATTTTTTCTAATATCAGGAATTACATCAAGCCTTCTTACATATGATAAAAATATCAAAAGAGGCATAAAGACTTCGATTATAGGCTTTGCTATTACAATCATCACATATATTTTTGCAAGAGACCAATTAATTGTATGGGGAGTCTTAAATGGCTTGGGCCTTTCTATGATAATTGCTGGACTTATCCAAAGATCCTGGAAGATTCCTCCATACTTTGCTATTATTTTTCTATTAGTTTTTGTTGGAACTTACAATATACCTCGATCTTCCTTGGCTGGGATTGGAATATTTGATTATTTATATGAAAATAATATCTTTATCCTTGGTTTTCCTTCTTCTAGCTTTATTTCGACAGATTATTTTCCTATAATACCTTGGATATTCGCTTATCTTGCTGGCCTAAGTGCAGGAAATTATCTTAAAGAAAAGAATGTAAGTAAGGGAAATGACAATATCCTTGCAAAAATCGGAAGACTTTCTATGCCAATTTATCTGGCCCATCAAATAATACTTTATCCTTTAGTAAGTTTTTTCTTAAGCTAAAAATCCGCTAGCTATCTTAAGCTCGATAGCTAGCGGATTTTTTTAATTTACCTTAACAGTATATTCGTCTTTAATTAATGGATTAATATTTAATATTTCTATAATAGCATCCTTGCTCTTATCTCTTGCTTCTTCCAAAAAGCCTTTTTCCAAAAGCTCTTGTTCGGTCTTTTTCATTTCATTTTTGCGAAATTCAGAGAAGTCCTTTATCTTTAATTGGTTGAAGATAGATTCTTTCTCATCAAAGATCGTAAGAGAGTCCTCATCTATCTGATGGGATAAGATTTTAGCTTGAGGTAGAGTTATATCTATAGATTTCTTCTCATCATTAATATCGACCTTAGCCTTGTCTAAATCTATGCCCGCACTGATTTCTCCATCATAAGAGATAATAAATTTTTTATTTGTGAAAGGAATTTTGATTCCATAAAATTCACTGTCATTTTCAAATGATCCTACATTTGTGTATCTGTATTTTAATGTAGTAAGCTCCTTTACACTAACCAGTTGTTCTTTTACTATATCGCTAGTTACTTCTTCTTTAGTCTTAAATACTCCTGCCTTCATCCCAAAGAAATAAGAAACAAATACTAGAAATATAAGAATAAGGATTCCACTTAATAATCTTTTGTTTTTTTTAGTTTTCATAGCCTCTCTCCCATGCTAATTTTGAAATTTTGCAGCTACAAAATATATGGGCATATCTCTATTTCTAAATTTCGTCTCATATTCTGTAACAACTGATTCATTTATATCTAAGTCCCTATCGACTTTTTCTATATCCATACCAAAGTCTTCAAAGTACTCTAAGCTTGCATCAAAGAAATCTTCATTATCTGTCTTTAGCTCAAGCTCTGCTCCATCAGATATTATTTCCTTGTACCTATCTAAAAACCTCTTGTGGGATAATCTCCTCTTATGATGGCGTTTTTTAGGCCAAGGAGTGGAAAAGTTAAGATAGATTTTATCAACTTCACCCTTCTCGAAGAAGTCTTCAAGGTTTTCAGCATTTCCAATTATAGCCCTTACGTTTTTCATTTCTTCATCAAGCATTTTTCTACTAGCTACAACAAAGGCATTTGTATTCATCTCCAAGGCTATGTAGTTTATCTCCTTATTCGCATTAGCCATCTTTGTGATAAAGTCTCCCTTACCTGCACCTATTTCTAGATGTATAGGATTATCATTGCCAAAAATTTCCTTCCACTTACCTTTGTTTTCGCTAGCATCAAAATATATCTTCTTATTTTCCTTCATTTCAGGAATTGCATTTGCTTTGTGTCTTAATCTCATCCATTCACCTACTTATCTTCTTTTTTCTTCACCCCAAAATACCACGGCTAGGGTCCCAGGGCCAGTATGACTACCTATTATAGTTCCAAATTGATAAATTTCAATATCCTTTATTATCTTAGGGAAACTTTCTAAAAGTTTTTCCTTAAGACCTACAGCTCCTTCATAGTCATGTGAATGGATAATCAAACATTCCTTGCTATAATCTTTACCATCGTCTGCTAAAGTCGCCATCTTCTTTAGAAGGACCTTTATGGCACGCTTTTTAGTCCTCACCTTTTCCCTAACTATTAACTCACCAAATCTGTTAACTTCCATAACAGGACAGATATTTAAAGCATTGCCGACTGCTCCCTTGGTCTTGGATATCCTGCCACCCCTAATAAAATAGGTTAGATCCGAGCTTAAAAACCAACCATTTACCCTATCTCTATTGTTTATCACCCAGTCATTGATTTCTTCTATACTTGCTTCTTGGTCTCTCATTTTTGCCATTTCTTTGACTAGGAAAAGTTGAGCAGCGGAAGCATTAAGTGAATCAAGAACAAATATTTTTCTGTCGGGATATTTTTCCAAGAGTTCCTCTTTTGCTATTAGTGCATTGTTATATTCGCCAGTTATTCCTGAAGATAAGCAAAGATGAATTATGTCCTTGCCATTTTCTAGGAATTGTTCAAAATAATTAAGATATTCAAAAACATTTATCTGGCTGGTAGTTGAGTAGGAACCAGCGATCATTTTTTCATAAAAGTCGCTAAGACTTATACTTTCTCCCAAATCATCCAAGTAATCTCTTCCATCTATCTGATAATGGAAGGGAATCCATTTCACATCTAACCTTTCAAAGAGTTCTTCGCTAATATCGACAGAAGATGTTGCGCTAATTATATAGCTAGCATGTGTCATACAAACCTCTCTTTTCATTTTTAAGTATACTAGTAGTATTATATAAGTTTTTTTATTTAATTCTATCTGGCTTACCGATTATTATACTAATAAACGAAAGAAAATATAAGTATTTTATATAATTTTAAGATATTTTTACAATTCGAAATGAGATAGGATTTTCAATTCATCTAAAAAGCCGCTGACTATAGTCATCATAAATCACCCTTAATAGAGTTTTAGGATTCTTTAGCCAGCAGCTTATCTTACTCTTTATAAATAGATTCTATTTTCTAAAATTTGACCAATCTTCCTAAATTTCTCTACTTCAAGATTTGTAAAACGAGAAAGTTTAGGTGAGTCTAAATCAATTAAACAAACCAGGTCTCCTTCATTAAATATTGGAATCACTAGCTCTGATTTTGAATTACTATCACAAACTATATGATCTTTAAATTCTCCTACATCATCAACCTTAACTATTTCCCTATCCCTATAGGCCTTAGCACAAACTCCCTTATCAAAGAAAAGCCTAGTACAAGCTGGAAGTCCTTGGAAGGGACCTAGGATTAAGCCTTCATCTCTTACTATATAAAACCCTGCCCAATTCAAATCTCTGACATAGGCCTTGATAAAGGCGGAAACATTGGCCATAAGGGCTATTGGATCGTCTTCATCAGATACTTGAATCTTGATAAAGTTTATGAGTTCATCAAGGCACTTATCATCATCAAGCTTTGCTATTCTACTAGGATCTAAATTCATTATAAAGTCTCTACGTATTTTTTAACATCAGGACCAACAAGAATCTTGCCATCATCTGTAAAAAGAATTGGCCTTTTGACAAGCATTCCATCTGTCGCGAGAAGGTCATATTTTTCATCTAAAGTCATCTCTTTTAGCTTATCTTTTAAATTCTCTTCCCTATAGATTTTTCCAGATGTATTGAAGAATCTTTTTATATCATAATCTGTTTTTTCATGCCATGATTTTAGTTCATCTCTTGTAGGATTATCATCTTTAATATCTCTTAGTTCATAGGAGATATTCTTCTCATCTAGCATTTTCTCGACACCATTACATGTTGTACATCTCTTATAGCAAATTAATTTCATTTATTTTCTCCTTTCAAATAATCGTAGGCAAGGCTTGCCATAGTTGTAGGCCCGTAGACGATTGAATTTTCATTGAAAATCGCCTTGCCATTGTGAAGTGGATAAACTTCGCCAGTTTCTACCTTACATCCAACCATAAGCATCAAGGATGGAATATCTTTTGCTACATTGGCAAAATCATCGCTTGCGGTAACTGCTTCACAATCATCTATTAAGTTGAAGTCTCTATTTTCTTCTTTGACTTTTTCTAAAACTCTTATCGCATCCTTATAGAAGTCCTTATCGTTAATTATAGCAGGGACATCTGAAAGAATCTCAAATGTAGCCTCCGACCTGTAGGCTTTAGCTATATATTTACTAAGTTCTGGGATTCTCTCTTGGATATGTTTTTTACTTTCTTCATGATAGGTCCTACTAGTTCCTTCGATTGTTGCCTTGTCTGGTATTATGTTAGGTGCAGATCCGGCCTTTATATGACCTGTAGTAAGGACTGCCTCCTTGGTAAAGGAAAGCTCTCTACTTACAATTTCTTGTAGGCCATTTACGATTTGACTTGCAACAAAGGCAGCATCGACTCCATTTTCTGGCATAGCTCCGTGTGATGACTTACCCTTAACTTCTATTCTGAAATTATTATTAGATGTAGCCATGGCTCCTTCTTTGATATATATACCCACAGGTCTTGTAGTATCCATATGAACCATAACTGCCCTATCTACTTTAGGATTGTCTAGGATTCCTGCTTCTATCATTTTTTCTGAACCCTTGAGGATTTCCTCTGCAGGTTGAAACATCAATTTGACAACACCATCAAGGTCTTCTTCTATTTCCTTTAAGAGCTTTGCAGTTCCTAAAAGCATTGCTGTATGAAAGTCATGGCCACACATGTGCCCACATTGATTCTTAGACTTAAAATCCAAATCATTTTCTTCTTCGATTGGAAGAGCGTCCATATCGGCTCTTAATAATATCGTCTTATCCCCTTCGCCTAGACTTGCTAGTACTGAGTTTTCTATAGGAGAAGTGTATGTTATTCCTAGTTTATCCAATTCTTCTTTTACAAGTTTGCTTGTATCTTCCAAGTCAAAAGCAAGTTCTGGATTCTCGTGAATTCTTCTTCTTATATCAATCATATAATCTTTTATCTCGTTTGATTTTTCAAAAAAATTCATATTCCACCTTCTTTCCTATATATTATACTATGGAAAAAAGAGATGTTTAATTCATATTAATGGAAATGAAAAATATTTACCCCTTAATTTTGAGATAATTATCCATCGCTTAAATTAAACATCCCTCTTATTTTCTAGAAGTCTATCTTTTCTCCGTAGAAGCTCGCTTTGTAGATTTTCTTGATATCACTGGCTGAAGATTCCCTTGGATTTGTCAATGTGCAAGCATCCTTAAAGGCATTCTCACTCATCGCATCTAGATGGTTGAGGAAATCTTCCTCGCTAATTACTGTGTTTTTTCCTTCTTTAATATTAGGAGCAATACCGACTTTTGCATTTAATTTTCTAATTTCTTCTGCTAGATCGTCAATTCCTAAAATCTCTTCAAGTTTTTCATACTTATCACAAGATTTTCTATTGTAATCAATGATATATGGTAGCATTATTGCATTGGCCTCTCCATGGGTTAGGTGGAAAACTCCACCAATCTTGTGAGCCATAGAATGAACTATACCCAAAGAAGCATTGGTAAAGGCCATTCCTGCTATGGTTGATGCTGTGTGCATCTTCTCACGTGCGTCCATATCGCTTCCATTCTTATAAGCTTTTTCAAGATTTTCGAAGACTAATTCGATAGCTCTAATGGCATATGGGTCTGTGAAATCATCTGCACTAGTTGAAACATATGCTTCTACCGCATGAGTCATAACATCCATTCCTGTTGCAGCTGTTACTTTTTCTGGCATCTTGGCAGGAATTCTTGTATCTAAGATTGCAACTTCTGGTACGAAATCTGGGTGAACGAGCGGATATTTTATTTCTTTTTCTATATCAGTTATTACAGAAAAGGCTGTAATCTCTGAAGCTGTTCCAGATGTTGATGGTATACAAATAAGTCTTGCTTTATTTTTAAGAGCTGGATTATCGAAATCAGCAAGCTTTGTGAAGTCATATCCTGGATATTCATAGAAAACCCACATAGCCTTTGCTGCATCCATAGCAGATCCTCCACCGATTGCAATTATCCAATCAGGTTCGAATTCTTCCATTCTCTTTCCACCCTTAAGGCAGGTCTTTACTGATGGATCTGGTTCCACGCCATCAATTATGTCTACTTCAAGTCCTGCTTTTTCTAGTTGCGCTTTTGCTTCATCCAAAAATCCAAATCTTTTCATGGAAGATCCGCCAGTTACAAGAACTGCCTTCTTACCATCAATAGTTGATAGATATTCTAGGGCATCTTCTCCATGAATAATAGTGTTTGGTACTGCAAATGTTTTATAGGTCATATAGCCTCCTTGTATTTGTTAATTATTTATCTAATAATATTATACAAGTTTTAGATTTTAGGACAAGCGTTTTCTTTTAATTATCCCAGTCTCTTATCTCCCCAATAAAACATTGTTATAGTTCCAGGACCAATGTGGCTACCAATAGTTGGACCAATTTTAAATATTTCTATAGCAGAAATTTCTTTAAACCTATCTGCCATCATCTCCTTTAATTCAATTGCTGTCTCTTCATTGCTCGCATGACTTATGAATAATTTGTCATTGTAATTTACACCACCAATAGCGTTTTTCTCCATCCTATCTACTAAGTTCTTGAGAAGTTTTTTCTTTGTTCTTACTTTTTGAGTTACCTGCATATGTCCTTCATCATCAATCTCTATTAGAGGACAAATTTTTAGGAGATTTCCAATATTGGCTGCAGTTTTAGATATTCTTCCCCCTCTTGCTACATATTCCAAGTTTTCGTTGCTAGTATAACTTATAACATGAAGTGTGTTTTTCTCTGCCCATTCATATAGATCTTCGATACTCATCCCTTCTTTTTTAAGACTTACGAGTTTATCTACAAGAAGACCCACACCAGAAGAAGCCATCTTTGAATCTATAGGATAGATCTTTCTCTCGGGAAATTTCTCCTTGAGTATATCAACTGCTTGTAAAATGCAAGAATATTGAGTGGTAAGACCCGAAGATAAACACACATGGATAATATCCATATCCTTCTGTAGAAGTTCTTCAAAATAGTCTAAATAAGCTTGGGTGTTAATGGCAGCTGTGCTTGGAGTTGCACCTTCTTCCATATTCCTATAGAATTCCTCCATATCTAAGCTTTGACCAAAATCATCTAAGTATATTTCTCCATTAAGTTCGTAATTTGATTTTATAAAACTAATGCCGAGCTCTTTCACATAGTCGGCGGATAAATCCATTATAGATTCAGAACTTATAATATAATCTGACATAAATCCTCCTTCTGAAATCTAACAATTACTTATATTCTACCATAATCAAGGAAAATCTAAAATACAAAATCTTATTATCTATGAATTATATGCAAAGAAAAAGATGCACGAACACAGTCCGTGCACTCTTTTTTCTTTTTTTCTGCTATTTGTCTCGTCTTATGTGACTTTCTTCGTAACCTGCATCCGCTAGAGCTTGGTATACTTGGTTTCTATGTTCCTTGTTGTAAGTTTCTGCTATGATTCTTACTACGGCATGATCGAATCCAACTGTCTCTGCTGATTTGAATTGGTCGATATCTTTGATATTTGCTCCTAAGTCTTTTATTATAGTGAGTAGTCTGATTAGCTCACCTGGCTTGTCGGAAATTCTTGTGGTAATCTCTGTAAGTCTTCCAGTTTTGAATAGACCAGAGTTGATGATTTGATAGATTGTGTTAACGTTAATATTACCACCAGAAAGAACTGCACAGACTTTTCCATCAGAAAAATCATATTTGTTTGAAAGTACTGCAGCAATAGATGAAGCTCCTGCTCCTTCTGCACTTACCTTACTTTCTTCTAGAAGTCTTAGGATGGCGTTGGTTATCTCATCCTCAGATACTGTAACTATTTCATCGACATATTTTTCACATAGGTCAAATGTAATCTCGCCTGGTTTTTTGACAGCTATACCATCGGCCATTGTGTTTGCAGAATCAAGTGTTACAATCTTACCTGCTTTTCTTGAAGCTAGCATTGATGCAGCATTTTCTGGTTCTACACCGATGATTTTTACATCAGGTCTTAGAGATTTTACAGCTAGGGCGATTCCTGAAATTAATCCACCCCCTCCTATTGGCACTACGATGTATTTTACATCAGGAAGTTGATCTAAAATCTCAAGACCTATTGTTCCTTGGCCAGATAATACATACTCATCATCAAAAGGTGCAACGTAAATTAAATCTCTCTCTTTTTGAAGCTCATATGCCTTAGCTTGGGCATCATCAAAGGTTCCGTCTACTATGATTACCTCACCACCGTAGCCCCTAGTTGCTTCGATTTTAGAAAGTGGTGCAATTGATGGGATACAGATATATGATTTGATACCTTGTCTAGTTGCTGATAGGGCCACACCTTGGGCGTGGTTTCCAGCTGAACAAGATATAACTCCCTTTTTCTTTTGCTCATCTGTAAGGTGAGCAATCTTGTTGAAGGCTCCTCTAAGTTTAAAGGAACCTGTTTTTTGTAAGTTTTCCATCTTGATATATAGGTTCTCACCCATTCTAGATGCTGTATAAATTGGGGTTTTTTCGATATTACCTTCAAGAATTTCTCTTGCTTCTTTAATCATTTCTAAATTTGCTGTCATAATTACCTCTTTTATTTTCCTTGCGCCATTTTCTTGTAAGATTCTAATCTTTCACGTGCTGCTTCTTCTGCTTCTGCATATAGTTGGTCTGCACTTTCAGGGAAGGCCTTCTTAAGTGATGCGTAACGAACTTCACCTTGAAGGAATTCTTGGAAGGATTCTTCTGGATCTTTTGAATCTAAAGTGAATGGATTCTTGCCTTCTGTTGCTAGGAGTGGGTTGAATCTCCATAAGTGCCAGTAACCTGAAGCTACAGCTTCTTTTTCTCTTCTTTGAGTCTTGCCCATTCCAGCCTTGATACCGTGGTTGATACATGGAGCGTAAGCAATGATTAGTGATGGTCCTGGATAAGCCTCTGCTTCCTTGATTGCCTTAAGTGTTTGAGCTTGGTTTGCTCCCATAGCAACTTGCGCAACGTATACGTATCCATAGGTTGTCATCATTAGACCGAGGTCTTTTTTACGTACTTTTTTACCTGATGCGGCAAATTTTGCAACTGCTGCAAGTGGTGTTGCCTTTGAAGATTGACCACCTGTGTTAGAGTAAACTTCTGTATCGAATACTATGATGTTGATATCTTCTCCGCTTGCAAGTACGTGATCTACTCCTGAAAATCCTATATCGTAAGCCCAGCCGTCACCGCCGAATATCCATTGACTCTTCTTAACCATGTAGTCCTTAAGTGCCTTAACTCTTCCTACTATTCTCTTAGCTTCTGGGTCATCGATTTCATTTCCTAGAAGTGACTCTATTTTTATTGCAGCTTTCTTGCTTGCTTCAAAGTCATTGTTATTTTCTAACCATTCATTAAAGGCATCATTTAATGGGCTTTGTACATGTAGTCCTAGGAATTTCTTCATGAGATTTTCTAGGGCAAGTTTGTTAGCCTTACTTGCTAAAAGCATTCCGTAACCATATTCTGCCGCATCTTCAAATAGTGATGAAGCCCAAGCAGGACCTTCGCCCTTGTTATTTGTACAATATGGCATTGATGGAACTGATGAACCCCAGATTGATGAACATCCTGTAGCGTTTGAGATAAGTTGATGGTCCCCATATAGTTGAGTGATTAGCTTAGCGTAAGGTGTTTCTCCACATCCTGCACATGCTCCAGAAAATTCTAGTAGAGGTCTTGAGAATTGAGAATTTTTCACATTGTTAGCTTCAATTTCGTCATCTTTGTATCCAACTTTGTTGTGAGCATATTCCCAATTGTCTGCTTGTTTATTTATTTGCTCATCAATTGGCTTCATCTCTAGGGCCTTTGTTGGAGCAGGACATACATCTACACAGTTACCACATCCCATACAGTCATATGGAGATACTTGGATTCTAAATTCATATCCTTCTAGTCCCTTACCTATAGCCTTCTTCGTTTCAAAGCCTTCTGGAGCATTTGCTTTAGCTTCTTCATCTAATAAGAATGGTCTAATGGTTGCGTGAGGACATACAAATGAACATTGGTTACATTGGATACAATTTTCAATCTTCCATTCTGGTACGAATAGAGCTATACCTCTCTTTTCATATTGGCTTGTTCCCGCCATATATTGTCCATCATCATATGGTAGGTAAGCTGATACAGGTAGATCATCTTCGTGAAGATTGATGATTGGTTTAACCATATTTCTAATGAAGTCTGGCTCATCTGTATTATCTTCTGCTGCTTCTACCTTAAGATTCTTCCAACTATCTGGAACTTCTACCTTAGATAATTCTTCTCTTGTCCTATCAACTGCCTTGTTGTTCATATCAACAATATCTTGACCCTTCATTCCGTATGAAGCTTGAATAGATTCTTTTAGATAATTTATAGCATCATCAATTGGAAGAACTTTTGATAGAATAAAGAAGGCTGTTTGAATTACCATGTTTGTTCTGTGGCCTAATCCAACTTCTAGGGCGATTTTTGAAGCATTTACAGTGTAGAATTGGATATTTCTCTCTGCTATATCTTTTTTCATAGCAGCTGGCATATGCTCTTCTAATTCTTCCATACTCCAAATTGTATTTAGGAGGAAGATTCCGCCATCTTTTAGGTTCTTAGTTAGTTCGTATTGTTTTACATAGGCTTGAGGTGAGCATGATACAAAGTCAGCCTCATCTATTAGGTAAGCCGCATGAATTGGATTTGGTGAGAAACGCAAGTGAGATAGGGTTAGACCGTTACTCTTTTTAGCGTCGTAGTCGAAGTAGCCCTGAGCAAACATGTCAGTGTTATCACCTATAATCTTGATAGCATTTTTGTTAGCACCGACAGTACCATCACCACCATTACCCCAGAAGATACATCTATTTGTTTTACCATCATCTATTACGAAGCTCTTATCAAATTCTAGTGATGTATGCATTACATCATCATCAATACCAACTGTGAAGTGGTTTTTTGCGTCCTCTTTTGCTAGGTTGTCAAATACAGCCTTGATATGAGCAGGGTTTGTGTCCTTTTGACCAAGACCGAAACGACCGCCAATGATCTTTGGATTTCTATCAGAATTAGCAAACACTTCTACTACATCTAGGTATAAAGGCTCACCAACAGAACCTTTTTCTTTTGTTCTATCTAAAACAGCGATTCTTTCAACTGTCTGTGGAATGGTTTTCAATAAATGTTCAGCTGAAAATGGTCTATATAGATGAACTTTAACAAGTCCTACTTTTCTACCTTCTTCGTTTAATCTATCAACAGTTTGATTGATTGTATCGGTTCCAGAGCCCATTGCAATTATGATATCAGTAGCTTCAGGATCTCCTACATAGTTGAATAATGAATAATCTGTGCCGATTTTTTCGTTAATCTTATCCATATATTCTTCAACTATAGCTGGCAATCTATCATATGCTTCATTTTGTGCTTCAGTTCTTTGGAAATATCCACCCTTTTCAAATACACCACGCATGGTTGGTCTATGTGGAGATAGGGAATCGTTTTTAAAGGCATCAATTGCTTCGTAATCAACCATGTCTTCAAATTGGTCATAGTCCCAAACTTCTATTTTTTGAATCTCGTGACTTGTTCTAAATCCATCAAAGAAGTTAACAAATGGAATTCTAGCCTTAATTGCTGCTAAGTGGGCAACTGGAGATAAGTCCATAATCTCTTGAACAGATCCTGATGCGAGCATCGCAAAGCCAGTTTGTCTACCTGCCATAACATCTTGGTGGTCACCGTACATATTAATTGTACAAGTAGAAATAGAACGAGCTGCTACGTGGAATACTGCAGGAAGTCTCTCACCTGCCATTTTGAACATATCTGGAATCATTAGGAGGAATCCTTGGCTTGCTGTATATGTAGATGTCAATGCACCTGCTGCTAATGATCCATGAACAGCACCAGCAGCTCCAGCTTCGTGTTGCATCTCTGTAACTGAAACTTCATTTCCGAAAAGGTTTTTTCTACCTTGAGCAGCCCACTTGTCAATAAATTCAGGCATTGGTGAAGATGGTGTAATAGGATAAACTGCTGCAACATCAGAAAATGCGTAAGATACGTGAGCTGCTGCAGTATTTCCATCCATTGTTTTCTTTTTTCTTGTAATAGTCATAGTCTCTCCTTATGTAATACGTTAAAGAAATATGTATAAGCGGAAAAATAGAACTCAAAAGAGTCCTATTTTAACTTTTTCTTTTATTTAACTAATTCATCAATGTAAGCTTCATTAGCCTTTGGATCTAATTTAAATCCGCTAATCTTATTTACTATACATGCGATAGCGCCATCACCAGAAATATTGCAAGCTGTACCAAAAGAGTCTTGGGCAACGTACAAAGCTATGATTAAGGCTGTCATAGGTTCAGTAAATCCAAGCATAGATTGAAGAATTCCTAAAGCCGCCATTACTGCCCCTCCAGGTACTCCTGGTGCTGCAACCATAGTCACACCAAGCATTAGAATGAATGGGAATATGTGAGCTAAAGTAACATCTCCACCTTGTAGCATAAGTATTGACATAGCACAAGATGTAAGGGTAATGGTTGAACCAGATAAGTGGATTGTAGCACAAAGAGGAATAACAAAATCTGCTATACCCTTGTTAACACCCATTTTATAGGTTTGTCTTAATGTTACAGGGATTGTTGCTGCTGATGATTGGGTACCTACTGCTGTCATATAAGCTGGGAAGATATTTTTGATTTTTTCAAATGGGCTTCCTCCAGACATAGAACTTGCTATAGTGTATTGAATCAAAATAGTCAACCAGTGAAGTATAATTACCATTATAAATACTTTTGAGAATACTGATAATACCTTTGCTACTGTTCCTTGATATGCCAAGTTAGCAAAAATACCAGCTATGTGGATAGGCAATAAAGGAATTACTATGTTTGAAATTAATTTGGTAATAATATCAGAAAACTCGTGTACTGCTTTTTTAAGGAATTCTCCCTTAACTGCAGCAATACCAACACCCAATATAAAGGATATAATAAGTGCTGTTGTTACACTAAATATAGGATCCATTGGTGATTCAAAGAATGGCTCAAGAACTTTACCTGTGTTTTGGTCAGGGTTGAAGTTCATTGTACCAGGATCTATAAAGTGTGGTAATATAGCGCTTCCTGTGAAATATGTAGCCGTACCGAATATTACTGTTGATAGATATGCAATTCCAGCAGTAATAGCTAGTGTCTTACCTGCATCATTTCCTAAGTCTGCTATACCTGGGATAACAAATCCCATGATGATTAAAGGAATAACAAAGTTTAGGAAGTTGCCAAATAGTCCATTAAAGGTAATTAATATTCTTACAAGGACTGCTGGTCCAAATAGACCGATTAGAATACCTAAAATGATGGCTATGATTAGCCTTGGCAGTAAACCTAATTTTTTCATTTCTTCCTCCTAAATGAAAATTGATCATATGATCATCTTTATAATATCAAATATACGTTTTCATGTCAACTTTATTTCGCTAAATTAATCCCCCTTGAAATCTCTGATGATACTTATTATTAAAATCAAAGTTGTGATAAATTCTCTCTGATAACGTTTTACTATATTGAAATCGTATTCATATAAGCAAAAAAAGAAACGAGATATTTAACCCGCTTCTTTTAGCCAATTTAGAATGACTTATCTATTATATTTTTAAGGGTTTCTGCTGATTTTTGCATTCTTTCATTTTCTGTATCGGTCAAAGGTACTTCTATAACCCATTTTACACCATCTTTACCTATAACAGTTGGCACTCCTATATAAATATCCTTTAGTCCGTATTCTCCATTAAGATATGAAGATGTAGAAAATACTGAGTTCTCATCATTAATAATTGATTCAACAATTCTTGCTAGAGCCATGCCTATTCCATAAAATGTTGCGCCCTTCTTCTTTATAATCTCATAGGCAGCATTTTTTGTCTTCTCAAATGTATCAAGTAGGGCTAGCTCATCAACTTCGCTGTTTGCCTTAACCCATTCATAAATTGGTAGGCCACCGATGTTTGTGTGAGACCAAACTGCAAATTCGCTATCTCCGTGTTCACCAAGGATAAAGGCGTCAACACTTCTAGGATCTATTCCTATAAGTTGAGCAATCTCTTTCTTAAATCTAGAAGAATCGAGGGTTGTTCCTGTCCCTATTACCTTGTTTGCAGGAAAGCCTGAAAATTTCCAAGTAGCATACGTTAGAATATCTACTGGGTTACTTGCTACAAGAAATATTCCATCAAAACCAGAATCTACAACTTTTCCTACCATGTCTTTGAAAATAGATAGGTTTTTCTCTACTAGATCAAGTCTTGTCTCCCCATCCTTTTGTGGTATCCCTGCTGTTATTACGACAACTTCGGCATCCTTGCAATCCTTATAGTCTGCCTTATAGATTGACTTTGGCTTAGAAAAACTTAAAGCATCTGATAAGTCCATAGCATCTCCGTAAGCCTTGTCTTCATTTATATCAATTATTCCGAGTTCCCTGCCTATGCCAAGTATTGTGGAAGCATAAGCAAAGGAGGAGCCAACTGCTCCATCTCCAATTAAAATTACCTTACTATCTTTCATAAAAACTCCTTTATACCCTATTCTTTTACTAGGATATAATCATTATACTATAATTTCCGACTATCAAAAGATTATTTATTATTTTTCGTACTTTTTTTATCAATTAGAGCTACAGCTAATAGAGAATATAAAAGCCAATTCCCCTTAGCGTAGGCCATATATTTAGGAAGCCATATACTAGCATATTTCTGCTTATAATTTCTAAGTCCCTTAAATGAATAAAATCTACTGCCGTGTTTATAAACAAGATAGGCGAGTCTTTCTGAAAGATAGGCTGATTTCATAAGACCAACGTTTGATAGGGGTGCCATCCCGAGATTAAAATACTTGTATGAGTTTTCCTGACCATAGATAAACAGGTTAAGAAATAGAAAATCCATCATAGAATTAACATTTTTATCTTGATCGTAACGCATCAAATCTATAGTAAGGACTTCTGGATTCTTGTTTGGCATGATATTAGTAAAGGCTGTTATCTCATCATCTTTATCCAAAACAATTGCTATTTCAGTTCTTCTTAGATAAGCTCTATCGAAAAATCCTAAGGAAAAGCCCTTCTCTCTTTTATCCTTTAGCCAAGAATTTGAAATTTCTTCTAACTTATCTAGGAATTCATCAGTATAGGGATAAGATACAAGCTGAAATTTATAGCCTTCTTTGGCAAATCTATTTAGTATATTTCTCTCTGTGGATTTCTTTCTTCCTTTTAGGGAAAAGTCTGTGAGATTAACCATGGCATTTTCCCCAAATTTCATAAAATCATATCCATAATCGTGTAGGCTTAGGGTGAAACTCTCACCTACTTCATAAAATATAGGATTAAGGCCCGACTTTTGGCATGCTTCATTAAAAGCAAAGAGCGCTAAGGCAATATCCTCTTCTTTTCCAAAAGGCTCGCCCATGACTATTGCCTTGTTATTAATGACTTGATATTGAAAGGCTACAGTTTTTTCTCCGTCCTCGTTCCTATAATAATATATATATTTATCATTTAGGAAAGAAAGTCCAGAAGCTAGGGATTGACTTGACCCATATTTATCAATCAATGAGTCTAAATCGTCTATATTTGTCTCGTAAAGACCCTCTCCTCCCTTTTTCATATAAGAAAATATTAGCTTAGTAAGTAGGATAAAAATACCTAGGATAAGAATAATGTATATAAGGCTAAGGGGCAAGCTGTGGTATTTATTCCTATTTATATTTAAAATATAGAAGAAAAATCCTACAAGAAAGAGTATACAATCTACAGTCTTCTCTTCCCAACTATAGATGAATCTCTCCTTAAACAAAAACTTTCTAGTATAAAATCCAAGGCCCATTAGGATAAGGACAGGTAGGATTGACACCACATTTTCACCAATTGCAAGAAGAAAGAAAATATGACAAAAACCAGTAAGCATAAGAAGTTTTACTGATTTCTTTTGCTTATCTATAGATAGTCTCCCCACGATTAAGAATAAATATCCTAAAAGCAAGTATATAGTAAGCAAAACAAGTTCTATAGCCGTTAACTCTTTGCTTACATTGCCTATATTATAGAAATTCTCTAAAGAAATTACTGAAAGTATAATATATGTTCCATATAGAATTATAAATATACTATTTATTTTTTGTATAAGCTCTTTAATTACTCTTAGGGCGAAGTCACCATACTTTTCTTTAACTTTCCTAAGAAAGTCTTTAGATAGAATGCCTATTCCTGTAAATGAAAGTATAGCAAAAACAAGAAGGAAGCCATTAACATAATGATCTTTACTTGCCTTTCCTACTATAAAAGCAATAAGAGCAAGTAAGACTAAGGATAAAAATATAGTAGCTTTCTTTTTATTTACTAATTTGTTCATTATTTCCCTCCATAAATTCCATTACAAGTTTGTTAAATAAATAGGGATGAGATCTCGCTAGCTTATGGCCTGCTTTTTTTACTATGACAAGCCTTGAACGATCGATTGATTCAGAAATGTTCTTCACATGATCAAGCCTTATCAGATCGAAAGATCCAACTATTATCAAAACCTCACTTTTAACATCTCCTAGGTCTGTCTTATTTAATCTCAAATCTTTCAAAAGTAAGGCAGCAACCCTCTTATTTCTCTTAAAAAAGGGCAAGATATTCCAAAAAATATTCTCCCCAAGGCTAATTGTTCTGCTTAAAAGTCTAGTTCCACTAAATCTTATGTTTGGAGCATTTAAAATTAATTTCTCTACTAGAGCAGGATATCTGATTGTGAATAAGAGGGCAAGATTTGCTCCATCAGAAAATCCTAAAATATTAGCACTCTTTATAGAAAGTTTTTCAAAAATCTCCTTGAGGTCACTTGCCATAAGCTCGAAAGTCAATTTGTCTCTGGCATTGTCACTTTTTCCATGGTCTCTAAAGTCTATAAGATATAGGTGAAATTTCCTTGATAGTTCTCCAATATTGTATTCAAAGTATGATGAGTCTCCACCATTTCCATGAAGAAGAAACAAGTTTTCTCCACATCCTGCTTCTTCATAGAAAATTTCTGTACCATCATTTAATTTTATAATTCCCTTTTTCATAAATACCTCTGTCTATATTATACCGAGAATTATATAAATCATATTGATTTTACAACTTATCAAATAAAAATAATTTATTTTGTATATTTTATTATTTTCTTAATCCGATAATCCTCTATTTTTTAACAATGGCAATAGTTTCCTGATTTGATATACAAATCTCTATTCAGACTGTTTATTTTATAATCCTAGAATATTTTTATTTTAGACTAATGTAAATTCTATATAAATATAGACATTATAAAAGACCACGAAATAATCGCGGCCTTAATATCTATAATCCTAGTAAGATTGATGCAACTTCAAAATATATTAGAAGTACAAGTGTATCAACTATTGTTGTAATGAGCGGTCCTGCCATTACTGTAGGATCTATATTAAATTTTTCTGCCATAAGTGGCAACACTCCACCCATGACTTTGGAAAATATTATTGTTAACAAAAGGGTTATAGAGACTGTAAGATTGACACCAATTTGTGCTTGATCCATAAGCATCAATCTTATAAAGTTTATTACTACCAGAATAACTCCTGTAATTAAACCTATACTTGCTTCCTTGAGTATGACCTTAAAGAAGTCTTTAAACTCAATATCTCCCCTATAAAGGGATGTAATTACTGTCGTTGAAGCCTGACTTCCAGCATTTCCACCCGAATCCATGAGCATTGGAATATAGGCTGTTAGGGCAACTGCACTTGCAAGTAAACTCTCGTATTTGTGGATAATGAATCCAGTCATCGTTGCTGTAAGTAGACATATAATAAGCCAAGTAGTCCTTGTTTTTGCAATTTTAAAGCTTGATTCAACTAGGTAAGAATCAGAGTTATCAGAAATACCTGTTATGTTTGACATATCTTCTTGGAACTCTTCGTGTGCTACATCGATTACATCTTCTGCTGGAACTATACCGATTAGTCTGTTTTCAGAATCGACTACAGGCACTTCTCCCAAATCATACTTATAGGAAAGTTTTGCAACAACTTCTTGGTCATCGTTAGGATTAACAGTTACACTTATGCTATTAGCTAGCTCATTTAGGGACTTATCCTGGTATCTTAAAAGATCTGCAATATAAACAAAACCTATTAAGACTAAGGAGTTATTGGTAAGCCATATCTGTTCAAGCTTTTCTGCATCAAGATCTGATTCCATTATCTTATCGAGAGCCTGTTTAGGACTAATATTTTCCTTCACTGACAAGAAGTTAACTGTCATGATAGAGCCGACTGACTCTTTAGGATAGCCTAAAAGCTCATTAACGACCTTTCTCCTGTCCTTATCTATGTGGAAAGTCATAAGTTTCTTCGTGATATTTGCAGGTAGCTCCTGTAGGGTATCTACAAGCTCATCCTCATCCAAATCTCTTACCAGATCTTTTATCTTCTCTTCTGATAGAATATTTACAATTCTCGCCTTGTTTTCAGGTTTTAGTTCAGTAAATGCATCTGCCAAGAGATCTTTTTTAAGTAGCTTAATCCAAATCGCTACGTCCTTTTCTGGCAGAATTTCAAGTTTGTCCGCTATATCAACAGGATCCATCTTATTGATCATCTCTTGGGTCCTGTTAAGCCTTTCTACATCATAATTTTTATCTGTCATTTTTACCTCCATTAGACAAGCTAATCGAGGCATGAATAAGTAAACCTCAACTAGCCTTATTTAATTAAGCCTCAGATTGGGCCCACTTTTATCCATATTTCCTCCTTATAAATATTATGAATTGCCTATTTAATATACCTTTTTTTATAAATAAAGCTATAAGAGCCCTACACACTCATAAGTTCTAAAGTTACTAGGAAAGACTTGTAGAAAGAATCCATAGGTATAAATTCCTTGTTTGAATGAAAGTTATGAGCTCCAGTGAAATAATTTGGGGTAAGGATATTCCTCGTAGATAGATAAGATCCGTCGGTCCCTCCCCTCATAGGGATAATCTTAGGAGTGATTTCAAGTTTCGTGAAAGCTTTTTTTAATTTTTCAATAGCAAGGTAATTATCATCATTGACACTATCTATAATATTGGCGTAAGTATCTTCTATCTCGATCTCAATTTTTGCCTTAATGTATCTTTCTTTAAGTAAATCTGTAATTTTCCTTAGGTAAGATTTTTTCTCAAGAAATTTTTCCTTATCGTGGTCTCTAATGTTAAATTTGACTTCGCAATTAATTACATCAGATTTAATATCCGTTATCCAAATATATCCTTCCCTACCTTCTGTATGCTCGGGCATCTTGCTTCTATCAAGCATAGAGATAAAATCATGGGCTATCATTATAGGATTTACGAGTTTATTTTTAGAAGACATGGGATGGGCACTAAGACCCCTTATTTTGAGATTCCCACTTGCAGCATTGAAGGTTTCATAAATAAGCTCCCCAAGCTCACAGCAATCAATAGTGTAGGCAAAATCAACATCAAAATTATCGAAGTCAATCTTTCGCACTCCTCTTAGCCCAATTTCCTCATCAGGCACAAAGGCTAGATAAATCTTCCCGTGATCTATCGATGAGTTTTCTCTAAGATACCAGATAGCTGTCATAACATTGGCTACAGCTGCCTTGTTATCAGCCCCAAGAACAGACTTGCCATCTGTGACTATTAAGTCATCTCCCAAGTAATTAGCTAGGCTTTTTTCTTCATTTGGGCTAAGTAAAATATTTTCACTTGAATCTAGGATAATGTCTGTCCCATCGTAGGATTTTACAATTCTAGGATTTATATCAGGACTTAGACCAACATCAACCGTATCTAGATGGCAAACCCAGCCGATTTTTGGAGTATCTCTTTCATCAACTCCCCTAGCTTCAATTACCGCTTGCAATACTCCATATTCATTTATCCTAATGTTTTTTGCTCCAAGCTCTTCTAATTCTTTGGCAAGTTTCTTAGCTAGAACTAGCTGGCCCTCGCTAGAGGGGATTTCTTTACTTTCTTCATTCGATTGGCTAGGAATAGATACATATTTTAGGAAATTTTCCAATAGTTTATCTTTTATAATCTTCTCGTCCATAGTAACCTACAATATATCGAGCACTTCTTCTAAGCTATTTACTTCGTAGTCGAAATAAATATCTTTATCCTTCTTTAGTCTATCAGGATTAAACCAAATAGTTTTGATACCAGAATTGTTTCCTCCCCTAATATCAGAGGTCAAGGAATCTCCTATAATCACATATTCGGACTTTTCCTTAGAGCCAACAGTATCGAAGATATAGTCAAAGAATTCCTTGCTTGGCTTTTCAAATCCTATTTTTTCTGATATAAATACGTCCTCAAAGATAGAATCTAGTCCTGCTCCTTTTAGCTTTCCCTCTTGGGCTATAGCAGATCCGTTAGTTGCAGCGTATTGCTTGTATTTTTCTCCTAGCTTATTTACAGTTTCATAGGCCTTATCATTGAAAACATAGGTCTTACCCAAATTTTCCTGAAAGGATATGTTAAAGTCACTGACAATCTCGGTATTGTAACCGTATTTTTCAAAAAATTCTTTAAATCTTCCTTCTAGCACCTCGATTCTAGTGATTTCTCCTCTTTCTAGGGCCTTCCAATATTTATTGTTTATATTTCTATAAACTGCCAGCCTATCATCTGATAAGTCACCCAAATCGTACTGATCGAAACAAGCCCTAATGGCATTTTCTTCAGCCAGGTGAAAGTTTAGTAAAGTTCCATCAACGTCCCACAACACATATTTTATCAATTTTTCTCTCCTAAAATTCTTCTACTTACTTCACTAACAGGAAGGCCAATTATGGTATTTATATCTCCATTAATAAAAGAAATTAGCCTTGGATCTAGGTCTTGGATCCCATAGGCCCCAGCCTTATCCATAACATTTTCTTCCCTTAAATATCCATCAATTATTTCATCCAACGCCTTATAGTAATCGGTAAATCTAACTTCAGCTATAGAATAAAAAACATCCAAATAATTTTCACTTCTCAGGCAAACTCCAGTTATTACAAAGTGACTTTTGCCTAAGTAGGACATAAACATCTCCCTTGCCTCTGCCATATCCCTAGGCTTGCCATATATTTTATCATCCATAATAACCATAGTATCAGACGATATATAAAGGCAATCTTTGACTAAGTCGACATCGGATTTAGCCTTGGCAATCTCAGAGCAGGCCTTGCCGGCCCTTTCTATAAAGTCACAGTCCTTGTACTTTTCCATATATTTTTCTTCGATAGCTCTCTCATCGATTCTTATAGAGGCAATTTCTGGCTTAAGAAAACTAAGCAAGTCCCTCCTTCTGGGAGACTTGCTCATTAGGATATATTTATTATATTTTCCAATTTTGCCAATTTTTTCATAATCATTTACATAGTTCATAGTTAATTCTTACCCGCATTCGAATGTTTTACAAAATCTTTTAGGATTTTTTTAGAGTATTTATCATTTTCATAAGAAAGCTCTGGATGCCACTGCACTCCTAGCATGTAAGAGTAATATGGATTTTCTATTGCTTCTATTAGGCCATCATCACTTGTCGCACTCACACTTAAGCCTTCTGCCAAATCCTTAATTCCCTCGTGGTGGTAGGAATTTACCTCGATCCTATCAGATTTAACAATTTTCGAAAGGCTAGTTCCTCCTCTTATATTTATCTCGTGATAAGTAAGGGTCTTATCACTTCCTCTGTGAATTATTTCTTTAGAGAATTGTTTTTCCAAATCATCATAGAGACTTCCACCATAATAGATATTAATAAGCTGCATACCCCTACATATACCTAAAATCGGCTTATTTTCTTTGATACAGTAGTCCAAAAGCTCTAAGCTCTTCTCATCGTCTTCTCTACTATACTCTTCTACCAAAGACCTATCTCCTCCATATATATCTGGATCAAAATCATTTCCACCAGCAAAAATTACCCCATCAGCTCCTTCTATCTTTCTCTTGCACATATCAGTATCCATCCTACTTGTATCGATATTGTTGATTGCCACATTGTTATCAGTTAAAAATATCTCAATATTTCTTACATTCTGATTATTGTGAACAATAGCTATGTTCTTATAAGAAAAAAACCTATCATATATCAAAATTAGACCCAAAACTAGCAAAAGTGCAAATAATACTAGCTTTATAAATTTTATGATTTTCCTAAACATAAAGCCCTCCTGATTAATATTTCTTTTATATATTATATCATAATTTAATTTAAATATAAATATATAGAAATATAGACTTACTAATATTAATATATAACTTAAATGAAATTAATATAAGATTGCTTTGCTTTCCTATCTATAAACTAGCTATTTCCAATTTAGGATTAATGCGACCTTTTATAATATGCCTAAGATGTAGCTCATCTAAATATAATTTTACTAATATAAGACTTACCTATTTACTCCTTAAGTAACTTTGTAAATTATTATCGTTTAAATCATGACCCCTCTCCAACGATTGTGATAAATCTTTTTTATTCTTATAGATTCTTGACTTTATTAGGATTTAATTTTTTAATATCTAAGAGAACCAAGATTAAGGATACTCCCAGAATTATATGACCCAAACCAGCAACACCTGAAATCATTGCCTCTTCTCCATTACTTAAATTCCTTGCTAAAACTTCAGATAGTCCTCTTACAAACATCATTACTGCACTTAATACCAATCCAACATTATAGAATTTTAAATGCTTATCTATTTTATTATTCTCATCAAAATTTAATGATAGTGACATTAGATATATTAGTAAATACATTATCACCCCTAGGACAAATAAGTGAGGGTGAATTCTGAGAAGGCTAGAAGTACCATCAAAATTCATATATTTTGTAAATTCTCTGTAAAAAACTCCTGCCATCATAGCAAGGACAGCGTAAAAAATTGCCATGTTTATGTATTTTTTCATAATCTTCTCCTTTTTTAAAACAATTATCCACGGATTTTATTCGAACATTGTTCGGTTATACTTATTTAAAAACCGACTCCCTCGTCGGTCAGTATAAAAGTTTCTCTATCATCTTAATCGTAAAGTCAGCTGATTTCTGGCTTAACCAAAGACTTATTATATTTGTAATTATAAAATCAGCGAAGTCTTCCTGGGTAAAATTCTCATCAAAGACATCTACTCTGATATCACAATCATTTGCCAAGATCTCAATAATATTTCCTCTTAGTTCAGTAAGAAAATCATCCATGACAAGTCTTGCTTTTTTATCTTTACTTGACGAAAAACTCATTGAATGAATGTTTAAAAAATTAGGATATTTCTCCATTCCCTTTTTTATATTTGTATAGGTTAAAGAAATATATTCGCTTAATTTTATTTTTCCTAAATCGACTTGATCAAGGCTAAATATATCATCCCAGACACTTTCGATGCTAGCTATCAAAAGTTCATCTTTGGAGGGAAAATAATAGTAAATCGATCCTATAGCAAGATTCGTTCGCTTCGCAACCTTTCTCATATTTAGCCCTGCAATTCCTTCTTCTGCTACTATTTGCCTGCAGACTTTCATAATCATAGACTTAGAGCCATTTTTTCTTAGCATAAGAGATCCTTTCAGTTATCGAACATTGTTCGATGATATTATATTTTCTAATTTTTACTTGTCAAAAGCTTCTTCAAATTAATTTTACTAAGTTCATATATTAGAACAATCATTCCAAAACTTATGCCAAGATATAGGACTGGGCTAGGGAAGTTCATAGGAAATGAATCTGGTAAGTGGTCTAAGTAACCATAATTTGCCGATGCAATTTTATTTACAAGATAAATCACAAAATTCATGATTAGAGTTATTTTACAGATAAATTTAAAATCAAGACCTCTTCTCTCATCTGTTAGTATCATAAGAGCAGACCCCATCGATAAACTATGGCCAAGCACATAAGTTAGGTTTGTTATATGTGGCCAAAGAAATTTTGAAGGATCTGGGAAGCTAAAGGCTATTAGTGTACCTATTATTCCAAGCCAGGCAAAGTAATTACTTAATTTATAATCTTTACGAAAATAGCTAATGGTCATCATAAAAGCTGCTATCCTACAATGATAAAGAGGGAGTCCTTCTCTGATAAATAAAAGCTTACCCTCATAGTACCAGAGCAATAAAGCTATTTCTATTATAGATAAACTCACTAATTGTATAGGAAGGATTTTTCTCTTATATCTTAATTTATAAATTATTATCAAATAAATCAGCAAAATCCCCCATAGCAAAGGCATTTTAATATTGGTCCTAAGATCTTCGCTGTGTCTAAAAAATATTCCATAACTTATTCTTTTCCTCAATTTTATTTAAACTTATCTAAAAACTTAGATAGGATACTACTTTCATCAATTCCTAGCCATCTAAGTAGCTTGTCTTCATCAAATTTAACTTCACTATCACTTTCTTCTATAAGTGTATCTTTTGTCATATAGATAAGGCTTTGTTTTATAATATCACTATCTTTAGAATTCTTATCCAAAGGGAATGTTATTTTTCCATTTTCTTTTCTAATTTTTTTATCCTTATCATAATAGTAAGCTCTTAAGAATTTCTTATACTCTTCTATGTAAGGATTTCTCACATCAATCCATTCGAAAAAGGCCTTGGCGTCTAACTCTATATCAAGTCCACCAATTGTTCCTACAAGGACACTTTGATCTAGGGCTTGCTTGTATATTTCTGATGGCTTTTCATAATTGCCCTTGTTTTCATCAATAGTCGCCGTATTAAAAAAGAGCGATCCTGTTTCTATATCGAAGACAAATTCCTTCTCTCCTGCTCTCTTATATAGCTTTCTCCATTTTTCCTGATTGGATTCAAAATCATCCGTATACCTCTTAGTAGGAAAATATCTTGGTAGAGGCATGCCGCAGGACTTATAATAGTCTCTAAAGATCTCCCTTGTCTGATACAAAAAGTCTACCTTGCCAGACCCATCGGCAAAGTGATTCCATTCATAGTCATCACTATTGTCAAGTCTAACTGCCATTTGTAGAGAAAAATCAGTAAAGAGGATATTATCCATCTTCTCATAAAGCTCCTTGTATACTAAAGGAGAGTCTTTCTTGTATTTATCGTCAAACTTTTTGTCTATTTTTAGATAATAGGACCTTCTCCTTGCTTCAGGAGGGAGGGTATAGCCGTCGGCATTGGTGGTACCTATAGTTACAGGAAAAGGACTTACGATTTCGACCTGGCTATTTGTAGTATTTAATATTAGGTCACGGCCGTAGTTTGCTTTTGTGAAAAATTCTAGAGAAAATTCATCTATAATAATTGGATAGACATTATCTTCCCTAGCCCATCCTTCGATTACCTTGACCCTATTAGATTTGGCCTGGGCCCCACTTGCAAGCTCTGAGAAATTGTAATAGGCCTTATCACTTAGGCCAAGCATCTTATTTATCATCTTTATAAGAGAAGACTTTCCACTTCCAGCAGTTCCTCCAATAAATAGAAATTGGGGAATATCATTTCTTTCCTCGCTAGTTCTTGCTAGTTTCTTAATTTCATAGAGAAATGGTCCCGTGAAGGCATAAAATATTGCTTCCATTATCCTCTGCCCATACTTATCGTCGTATTTGTGGACAAAGGATTCGAAAGTATGTATAAACTCATCAAGGAGGCTTAGGGCCTTTCTAATTTCTTCAATATCTTTCTTTTCCCCAAAAGGAATAAATTCATCTGTTAGCTCACTTTTAACCAGAAGGCCACTCTTAGCTTTTCCTATATTTCTAGTCTCTGGCTTTGAGAACAAGAGTGTTCTGTCGCCTGATTCAATATCAGTATTTACTTTTATAGTCTTAACTGTGTCATTGACAAGCTTTTTGATAGCAGGAGCTTTCTTGATTGTAGGCTCTTTGGTTCTGTTATTAACCGATTCACGAACTAGCTTATAGGCTTGATTATCCAAGTCATTATCTCTAATTTTCTCATCATCAAGGGCCTTTTTATCCTCATCCATATCCTTAATCTGTCCTATGGCGTCAGCAGGAATTAGAGAATTCGCCTTAAAGTCTTCTACTTTTAGGATTAACTCTATTGCTTGATTTTTCTTTATCTTTTCCACTTCTTCGTTAGTTAGGACAATTACCGAATCAGTATCCTTAATATTTTCAAGCTTTTTCTTATTAGTTACCATAAGCTCTTTTGGGAAATAATTTGTTAAAATATCCGAGAAGGACTCATAATAGTCCTTATAAATACCAAAAAGCTCGCTATCATCATATATTATAATATTCTCATATTGGCTTGTAGTTTTTTGAAAGGCCATCTCCGATAGATTACAAGATCCTAGGATTATCCTATTTTGACCACTTTCCCTATTTTCTAGAAGATAGAATTTAGAGTGGATACTTGCTCCAAAAGGAACTTTTACCTCAAAAGATTTCTCTGCTAGCTTTCTTTTCATATCCATATCAAGACCTTGGTAGGTCTTAATGCTTGTATTGTTAAGAACTTCTTTAATCTGTGCCTTGAGCTTTTTGGCAAAAATATTGGCAGATTGTTGGACCTTGTCTTCGTTTATCCCAACTACAATCTCTACCTTGTCGAAGTCCTTGATATATTTATTGAGGAAGGTCGTAGAGATTGAGTAAGTCACAGCCAAAATCGAATCGTATTTATCATGATTGAATATTTCCTCAATAGACATATCGACCTTTTTGTTATCCTTACAAATATGAAGGCTTTCTCTTTTATCTTCTATAAAATCAATGCCCAAAGACATTTGCTTTTCCATAAGCCACCCCTTTCTTGCTTTATTTAATTATAATATAAATTAATTATTTTATAAAGTAAGAAAAGAAAAACCTAAGAGAAAACTCATCCCCTTAGGTAAATTTCTTATTCACTTTCCTTATCTTTTTTCTTTATTTCCTTGACCCTATCTTTGTAATCCTTCTTGACCTTGGCTAAATCTATGCCTTCTATATAGTAGCTTTTGCTAGCCTCACCAATGGCCTTGGTGCCCATGGCCGCTACTGTAGCACTTACCGCAGTTCCAGCAGTCGGAAGAATAAGATTTAAAAGCTTAGATAATTGTTGAGAACCAAGTCTAAAGAGATTTCCAGCAAGACCTACTCCTCCAAGAGATAAGAGAAATTCCTTGGCAGTTTCCTTGCTAATAGTCCTGCCAGAAAGATTCGCAATTAGACTCACTAGAGCGATTTGTAGACCTATTAAAGGATAAATATCTGCTATGGGTATAGGTGCCATGGCGACAGTTGCTGCAAAGCCTGAAAACACATTTATAAACTTATCGCAAAGATTTGACAAGACCCTATTCATCCTACAAGCAAGTCTTAGACCGACTATGGCATCATAATCACTTATGGCTTCTTCCAAGGCATCAATCAGATTTTCAATACCAAACCTTCCATCAAATTGAATTTCAAGATCAGCTAATCTAGATTGGGAAAGGTCATTTATAGAATCAACATCTATAAACTCATCCTCAAGCATCCAATCGATCAAGGAAGAAACTGGGATTATTTCCTTAACTTCAAGCTCTCCTTCTTCTATGATTTTTCCATAATATTTAACAACTTCACTAATGTTTTTGTTCTTACTTATTGGATATTCCTTAGGATCTTTTATTCTTGATGGAGCGAGCTCATCTACCTTGTTTATAGCAACTATTACTGGCAAATCAACTCCGTTTGTATTTTTATAATCTTCACAGATACCTTTAACAAACTCAACATCAGTAATGACATCATCCCTGTGACTAGCGTTTAGCATAAAGATAGTCACATCAGGCATGAATTCTTTTACTTCCTTTTTTATCGTCTCTTCTGCTGATATTTTTTCATCAAGGGCAAGGGATTCGGAAGTTCCCCTAGTATCTAAAATCTGCATGAGGACTTCGCCATTTTCCTGATAATCATACATATCACATTCCTGTGTGTAGGAGTAGACGTCATTTACAGGAGCAAGGTATCTTCCATTTATAGCATTAATGAGTGAACTCTTCCCTACTCCAGTCCTACCCATAAGGAAAATCCTAGGCGGCCTATAGTTTTCCATATCATCCATGACTCTTTTAAGCTCTTCATCGTTAAGGATCATCTTTCTAAGCTTATCTCTCATAGGATCTGGTACAGAGTCTATAGTTTTTTCTAAATTTTTGTAAATATGTTTAATTCTTTCAATTGCATATGTCGAATTATTGTTAGCCATAAAATCTCCTTTACTCATTAGTATCATTATACATAAATTTAGCAAATAAAAAAGAGGCCTAAGCCCCTAGATAACCATGACAAGACTTCCAATACCAATGAGTATTGCTCCTATGATGGATTTTTTGCTAAATTCTTCCCCTAGAAATATGAAGGCAAGAATAAAAGTTATAAGTACACTTGTCTTATCTATTGCAGTAACCTTTGACACCTCGCCGTTTTTAATGGCTGCGTAATAGCATAACCAGGAAAATCCAGTTGCAAGGCCAGAAAGAATTAGAAAAAGCCAGGATTTATGAGATATATCATGAATTCCACTTTG